>JBKBVT010000002.1:0-52316 GCA_046289305.1 Hyphomonas sp. | reverse complement strand
CCGGGCTGGCGAGGCGGGTCGGGGCTTTGCCGTGGTCGCGTCCGAGGTTCGGGGCCTAGCACAGCGGGCCACAGAGTCAGCGCGCGAGGTGCGGGCGTTGATTTCGGAAAGCACAAACCAAGTTAAGGCCGGCTCGGCACTGGTCGGACGGACCGGTAGCAGTCTTGAGCAGATCCTGCATAAGGCGGCCGCGGTGTCAGTGCAGATTGCCGGGATTTCGCGGGCCGTCAGCGAACAGTCACTCAGCCTGACCGAGATCAACTCGGGCGTGAACCAACTGGATCGCGTGACCCAACAGAATGCGGCGGTGGCGGAGCAGGCAACTGCGGCCTCGATCTCGTTGCGGCAGCAGGCGGAGGAACTGACCCGGGAGATCCGCTCTTTCAAGATTGATAGCCAAGTGACAGGCGGAGCGGATTTTTCCCATCCGCGAGCCGTAGCCGTGGCTGAAACCGGATATGCCTTGAAGACGGCAGCCCAAGGGCGAGCCTCATCGCGATCGTATCCGATGGAATGCTAACGCTTCCTCAGTGCGGCAGAGCTGCGCAGGATTGGCGAGGTGCTGCGCGAAATGGAAAACGAAAGCGTGGAACTTTCCTCAGCGATCCTCGCCGCACGGATGCTGATCCTGACCGGCTGCCGGCTGAATGAAGTCATGTCCTTGAAGTGGTCCTACATCGATTTCGACAGCCCTGCCCTGCGCCTGCCGGATTCCAAAACCGGTGCGAAGATCGTTCACGTTGGCCAGCCGGTCAAGGAACTGCTGCAACACGCCCAGCGCACCGATGGCAAAGCATACGAAAGCCCCGCTGTTGAGCGGGGCGTAGGGTATTGTTATTGCTGTTTATTTTGGTTGCGGGGATAGGATTTGAACCTATGACCTTCAGGTTATGAGCCTACCCCGCCGATCACCGCAAAATCCAATCACGTCAGATAGTTACAGCGCATCAATTTGATATCGAAAAGCTTTCGTGTCGGCGCTGTTCGTTTTTAACCACCTTTCACTCGAACCATCCGCTTGAAAACGACGTTTCAGGGTTGAGGTAGCGTTGATGTAGACGAGTTCTCTGATTGCTTCATCTACATCACGCAGTCGGCCCAAAGCGGCCGCTTGACCCTTGAGGGCTGCTGCGGTGTAGCTGCCCCGAACCGGATGTTGGTGCCCGGCGCAGCGAAAGCGAGCAGGCAAAGCCTGATTTGCGTGACAAAGCTGCCAACGACGCAGGGCTAGAGCACCAGCACCGACGACCAGCACCATCCCAAGTGTCAAGATCATGTCTGGCAACTCGGCAAAGAAGATAATGCCCCACAAGGCTGCCAAGCCTATGAAGGCAAAAGGGAGGGGATTGATCCCCGCCCTATGCCACAAACCATCAGACCCGGGTCTGCTGCACCGACCGCACCTGCTTGGCGGTCATGTAGCCCGTCCCGCTCAGCCCATTGTTGCCCTGCCAGCAGGAAATAGCGCGGCGGGTGGTAGGTCCGAGGATGCTGTCGGCCTCGCCCGAGAACTAGTGAGTTGGATCAGCCACTGCTGCAGCTTGGTTCGCTGGAAGCGGGTCAGGCCCAGAGACATGTTGTCCTGCTGATGAAGTCTCGCCATATTACCACGCAGGATAAGGCCATGCACGAGAGACTGCAGTAAATTAACCGCGCGCTTGACGGCGTCTACCGCAACCTCGTTAATATCGGCTCGGGCAAGGTGGAGAGCTGGGGCCGGATGACAGGTTAGACGTTGCCTGTGCCTGTGGCCGAATATCGGCCAGTGCGTAGTAGCGGCCAAGCTTCCTCGTAAGGCATGATATGGTCGTGGCGCGCCTTCCAATGCGCGTCGATCCCGCCCCATGTGCCTCGGAATTCCTGTCCGCACTCTGGACAGAAGAGCCCGCCTGATGCGGTGGCAACGGCCGGTTGAACAGTGCGCGCTGTTGGCACCGCCGGTCGCTCCGCCTCCCAGACCTTCTTGGCAATCGACCGGAAGGTCGTGATGCCGAGTTGTCCCCGCTCCCTTGCGCGCGATCCCGGCCGGACCAGGACCTCGACGACCGCCGCATAAGAGGCCTCCAGGATCTCCCGGGCCTCGAGCGTTGCGCTGTCCATTATAACGAGCATGACGACGTCGCAGTCGGCATCCAGCTTGATACGCCCGAGGCGCTGGCCAGGATTTGCGCCCGCGCCGAAAGCCCGTCCCTTGATCTGGATTTTCTCGGCTAAGTCGCCATTTCGGCGCAGCGCGTCATAGCCCTCGGTCCGCGCAGGCGCGAGTTCAAGATTGAGGATAGTCGATGCGAGATATTCGGCAATCTCGCCGGTCACACCGAGCGGCTTGCCGGTCAGTTGGTAGTATTCAGCAGCAAGAGGCTTCACCTGCGCAAGGATTTCCTCAATGCGCATGCTTGTATCTACGCTCTCTTCCACGGGAACACCCATCCGTTAGGTCAGGATGCAATCGTAGAAAAGTTGCAGGCCATCCGCAACGGAAGCGTCTCTGCGCTACCTCTGAGTGCCCGCATCGCAAAACAATTGGTATGGCATACCAGCGGCCGTTACGGGACATGCTCCGACACGCATCCCCGGCCCCATTGCGGCCGGTCGAACAGACGGCGTCGCGGCGTTGCGCCTTCCCGGGACCGGACATTCGGACTCGCCGTAGCAACCCAAACTGGGCCATGTCGCTCACACAGATTAAAGCCCAAGGGGGTGAACTAATTGCAATCAGGGACCGAGCGTAAGGTTACCATGCGCATCGGGTTCGTTTACAAACTTCGGAATGGACCGAGGCAGCATATTTAAGATGAAATGGACCACTTTCTCATTCATAGCTTTCTCGACTGCGCCTCTGAAATCCTCAATGCTCGTGAACCTGTCCTTGCGAGCTACGCGCCTCCACGACATCTTCTCCTGATCCGGTGCCCAAAGCCTTAACAGGTCGACTAGAGACATGTGAGCAAACCTCATGCCGTCACCGGGGGCGGTGTAGCTGATACGGATGTGATCATCGTGATACTCAAGCAACTCTTCAAGGTCCCAGATCTTGAACAAGGTCTGGGTCTCTAATGAAGGTGCCTCAATCAGTTCGCTGTTCCTATCCGTGAACCTGACCTCTGTAATGGTCGTGTTCCAAGATTGCTGGATAGCATTTTCCACCGTTTCCTCCGCGACAAGTGCCTCCTTGTCGCATTGTAGATGAACACCAGCGCCCTCGCCGATCTTGTATGCGATGTCCCCCAACAAGATGCCCATCAGGCTCTCGCACATCGCGTCTCCGATGGAGATGTTGAAGTTCTTGATCGATTTTTTTAAGTGCTTCGGCTCGAACAATACCCAGAGTGCGTGATACTTCCATGCGATCAAAAGCGGCATTCCCATCAGGTCCGCGTAGTCCTGCAGGCGCTTCAAGTAGTCCGGTTTGAACGATAGTGTTTTTCCCGCTTTTGATTTCACCTCGATCAGGACTGGACGCTCGTTTGACTGGGTCGTGAAACGAGCGAGTAGATCGGGCACCTGGTATTTGCCTTTGGAGTTCAGCGGCATCTGGTGTTGGTCGAGCTTGTGGATCAGTTCGCACTTTCCTAGCCAAGCACAGATCACCGAAAACTCGTCTTCCGCCGGAAGTCCGGCATCCAGTCGCCTGACCTGCTCCGCGATGTTCTCTGGCCCGGCACCCCAACCGAGGGTTTCCAAGGCTTCGTGCATCAAACGAGCAAGGTCATCAGGTCTGTCATCCATGGGGGTAATCCGCAGTCAGTGGGATCGTTCAATACCGACATGATTGCGCAATGCCGAAGTAAACCGCCAGTCCCATCGTCAACCCACTGCGCTATGTCTGACCGGGCACTACCGGTTCTGAACACATGCTGCGGCACAGCAGCCAACAGGTTTGTGGCCTTCGGCCGTCCCGCCGCCCACGACAGGCGAGGTCGGCCCATACCGGTCAGTCAGCACCGGTCTCGCGCCGCCTCGCAGCATCTCCGGACCGGAAGTTCGCGCTTGCCGCGGCGCAATGGACCAAGCGCTGTCTGCTGTGCGGAACCTTGTCGCCGTTCGCTGCACGTGCAGCGTTAGCCGTCCTCGTCGACGGCAAAGCGCAGGAAACAAACGGAGAGAACTCAGCCCACCAACATGCTCAAGGGAGAATTCCTGTCGCAATTCCTGTCGCAATTCCTGTCGCAGAGAAACTTATATTCTTCCATTAAATCAATCTGCATGATTAATTGACTCTATTGCATTTTTGATCAATTCGTAAAACTCTTTAAGAAACTCAAACCCTGGCAACTCAACTGATATCGAATCTAGAATTGAAATTGCGTTGTCCAAAACCATCCTGATCGCTTTAATGCTACTCTTTGTCTGATCGAAAAAGTGGCTTGACCATTCATTAATAACAGACATTTTTGCGTGCAGTTGCTGCCCTTGAAGGCCAACCCGATCAAGGCGCTTCAGAAGCTCTTGATCGTTGGACACGGATTCAAAATTTCGTTCTTCGACCGAAGCGCGCTCGGAGACTTCCGCCGCTACTACGCGCAGAAGATCGATCTGCCCCCGAACAAATTGGACGCGGACTCCGAAATTCTCCGCGGTAATGGTTGGCTCCATCACAAGTAGGCTTGAGAAGATTCTTGCTTGACGAAGGAACGTCAGCAGAATTTGAGAATCATCTAGCTCAAGATCGATGTTGAACCCTGCTGCCACTTTTTACTCCAAGTTATTTTGTGCCGGTCTGCTTGCAAGAATTAAATTTCCTGTCAATTCCAAAAAGCTTTGTGGGTCTGTCGCGCACGATTGAATGACAGGAGTACCCTCCTAGCCTGAGTGGCTGATTAGCGCTAGTTGTTTTAGCACTAAGGGTTTGATTGAAAGTCGGTTCGGAGTTGGAACCTGCCGAATGCACGCGCAGCGAAGATGCGCAACGGCGAGGGCAACTCTGGGCTCTTCACGTCGATCTACTGTCCTTGGTGACGGAACGGGTGCGGGAGGCTGCCATCCGCGCGCTCGGCCCATAGCTGCCAATCGACCATCTCGGCGCCGGCGTTCGAAGCAGATATTCGAGTATGCCGCGCCGACAGGCGGGCGCAGCCCACACGGCTGCCTTTCGCTGCGGCAGCAAAATTGGTTTATTCATAGCCTATTAGACAGAACAGGGATTGATTTCGGGGCCTCTGCCAAAGGGATAGCGATTATTATACCCATATGGCAGACGCTCAACTCTTCCGTTTACAATCCTAACTCTTTTTTCCTATTTGTCCTGTGGGTCTCGATGGCCGGCCAGTCTTCAGCCGAAAATCGGATCATATCCTGAATTGGTATAGCGCAATATGAAACAAGCCGAAGAAACATCTCTGTCCTCTCGTCGGGCCCAATAAGGTCTTCAAGATTTCTGCCTAAATGAATAATGTTATGTCTAAGGCCGTTATTTGGGCCCCGCGCCGCGCCGGCTTCACTCGTAAGAAATTTGAAATCTTCAAGAATATTATCATATTCACCAAGGTTTCTGGCGACATGACGGGCAATTTGTTTCTTTACATCTGCCATTTTCATGTAGGTGAAGGGGGAGGCAATATACTCAATAAGATTCATCAACTGAATGAACTTCAATGTTTCAGTCGATGACGTTAGAGCATTCGAGTAGAGGCGGAGCGCATGTCTGGCGATCAAGCCAACTTGGCCATCATGCACTGGTTCGAGACAAACGAACTGATCAAGCTCAAGTCCCAACCCACGGACGAGCACACTTGGCACGATCTCTCCAGAAATCAGATAGGCTTCATTGTCGCTCACGGTATAGAATAATCCTGCTGTGAAGCCACTCTTTCCATGAAATCCAGCAGTATTTGGAAACGTCTGAATCACCATAGGATTGCAGTAATTTAATCTCACTAAGTCCATCGCCATTTCGGCTTTATTTGATGCTCTTTGAATGCACTCCAAGTGAAACTCATGTGAGGGCGGCTTCAGAAATCTATCCCAGTCAAGTTCTACCAAGAATGCTATCAGCGCCCCTGAAAAAAGCTCATCACGATCGATGCCAGTTGCAGCGGACTTGATCCAGTGTAAGTCATCGCCAGAGACAGATACGAGCCCTTCGGAAACAGTGTTTTTGCCGCAAATTTCTTGGTATCCATAGCTTGGCCACCAGACCAAGTTTAAATCATCCGCGGACAACGAGCCCGCTGGATATAATACAAAGTCATCACTTAACTCAATAATCTGCTCACAGTGGAGCTTATCGACAGGCAGTAGACACAGATAGGAACCTAATTGTAAGCCGTCAAAGAAGTGCTGTATTGGATGGCAGAGACGGTTGATGGTCAAATTTCCTCTCCCAGTCTATCAGCGTCAGCGAAAGAACTGCCGCGGTTTCGTGTCGCGCAGAATGATCGTTTAGGCCGTTTTCCCTTCGAATGCCACCGGGCTATGTATTTGCAGCGACTTTCCAGGCTCCCGCGCAGTTTGGCGCTCTCTGCGCGAGTCGCGAATGCCCGCTATCGCCAATTGCTGCGGATGCGTTGCCGCAACCTCACAGGCAGCCTTCCGCCCATTTTAATGATCGGCACGTCAATGTGGCGCGTCTTGCCCACATGACCGCCACCCTGCGCCACCCCGCCACCCCTTCCGCGGTGCATGGCTTGCCTAGGGCGCGAATCTACGTGTCATAGGATCATGATTGGAGGGTGAGTTGCATGGCCAACCGACTGCGTCTGAATGAGAAATCTGTCCGCGAGGCGGAGCCTGCAAAGGGCCGGGACTATCAGATCTTTGACACCGAGGTGCGGGGCTTCGCTGTCTGCATCTACCGCTCCGGCAGCCGGGCCTTCACGATCGACTACCGCCACGCTGGGCGACAGCGGCGGATGACAATTGGGCGCTGGCCGGAATGGTCAACCACGGCGGCGCGGGAGCGCGCCAAGGAACTGCGGCGCGAAATCGACGCTGGCGGCGATCCACTCGGGCAGAAGGAAAGCGGACGCGATGCCCCGCGGTTCAAGGATCTGATCGAGCGGTACACCGAAGTTCACCTGCCGCACCTCTCTGCGCTGAACGCATCGGACCAAACATCAATGCTGGCGAAGATGGTTGCCCCGGACTGGGGCAACAAGCTGGTGACGGAAATCAGCCCCTACGATGTTGAAAAGCTGCTGAACAAAGTTGCGGCAGGGCGGGCCCGGCCATCGAAGGCCAAGCCGAACAATCGGGCGCGGAAGCTGCAGGGGCCAAAGCCCACGCCGGTGCGCGCCAATCGCACCGGTGAAGTGCTGCGTAAGATGTTCACCTATGCGGTGACCTGGGGCTGGCGTGACGACAATCCAGCTTCAGGCTTTCGACGCCGGCTTGAGAACCCCCGGGAGCGGTTCCTGAACCACGAGGAAATCCGCCGGCTGGCCGAGGCCCTAGAGGGGGCAGAAGATCGCCGTGCCGCTGATATTATCCGCCTGTGCATGCTGACCGGCGCGCGAGTTGGCGAGGTGCGGCAGGCCCACTTTAAGCATTTCAACCTCGAGCATCTGAGCTGGTCAAAGCCTGCCAGCATGACCAAGCAGCGCAAGATCCACCGGCTTCCTATTTCCGACGAAGCGGCAGCTATCGTACGGCAGCGTCAGCTGCTGGTACCGCGGGGATGCCCCCTTCTCTTCCCCGGCGACGTGCCCGGGCAGCCGGTCAAGGAAATCCGGCGGTTCTGGATGAACATACAGAGGGAAGTAGGGATCCCGGATGTTCGGATCCATGATCTCCGACACACCTTTGCTTCCCTCCTCGTCAGCGGCGGTGCGTCCCTGGAGATGATTGGCAAACTGCTGGGTCATAGCCAGATGCAGACCACGCAGCGCTATGCCCATCTGATGGATTCCCCGCTGCGCGCGGGCGTGGATGCGGTGGCCAGTGCCTTTCGGCCGCGGCCGAAGCTGGTGCACGATGCGGAGGAGGCGCGAAAATCGGCATGACTTGCCGCTGCCGCGGCTGCCCTGAAAGTCCGTCCCCGCGCTCAAGATCCCCGCAGCGCCTTCCAGATTGGTGTGAGCCGGCGGCGGATCGTCCGCTCGTCGGGCACCTCCCCGCTTTCGCTGTTGGCTACGAACCATTCCTGGACCTCGCCAAGCCACTCAGCCTGGGTGGCGGGGAGGCCCTCTTCGTGAATCCGCACCATCAAAGTGATGTACATGCCGTCCCAATCGTAACGAGCGGTCGAGCCAATATTGGACGCAGGCCTCCGCAGCAGATCGAAGTCCGTCTCAAATCGGAGGACATCCTCGGCCATGATCAGCAAGTCTGCCAATGTCACCTCAATACGTTCAGCGGGATCCAGGATCATAATCCATTCGTCCTGATCTTTTGGCCGAATGCGGCGTAAAACGCTTTTGATAGGGCCTGTGCCGCAGCGCCTGAACATCGGAAGGATCTCTGTCGGGGATACGGCCGCAAACCCGGTGATGATCTGCGTTCCGATGGTAATGGGGGCAACACCGGTCACGATGTCAAATCGCCCCACTGACGCCCAGCCGGCAATGTCGGCTAAAGAGCAATTCCACCGGGCAGCGGCTTCCTGAAGGGTGAAGTATACGCGTGGTGGCAAGGCCATGCCTCGTCTCCTTTCTTGGTTCTATAAATGTTTGCGGCCTGCCCTCCTCATCTGAAGTCAGCTCTGCCTGGCAAAATTGGTTTGCATCAGCCGCGATGGCCGCCCTCGGAAGCAAGCAACCGGAGGGCACGCAGGCCCCGCCCCACAATCATCTTGGTCATCTTTGCCCTCCCCGTTGCTGTTGCCCGACGCGACTCGCCTCCTGCATGAAAGACAGGAACAAAGCAGGAACACAATCAAACTCAGTTCTTGACAGCGACGTCTCGCACTCGACTCACCACTTGTCCTGGTTCGCCCTCGGAAAACCTAACAAAACATGGGGTGGCATCGGTATTGGAGGATCAGTGCCACCCTGCGCCACCCCGCCACCCCTGCCTGTCTGCTCTGCCTCACTCACGACATCCGCCCGCACAGGGCGATGCTGAGGAGAGACAGATGACACAACCGCAGACTGAACCTGATACGAGCGCCGGCGCCCCGCTTTCCGGCTGGATCAGCCGCAGGGAGCTGGCCACGGCGCTGAGCATCACAGTTGACACTCTTGGACGCTGGGAGGCCCGGCGCATTGGCCCGCCATGCGTGCGAGCAGGTCGCACGGTTTTGTACCGGCGCCGCGCGGTGGAGGACTGGCTGGCAGCCCAGGAGATGCCCCGCGCCAAAGCGGCGGGAGGACGGAGATGACCTGCCAGCCCCGCTGTTTCCCCAACCCTGCCTCCCCGATGATCTCGGACGAAGACCTGCGCGACTGGCAAGACGAGCGCTTGTCGGAGGCCCGCGGCATTCTAGCCGATGCGCCGCATCACCCTGACGCCCGGGTCATCCTGGCCGCTCGCGTCGTCGCGGGGCTGGCAGGTGACCGAGACGAGCGTGCCGAGGCGTTTGGGTTGCTTGAAATAATGGATTGCTCAGGTCCGACTGGTGGTGCCGCATGACCCGCCGCGCCACACCCGAGGCGGATACCCAGCGCGCCATCGTCCAGGCGCTGCGCTTCGCCCTGCCCCGCACCGCCATTGTCCATCACGCCGCAAACGAAATTACCGGCGGCGATCGCCGGGCAAAGATCCGGCAGTCCATCCTGGTCGGGATGGGTGTTTATCCCGGCTTTGTCGATCTGATCGTCCTCTCCGGCGGTCGGGTGCTGTTTCTCGAGGTCAAGAGTTCCACCGGCCGACTGCGCCCGTCCCAGGAGGTGTTCCGGGATGCTGTCCTCGAGCAGGGCTTCGGCTGGGCCCTGGTGCGGTCGGTCGAGGATGCGCTGGTAGCCCTGTCCGATCATGGGTTCATCAGCCGGGTACACGTCCCCGCGCGGAGGGTGGCACCATGAGCCACAAGGCCACCCTCTGGGCGATCGAACAGCGCGGGCTGAAGCCCACCACCAAAATCATCCTTTGGCACCTCTGCGACCGGTTCAATCCAGACTACGGTTGCTTTCCATCGCAGCAGCGCCTGGCGCTGGATTGCGAGATCAGCCGATCGACCTTGAACGAGCATCTTGACAGGTTGGAGGCGACAGGCCTCCTCCGCCGCGTGCCGCGTATCGATCCTGCCACCAGGCGCCAGATGGCGACCCAATACATTCTAGGGTTCGAGGAGGGTTTTGCATCGGGTGGCGCGGTGCCGTCTTCGAAGACAGGTGATGGCGAAATGCCGACAGATGGCGGCAGTGGGCACGCGACGGAAAGCCCATCTCAAGCCGATGCGCCCGCCGAGCCGTGTCTGGAAACCACACACGGAAATTCCGCCGGAGCCGTGTCCGGATTTTGCCCCGACCCGTGTCCGGAAAATGCCCAATCCCGTGTCCGAAATCCGGACACTAACCTTGTAAGAGAACCTATAAGGGAACCTGTAAAGGAGGAGGAGGAGGACGCGCAGGCGCGCGAGATCGATTTCGATCGGTTCTTCGCAAAGCTGCTCCGAGCTCTCGGGTTTGAACCAGACGCCGCCCTGCCTGCCTGGTGGCAGGGCTGGCCGGCCCGCACGCATGTCGGCCGCTGGGTCGAGGATCTCGGTCTCAGCGCGGACCAGATCATCGAGGTCGCCACAGCGACCCGCAGTGACCACCCTGCCCCGCCGGATGGACCCAAGGCCCTAGACCGGGCCATGGAGCGGGCGGCCCGGCAGGATGCACAGGCGGATGCAGGCACGGGGCAGTCGCAGAAGCCACGGCGCCGCGGCAAGCCTGATCTGACCCCCATGCCCAGCATGGACGACCGGGCCGCCTTCTATGCCGATCTGGTCAACTCCGATCGCTATCTGCCGCCGAGCGCCATCACCAACACGATGCGCGATGCCATGCTGGCCCGCGGGCTGGTCACTGCAAATCGGCTTCGTCAGCGGGGTGTGAAATGACCCATCATGTTCGCTTTCCAAAAGGCACTGGCCGAACGAAACGGGCCTTGGGCATTCAGCAGGTGCTGGAGTGGGCCTTCCGTATTGAGAAGGCACAGCTGGAGTTGCCACCGCCAAAAGACGTCAGCGAGGAAAGCTATGGCTTCGGGCTGGAATACGTCCTGATGCAACGTGCCGCGCTGGGCTGCAGGATTGATGGCGGTCGGTACAAGATGGGCAGTTACACGCATCCCGATGCGGAAGTGATCGCCGCGACCGTCGCCGGGATGCCCGACAGCCTCGGCGGCAAGCGTATGGCGATCCGGGTGGCTGAACTGGCACGTGCAGGGCTGACACCGGACTGGATGCCCGGGGCTGTGCCACGCTGCGTACCGGTCGAGACGAAGCGCAACCAGCATGGGGAGCGGGCGAAGACAATCGTTGTGGGCAATGAACGCGTGCTGACGCGCGGCAAATGGCGGACGGTGGAGGTGCAGGTTTGCCCAGTCATCTGGCGGCCGCACCCAGAGCAGATCGCATCAGCCCAACGTGGCTATGAAGAGTGGTGGCGCGCGCTGGGCTGGGTCCGAGAAGGACTAATCGCAGGTCGTATGCTCCGGGAAATGGATGTTACGGAAGCTATACCGAAGGGGCGTCCGTGGAAACTGGCCTGCTTCCCTGAAAAGTCGGCGATTTCGAATTATTCTGTTCCATGCAAGGGAGACAGACGATGAAGCGCAGTAGGTTCGGCGGCTCCATATGCTGCTGAAGCGCGACGGCTGGCAGATGAACTGGAAGAAGCTGTATCGCATCTACAAGGAGGAGGGCCTGACAGTGCGTAAACGTGGTGGCCGAAAGCGCGCTTTGGGCATCAGAGCGCCGATGGCCGTCCCGCAGTGGCCGAACAAGCGCTGGAGCCTCTACCCTCGCCGTGGTCGCTCGGACCGGTGGCGCTTCCGCGGCTGGATGTCCGACAGCCTGTCCTGAGGACACTGGTTCCGCATTCTGAACGTGATCGACGACTTCAGCCGGGAATGTCTGGCCGCCGTCGTCGACACATCGCCGTCAGGCATCCGGGTTGGCCGCGAACTGGACCGGATCGGCGAGATACGCGGATATCCCTGCATTGTGGTGTCAGACAACGGGACAGAACTAACAAGCAACGCGATCCTGAGGTGGCAAGAGGATCGCGAGGTCGAGTGGCACTACATCGCGCCGGGCAAGCCGATGCGAGACATGGGTTCGTTGTATCGTTCAATTGCCGGATGCGGGACGAACTGTTAGACGAAGACCTCTTCGATAGCCTGCTCCATGCTCGAAATTTGGTGGCAGCATGGCGCGACGACTTTAACTATCACCGCCCGCACTCAGGCCTCGCGGGCCTGAAGCCGCGGGAATACGCTAACCGGTCAAAGGAAGATTGAAACCTGAACAGAGCTAACTCATAAATGAGAACTCACGGGGGAGTAGGTCAAAACCCGTCCATATTTTGTCCGTATCTTCAGAGGTCAACTCTGCGTGGAAGTCAACAAACCATTGGACATACAGCACGAAGTGACACAGTAGGAATGTTTGAACAAATCATGAGAAATCTCGCCCGACCAGGCAGAGACGGACGGGGCTGAAATAATGGCAACTAGTAAAGAGGCCTTCCGTTTCGTCGACCTCTTCGCTGGGCTGGGTGGCTTCCACGTCGCCCTCGATGAGTTGGAGGGGCGTGGTGTGTTCGCTGCAGAGAGGGAGCCAAAACTGAAGGCCCTCTATAAGGCCAACTTCGGTGTCGACGCTTGGGGTGACCTTAATGAGTTGAGCAGCGACGAAATCATAGCCCTCAACGTCCCCGATCACCATGTCCTTACCGCGGGTTTCCCTTGCCAACCGTTCTCTAAAGCAGGAGACCAACTGGGCTTTAAGGACACAAATCAGGGCAATCTCTTCTTCAAGGTGCACGACATTTTGCGCGTCAAGCGGCCACTGCACTTCATCTTGGAGAATGTGCCCAATATTCTCAAGCACGACGGCGGCCGCACCAGGATAACGATCATTCGCTTGTTGGAGGAGCTTGGCTACTCCGTCGAAGTAGAGCATTTCTCGCCCCACGATTTCGGCATTCCACAGGTGCGAGACCGCGCCTACTTCGTGGGATCACTCCAGGGTCTCGATCATTTTGCGTGGCCAGCGAAGCATAAAGATCCAACCGAAATCCAATGGGTACTGCGCCACGAAGGGCATTCCAGGCGCGCCATACCGGAACAGACGCTGCGAGCCATTGACATGTGGGGCGACTTCCTGCGCCACTCGCCGGCTTCGATGAAGCTGCCTTCCTTCCCGATCTGGGCGATGGAATTTGGGGCAACCTATCCCTACCTGGACGAGACTCCAGCAGGGGTTTGGGTTCGCAGACCTGTGCGGGGTCTTAGCCGGATGGGCTTTAAGGGCAGCTTCGGCCAGTCCCTCGACTGCTCGCTCGACGAACAACTTACAAGGATACCTAGCCACGCTAACCGCCTAGGCGACTTTAATTTTCCACAGTGGAAGCAGACTTTTATCAGGCAAAACCGCGACTTCTACCAAGCCAACCGTCACTGGATTGATCCTTGGATCGCAAGATGGAGCCCACAAAGCTTCCCGTCTAGCTTCCAGAAGATGGAGTGGAACGCGCAAGGTGAGGACCGTGACATTGACAACTTCGTGCTACAGGTGCGTGCGTCTGGACTGCGGGTCAAGCGTCCCACTACCTCCCCAAGTCTCATCGCCTTCACGCAGACCCAAGTACCTATCCTCGGTGCTAACCTGGCCGGGGAACGTCGTTACATGACACCAGCCGAGTGCGCTGAACTTCAGTGCCTCGGAGGTATCCAGTTGCCCGCGTCCGACATCGACGCGTATAGAGCCTTGGGGAACGCAGTGAACGCTCGCGTTGTCAAAGCAATCGCCGAACGGTTGTTGCATGGGCTAATCCAGCCCACCTCAAGCATCACCTCTGACCTCGAACCGTTGAGAGTTGCTGGATGACTGATCATATCGAACACGAAGACGACCTTGACGAGGAAGACCCGCGTGTCTCGATGCTGGAGAGCATCGCCGAGGGGTTGGCAGGTCTCTCCGAGGCTTCAGACACGCCCAACGGCGTTCCCCCAGTATCGACCATGTTTGGCAGCGGTGACGTGGACTTTGCCTCCGATACATGGATGAACAAAATCGCTGAGGTTCAAGGCTGGCTGAGTCTCAGCGAGGACCTCCCGCTCACGGGCGGTGAACCATTCCTTAAGGCACTAATCGTTGAATTCAACCTTGAACCCACCGACCTTCTTGCTCCCGGAGGTACCAACCCGCCGCTGAGTCTTCGCGCGCTCGAGCGCCTAAACGAGCGCGTCGAGGCAGCCGTACGGCTTCAGGGAAATTATCTTGAAGAACTTGAGGCCAAGGGCACTAACCGCGGAACCGCTACCCAGTCGTGGGCTGACGCGTGGGCCGAGATCGACGCGGGCGAGGAAACGGTGACCCCGGAGCCGGTCACGGCAAAGGCCGCAGTATGGCCGATCTTTCAACTTACCAAGAAGCCCCCAAACCTGACGCCGTCGTACCAGCGTGGTGACGTATGGGCCAATGGCGAAAGACAGTCCCTGATGGAGTCCATCCTGCGTGGTGTTCCTTTGCCATCCGTCATTCTGCTGCGAACCGGACCTTCTACGCCGCATGAGGTGGTCGACGGCAAGCAGAGGCTCACGGCTATCCTCCGATTTGTGGGAAAGCACCCAGTCGCTAAGCAGAAGGTTGCAGAGGTCACTGCTCGGCACAAAGATAAAAAATTCAACGATCAAGGACGTCTTGATGACCAGGGCAAGAGGGATCTGACAGATCTTTTCAATGACGATTACCCTGCGTTTCGCCGTGCGTGGAAAGCGCTAGAAGGTAGCCCACTCAAATCCACAGATGAGAACGAATATTACTTCCCATTCAAGCTGCGAACGACCGGAGACGGCGGGCTGGTTGGCCCCTACCTCGAACCTCTCCGCGGAAAATACTACACGCAGATTAAGCATCGGGAGATCAACGTCGCTAATCAGCAAATTGTCGTCGAAGCGTTATTCGAGGACCCGGTGGACTACACCGTTCCCGTCATTGAATACACTCAGGCCAGCCAAGCCCAGATCCATGAGGTCTTTCGCCTCTACAACAAGCAGGGCGTACACCTGAACGCTGAGGAGATCCGTAACGCCGTCTACCACGAGGTCGAACTTACCCGCGCGACCCTTGCCGCCGCCGGCGACGCCGACCCGAGCACTGATGTCGCAAAAATCTCCAAATCGCTTGCCGGTATTCACGATCTTGGCCGCCTAGGGGACGCGCTGACGGACTATGGTTTTGGGGGCACACGCTACAAACGCACTAAGGTTCTCGCTTGGGTCATCTCGGTCCTGGTGCATGACAGCAAAGAGATAACCAAAGAGGGCATCAAAGAGAAAGATTTGGCATCGACTAGCCGCAACATCGACGATTTGCTGAAGGCGATACAGAAGAATGGTTCGCATCCCCTAGCCCAATCATCAACGTTAACCAAGCTGTTCTCGCTGCTGCTAAACGCTGTCGAACTCCACTCATCGCACGATGAGTTGTGGTCTGATCACTTCAAGGATGGCGGCAAAGGCGCCAAGTGGCAGGAACTCCAACTCGTAGGTTCCCTCGTCGGCATTACCATGGCCTTGGCGGTCTCGCCAGACGACATCGAGGGCCGCATCGAGGCCAATGCAGATGCTATCCGAACGGCGACCGAACAATCCGCGGACTGGCAACGCCCTGAAAAGACGCAGACCAAAACTCAATGGGACTACATCGCCAAGATCACCACAAGTCTCCTCGAACTATTGGGACTGAACCCTGATCAAGCGGCTGAGGCAATACGTCTGCAGTTCGGGACCTCCGGGTACGCATCGTTGCAGCGGATGCGCATCAAGCCGAAAAGTTGAAAGCGGTGCCAGGACATTCCCAACTCGTCGAGCACGTCTACTTCAATCCACCATCTCCCCAAGAAGCGGACTCGTGGTGGGAGAGGTACAAGGCTCAACTCGTCGGTCTGACTGACACAGCGCGTGCCTCAGTTGAAGCGGACTCCCGCTACATTCTGAAGCGCGGAATATTGGCAGCCGACACCGCGAAGCCCGAAGAGTGGTCATTCCGCCGCTCGCGCACGGGACTCGTCATGGGCTCGGTCCAGTCTGGTAAGACCGCTTCCATGCTGGGTGTCTCAGCATTGGCCATCGACCACGGCCTCGACATAATCGTCGTACTAGCCGGGACGCGCCTCTCCTTGTGGCGCCAGACCTATGAGAGGCTGGTGCAGCAGTTGGACTCGGGCGAGGAAAATGCACAAAAAATTAAGCGCCGCCTGCTATGTCCTAAGCGTGGAATTGCTCTGTCAGAACAGACCCACCCGCTGAGAACCATTTACCGTTTGCCGTCGGCAGAGGTTCGAACACGTCTAAGTCAGGGCAGGCCTCTTATCATCGTGGCGATGAAGCAGACCGACCATCTGCATGCCTTGGGAGCAAGCCTCCGCGACAACGTTTTCAAAGAAGTTAAAGAGCTTGGTCGCCTCGTTCACATGCTCGTACTTGACGACGAGGCCGACGATGGCTCGATTCTCGATGCCAACGTTGAGGCCTCGCAGGACCCCATTTACGGCAACCTGAAGCAGATCCCGCGTATGATCGCCAACCTCTGGGATCCTCCCCAAGGGTCGCCTGAAAATCTGTTCTCGACCTACATCGCCTACACGGCGACACCCCAGGCGAACCTCCTTCAGGAGGATCACAACCCCTTGGCGCCGCGAGACTTTCTGATCTCTCTCCGCACGCCACTCGACGTCGGCCATCCAGTAGATACAACCAACCCTGGCAATCTCAATGCCCCTCGCTCATCGACTTACCCCGAGGCGGCTGGGATCCGTTCTTGCTACACCGGCGGTGAGGTATTCTACCGCCGCGCGGAAGCGGCCAAGCTGTGCGTGCCAACCACCAACTCCGTACAGCAGGACCTCGCCGACGCCGTCCGAGCGTTTTTGGTAGCGGGCGCCATCCGTTTAGACCGCTCTGGCAGGCTCGGCCCAGCGTCCGCACTCGCGAAGCAGTTCGACACAAAAGAAGAAGCCCTTGCCAGCGCGGCTTCGCCGCACTCGATGTTGTATCACCCTTCTGCGGCAATCCAGCATCACTTCCAGGGAGCTGAGGACCTTCTGATTTGGGCGGGAGTTACGGATCGAGCGGCGGCTCGAGATATGATCAATGGGGGAGATGCCAGGCTTCCGCACACTTTAGTAGATCAATTGCTGGCGGACCCCGCCCCGTGGGCGCAATGGCTCGAAAAGTATCGCGCCTCTGCAAGAGTAATCGAGGAGGAGTTCGACGTCCTGCCATCGGCGAGTTTCCCGGACTGGCAGACGGTTGAAAACCTACTAATCACGGAGGTGATCCCTGGAACAAGGATCGCCGTGGTCAACAGCGACCCTAACGCTGATGATCGTCCTGCTTACGCTCCAAGCCAGGACACAGACACCGGCAAATGGAAAGCACCTCGCGACCTTTGCACGATCTTCGTCTCAGGGAACGTCATGGCCCGGGGACTGACGCTGGAAGGGATGACCACGGCGTTGTTTCAACGTTCATCGGTCAACCCGTTGGCAGACACTCAGATGCAGATGCAGCGCTGGTTCGGCTACCGCGGGTCATATATTGAACTATGCCGCGTCTTCGCCTCCAGCAACCAACTCTCCCTCTTCCGTGACTATCACGATGTAGATGAAGCGGTTCGAAACTCCATTATTGAGCGCATGATGAGCGACGCCCCTAAACCTACCGTCCTGCAGGGGCTCAATTTCGCAGCCACAGGCAAGATCGCAGGCGTGGGCACCCTTCCGATATCTCCAGGTGCACGGCCCTTCATTACAGTCATCAATGATAGCGGACAGCAGGATCCCAATGCAAAAATTGTGGCTGGACTCTTCGACCGGCCATCAAGCGACCTCACTGTCGCCAAAGTGCTGCGGGGAAGGATCCTAGATGTTCCACTCGAACTGACCGAGGCCGCCGAACTCTTGGATCACCTCATTTTCGCGGATTACCGGCCAGGGAACGAGGGGTTTCACGCAGAAATTTGGCGTGGTATCGAAGCCCGCGCAAATGCGTTCGCCAAACTGGCCGAGGCACCTTTCTATCGCCCTCCGGTGAGGAATGGTAAGGGAGACCAGCCGAGGCGGGCCTGTCCCTATGCTATCGCCGCCTACCTTCGGCTTTGGTCGGCCAGCCTCACTCGGTCGATCACGGGCCTATTTGTCACCGGCCAGCCCGGCGATCGATGGTCCTACGCCGACCTTTCGCGCAAGAACGCTGAGCGGCCACGGTTCTGGATCGGCATTCGTTACGGAGAAGGTGCCACCGTATCCAAAGGTCCGCTAGCACAGCTGCCATTTAACATACGGGCCACCACAAAGAGGGTGGCCGGAGGCGAGCTCAAGACCACTTGGGGTGCGAGTGACCCCAACGCCGGACCGAGCCAGTATCGCGGCGACGTCTATTTCGACTACTACCACCGTTGCGCTGAAGTGCCGTCGAGCAACAACACAGGATGGCGACCCAGCGGGTCCGACGGTCAAATTCTCTTCTACGTCAATAAACATCCGCACGATGAGCACCCCACGGTCGCAGTTGGAGTCTGCCTCCCCGCGGGAGGTCCGGAGCAGTTTTCAGCCACCCGTGCCGGGGCACCCATCGTTAAGAAGGATTTCCCATGACCAGCTATGAAGCAGTTTTGAACCAGATCAACGTGCTTCCAACGGGCGCAGGTGGAGACGACCGAGACATTAATTGGTTGACTGATGCGAAGGTGATCGGGGTCGCTCGGAATAGTCGCGGTCACTTGGAACTGTTCCTTGCAGGCGACGAGTTAGTGCCCCGGACCGGCACAGTGAAGACTGCGATGCGCTACCACTCCTGGCACCGTGCCCACCTGCCTCCGCTGAACGCAAACCGCATTTACTTACCCGCGCTGGGGCATTTCGACCGGGTCGGTGCATTTATTGCCGCTGAACTGCTGCGCGAGAAAGCTGATGCTAATTTAGAGCGCGCCTTTGCCGTCACCGAGCCGCTGATCGAACTCGCCATTAAGCGCATGGAGATCTCCGAGAACGCGATCCTCGGACTCGTTGGGGAACTGCTCCTACTTGACGCTCTCTGCCGCCGCGCGGCCGATCCTCAGGTTGGACCAATTGTTCAGGCTTGGGATGGCTGGCGCCGCTCGGCAAGAGACTTCACATGGGAAGGCACGGGCGTAGAGATAAAGACCACTACTCGCGCCACTTCAAGTCATGCCATCCACGGCGTGCACCAAATCGACCCTACCCCTGCCAGTGATGACGCCACAGGGGAAGCGCGCCTGCTGCTCGTAAGCATCGGTCTGCGCCAAGCAGATCTCAATGAGCCCGCTTTGTCGATCCCCTCCTTGGTAGAGAGCATTATTAAGCGCCTCAACGCCACCGGAGCTAGCGGCTTGGTCGACGAGTTTCTCACGCGCGTGTCTGTGTACGGCACAGAGTCGGGCATCGGATATCAGCATGCCACGATGGTCAACGAGGCACCGTTTGCGACTCCATTTAGCGTGACCTTCGTCCGTGGGTACGACATGGCAGACCCGGCCGTCGAGGTCTTGCGGCGCGATGATGTCATCACCCATCAGCATGTGGATGCACAGTCGGTAGCCTTCCGCGTGGAACTTCCCGCGACGATCAGCTTGGACAATCCCATCGCAGGTGTCCGACGCGTCGTGGAGGCGATCCTGAGCCTGCACAGTTAGGAACTGTTGATTTCAGCGCGGAACTGACCCCCGCGGGATTGGTTGGTCGATGCAAGATTGGCAGACAACGGATGTCGTTCTGCAGGCCTCACTAATGGCTGACTGACGGCACAAGCCGGGGGGCAGTGTGCTAATTCACTTAGGTCATGGTAGTGAGTTCTCCAGCACGGACTAGTCGGCATTCCTGCGGGCTCATAATCTGGAGCATTCCGAGAGCCATCCATGTCCGCCATCAGCGTCGGACAGCATAACCGGCTTCACATGAAACCGAACTGTCCGCTACAAAATCAGCCCATTTGTTCCAAATCGCTCGACGGCGAACAGCTTTCCCCGCTTCCTCGACCATGCCACCCCAAAAAAATAGGCTCGTGCTATGCAGCCATGGTCACGAAAAAGTGAAATTTTAGTGTGCAACCCATCCGCGCTGCGAAGAACTGCTCCGCTGCAAAGCTGCAGAAGCGTCGAAGTAAACTTCGGCAGATGTAATGAACTCATAGGAAATCCCGACGAAACCGAAGGTAGCACAACAGTTTAAGTGCGACCGGCAGCCCTGGTTCAAGCATTGATCCTTCGCCTGCAGATTTTCAGCACAACACTCCGAATGACTGCTGCGGGAACGCCGCCGCGCAGTGCTCGGGTGGTGTGTCCGGCAACTAAGGGTCGAAATTGCCCCCCTCCCGATGGTTCCTCCCCGGCCCCGAACATGTGCGGGGGGGCGCAGCGCAGCAGTTTGCTAGCGACAGGCAGTTTCACCGGGGAAGCCACCCGGAAGCCACCTGCCGCACGACATTAGAAATAGTGATTCCATATCAAAAGCTTACTGAATCACGATTTCGTCGCGCTGGATTCTTTTGTGGAATCCAGGGAAGCCACTTTGCGGAAGCCACCTCGCCAGAGGCCAGCCAATGGAAGCCCCCCCGAAACTGCTTGCGATTACATGTTGGCAAAGGTGCCCCTCTTGGCTCATACATAAATCATCGACGAACCGCGCCCGGAGGTATCCTATCGCGGGCGCCTTTGTTTTTCTTCATCTCCGCAATAAATGACGGCGCACAGATCTCTTGATCGCCCTGGCGTTCGGCGTCGGGCATCCCAACACATCGAGACCTTTCATGAACCTTGTCTTCGCACCACGCGAGATCGAGACGTGGCCGATCGACCGGCTGTCCACGGCACCCAGGAACCAGTCGAATGCATGCGTTGCTCGATCTTGAATAACTCCAGCCCAGGTCAGGCGGTGTATGAGCCGTTCATGGGATCTGGGACCACGCTGATCGCTGCGGAAACCACCCGGCGCGTGTGCTTTGGGATCGAGCTGAACCCAGTCTATGTGGATGTGGCGGTGGAGCGCTGGCAACAGTTTTCGGGGACAAACGCCGTGCCAGCCGAGACTGGGAAGACTGTCGCGGATTTGAAGGTTAAAAGGTTGGGTTGATCGCAAAACCTCGCGCCGCGGGCCTTCGTCAAGCGAGGTCGGATATCCTTCGGGGCGACGGACCAAGGCCGTGTAACTGCCTTGACCCAGCTTCCATCGAACGTGTCTATTTGCAGACTGAAACAGTCACGACGCCGCTGGCAGAGGATGGAACACATGACGACCGACCTGCAGACGGTCCCAGCCCGACGCGGGCGCGCAGTTCGGCTTGCCAAGGGCAAGGCCATCCAGATCATCAATACCCATGGCAAGCAGGTCGTGGACACCTGGTGTTTCAGTGCGGATGACCTGTCCGAGTTCATGTCGATGGAACATCTCCACGCCACGATACAAGGCATCTTCCCGGCGCAAGGTGACGGGCTGACCACAAATCGGCGGCGGCCGATCTTGTTTCTGGAAGAGGATACCTCACCCGGGCGCCATGACACGATCATCGCGGCCTGCGACGTGCACCGTTACGCCATGCTCGGGTGCCGGGAATATCACGACAACTGCACGGACAATCTTCATGCCGGGTTGGCGCAGCTTGATCTGCGTGTGCCGGACTGTCCGGCGCCGTTGAACCTGTGGATGAATATTCCGGTAGGGCCTGACGGTAAAATCGTCTGGGGAGAGCCGCTAAGCAGGCCCGGAGACCATGTGACGCTGCGCGCGGCAATGGACTGCATCGTGGTCATGTCTACCTGTCCGCAGGATATGATCCCGATCAACGGGGCGGACTGTAAGCCGACAGAGGTTCACTACCGACTGCTTGACTGACAGGACTATAATTCATGCCGGCGCGGGGCTGATCCGGTAAACCCGCCCCCTGCCCTCTTCCTTGGCGGAGGTCACAGTCAGCCCCAACTTCTTGCCCAAAGCGCCTGACATCGCGCCACGGGCGGTGTGCGCCTGCCAGCCAGTTGCGGCAACAATCTCAGCCATCGTGGCGCCGCTGGGGTTCTGTAGCATCTCGATCAGCATCGCTTGCTTTGTCCCCACTCGCGGTGTGGGCGATTTGGGTGCTGACGTCTCCGACGCGTTCTTGGCAGTGGTAACCGTGGGCTGCTTCACAGCAGGATTGATCCCGATAGCCTGCAGCCCTTCGTTGGTGACCATCAGCGTCGTCCCATGCCCATCGCCGGTCTCGCGCCAGAGCGGGTCGCCGCGACGCAGGTCGGCATCGACCTCCTGCAGCCAACCAAGGGCGATCATGCGAGTCACCGCCATCTTCGCCGCTGCGCCATGCAGCCCGGCTGGCAAGGGCATGGCGATGTGATCGGGACGCTCGGCCCCGGCGCTGAGGATGGTGCTTTGGGTTTCGGTGAGTTTGGTCATGGTGGCCTCCGAACTCCGGACACGCGGAAGGTGCTGTCCTCCTACCGGATCAGGCCCCGCCATCGCGGGGCAGGACCGGAGCTGGCTGACATCACTCCGCGTGTTCGCCCTCCTTGAAGGCGCTGTCGGTGATCTGGCGGAGCCGGTCTGCGTATTGGTTCAGGGTACCCACATCGCCCCAGTTGATCTTGTCTGGGTCGGTCTGGAAATGATCGTCGCTGAGGGCTTTCAGCCGCTCCAGCAGGGTGTCGATCTCGGCCTTAGCGGCGATGAAGGCGTTCAAAGCCTGGTCGGTCTGGGCGGGGGTCCGGCGGATGTTCATGGCGGGGTGTCCGTGGGCTGAGTTGCATCGTTTTCCTCTTACTAGAGTCGCTCTGTCGCAAAGCTTAATCAACTGAATCCCTGGCAATATCATTGCGATCATTGAGACAGGGCCTGCTATGGAGGGGATGAGCGAGCGCGAATTCTCCGCCCATACTGGGCTGTCGCGCGGTGCAATCCAAAAGGCCCGCAAAGCTGGGAGGCTGGCGCCAGCGCCAGCTTGAACGCCACCGCGCTGGTTTGGTCAAACGCACCGCTCATTGTCGGCGCCCACGATGCAGGGCCACTGAACCGATCGAAGGACAGGTTCTGGTTGGCGAACCCCACAGAAGTGGCGGGTAAGTCGACCCGCGGCGGCCGTAGTACGCCCGGCGAATGAGAACGTCGCACAGGTCTCCGATTGCGGTTCGTCTATCGCCGCCGCGGGCCCATCCTGCTTATGGCTGAGGGGCGGCTAAACACCAAGAGACGCGCTGTGGTTTCACGGTCGAAGACCAGTCGCGGCCTGGCGACGGTGCCCATTTTCCTGCTGGTGCCGCAGGTTAGGCTGCAGAAACGGCTCAATCTCGCAAGATATGCAGGGCTGGCGGTGGGCAGACTGCCGGGAAAGATGGTGGCGGGGTGGTGAAACACAAATAGGATGTGTCTGCCTTCGCAGGACCACGCGGTCGTTCACTTACTCATTGATACGTTGCGGCCGCCGAGACTTCGGTTGAACGCCACCCTACTAAAATCTTCCAATCACTGCGCGGACGTCACAGGCTCGCCCTTGTTCCCGGACGCAGATCGCTCCGCGATCGCAGCCAGTTCGGCCGAGTGATTTGTTCCCCATTCACACAGTTGGGCAAGCGCCCGGGAAAGGCTGCTTCCGAAGGGCGTCAGCGAATACTCGACATGTGGCGGGATCTGCCTGAAATCACGGCGCGCCACGATCCCGTCCGCGACCAGTTCCTTGAGCTGCTGAGCGAGAACCTTGTCGCTGACCTTGCCGACCGAGCGCCGCAGCTCGCCGTAGCGGAGGGTTCGGTGGGCGAGATGATAGACGATGAGCGGTTTCCATTTACCGCCCATCACGAAGAGGACCGCATCGAGACCGCAGGTGAAAGGATGTGTCATCCGTCGATCGCTCACTTTCAGGGCACTTACCAAAAGGTACATACTGGAATATCGGAAGCCAAGCCGCCAGTTTCCCTGAACCAACGCAAATGAGGGACATCATGGGTAGACTTGAAGGCAAGATCGCCGTCATCACGGGTGCCAACAGCGGGATCGGACTGGCCGCAGCCAAGCGCTTCGCGGCCGAGGGCGCCCACGTGTACATCACCGGCAGGCGTCAGGAGGAACTGGAAAAAGCCGCGGCGGAAATTGGTCCCGATGTGACCGCAGTTCAGGGGGACGTGACGAAGGCCGCTGATCTGGATCATCTGTTCGAAACAGTCCGGACGCGGCATGGCCGGATCGACATCCTTTTTGCCAATGCCGGGACGGGTTCCCTCGAACCGCTCGGCCAGATCACCGAGGCCTGTTTCGACCAGACCTTCGGGCTCAACGTCAGGGGCACCGTCTTCACAGTCCAGAAGGCCTTGCCGCTGATGAGGGAGGGTGGCTCGATCATCCTCACCGGATCCACCACCGGCGTGATGGGAACCCCGGCCTTCAGCATCTACAGCGCCACCAAGGCGGCGGTGCGCAACCTGGCGCGAAGCTGGGCCTTGGACCTGAAGGGGACCGGCATCCGCGTGAACGTCCTGTCTCCGGGCGCCACGAGAACACCCGGATTGCAGAATGTCGCGGAAGTTGCTGGCGCCAGCATGATGTATGAGGCGCTGCTCGCGCAGACTCCGGCAGGACGGATCGCCGAGCCGGATGATGTCGCTGCGGTCGCCCTCTTCCTCGCGTCGGACGACAGCCGCGTCATGACCGGCAGCGAGATCTTTGCCGATGGCGGTATGGCCCAGGTCTGAAGTCCTCGGGGCAGCGAAGCGGCAGGCTCACGCCTGTGCGCGGCCTGCCTCCCCAGGCTGGTATCGAACTCGCTCAGCCGCGCCGGGGCGCTCACGGCGCGGGACCCGCCGGTCGTTTGGCGCATCTGGACAGTCAGCTGTATTGGTGGCGGGGCCCGCATTCAGGCGGGCGCCGGCAGCGCAGCGGATGTCAGCCTAGACGCATCCGCAGATAGGTTTCGACATCTGCCGTCTCGAGGCCAGCCCGGGTGTTGTAGCTGCTCGATTTGTCCCACCACATGCCGTCGCCCAAAGCGAACGCAGCACGATAGCGGGCCATCAGATCATCAGGTGCCGCCGCAAGGTCCGCACGCAGCTTCTCGAGGCTCCACTCCGTCTTTTCGAATCGGTGGCCGGTGACCCGCTCGACGACCTCTGCCAGATGACCATAAGAGATCGTATCACCTGCAACGAAGACCACCTGATCCGCGATGCGCGGTTCAGTCATCAGGATCTCGGTGGTCAGCTTGCCGACATCCTCGGGCGTTGTCACGGTGACCTTGGTCTGCCAACTGCCAAGCCCGTGAACCGTCCGGCGTTCCAGGTTGACCACGTCGAAGGCCGGCTCGAACAGGAAGCTGGTGAACATCCCCGTCGAGACGATGACCCACTCGGTATCGGCCTGGCCACGGAGCAGTTCACGGACCTCATGCTGCTCGTCGAACACGGGTTGACCACTGCCACGCCCGACAACGTCATAATCGACGCCGAATTGCCATGGAAAGTAGCGGTTGACCCTCGCAGCAAGCACCGCGCGGGTGATCTTCAACTGTGTCCCCGGTCCGGCGACGAAACCGGTGCAGTTTACCACCGTTCGGAAGTTTCGGAACAGATCGGTCAGATCCTGTCCGTCCGTGCCAAGGTCAAATCCCACGACCTTCGCGCCGAACCTGCGCAGTTCCGCCAGGTTCGCCGCATCCTGTCCGGAGGGCGTGTCCAGCATCTGCGGCGCCACCAAGACAGTCAGCGGCGCGTCCGCGGCCCTCAGCCGGGGCGCCAGGGCCCTCAGCACGGCCATCCCAAGCTGCCCCGCTCCAAGGACCATGATGTCTGTCAAATCCACTTTCGTCTCGGTCATGTCGGTTCCTTCGACTGTCCGGCGCGACACGTCATTGCGCGGCCTTTGTCCGCGCATCATCTGTGCGTCCGTGTCCGGCAGGATAAGGCTGAGCGATTTGACTTCATTATTCACATGATATGAATAATCTCACCGACAAGACCGTCGAAGGCGGCGAACCGATGGACATCACCGGTCAGGAGCAGCGGCCCATGGACAAGCTTCAGGCGATGGAGACGTTCACACGCGTGGTCGATGCCGGCGGGTTCAAGCGTGCGGCAGAGACCCTGGGGGTGCTGCCCTCGACCGTGACCAGGACGATCAAGGATCTGGAAGCTCATCTCGGCGTCCAACTGCTTCAGCGCACCACACGCAGCCTCAGCGTGACGGATGCAGGACTGCGCTACTATGACCGCAGCACGGCGATCCTCCGCGAGGTCGAGGCGTCCGATGCGGCGGCGGGAGGGGATGCGCACAACGTGCGAGGCAGGATCCGGGCAAGCATGCCGTCATCGCTGGCACGCCACTTCATCATTCCCGCGCTTCCTCGGTTCGAGGCCCGTTTCCCCGGCATCGAGATCGAGCTTCACCTGGGTGATGCGCTTGTCGATCTTGTCCAGCAGGGGATCGACTGCGTCATCCGCGCCGGAGAACCGCACCCTTCCAGCCTGATGATGCGCCGTCTTGGCACCTTCCGCTGGTTTGTCTGTGCATCGCCCGGCTATATCGCGCAAGATGGCGAACCCCTGGAGATGGCACATCTTCGCGACCGACGCGTGGTCGGCTATGCGGACAGTCGGACAGGACGTCCGACGACCTGGGTCTTCAGGGATGGGGATCAACTGGTTTCCTTGCCGATGACCGCACATCTGACCGTCGATGACACCGACGCCTATGTCGCCGCAGGCATCGCAGGTCTGGGGTTGATCCGTGCGGCGAGCTATATGGTCGCCCAGCCCATCGCCGATGGCCGTCTGCTGCGCGTACTGCCCGACCTGGAGGCTCCGGCTGTTCCCCTCTCGCTTCTCTACCCGCCAAGCCGGCATCTGTCGCCCGCGGTCCGGGCGTTCATCGATTGGTGCGTCGAGGTCATCGGGAGAGACGCGAAGAGGTGGTAGGGGGCGCAACCGGCGCAGGGCAGGCGAAAGACTTTGTATTATGCGTCGAAGGCTCACCGGCCTCCGATCAGAGTTGTGCGCCCTTGGCGACCCATGCGGCCATTTCGCCGTCGGCGATGGTGAGGGACACGCGCCAGCGGTCGCTGCGGCGCAAGATGTAGACATGTTCCCACTCGGCGACCAGTTCATCGCCCTCGCCGAACATCCGATAGGCCATGCAGGCCTGCGCGACGTTTGGAAAGAGTTCGGTTGCGGATAGCAGTTCTCCCGTGGGGCGCAGGATGCCCTGACGGCGGTAAAAGTCCATCAGGGTCACGCAGTGGTCGCGAAACGCCGGTCGCTCCATGGCAAAGTTGCCGGTCGGCGAGGGGAACAGCCCGACCTCATCCCAGAGGCCGCTGAGCGCGTCGGCGTCGTTGCGGGCGAACGCATCGACGTACTCATCGAAAAATGCTGAAATCTCGTCGCGAAATGCCATGCTCGACCTGTCCTGTCATCCTGTTCGGCGCGCTGTTCATGTTCCGCATCTTCAGGCGGAATTCAACATCCTGCGGCATCATCGATTGAACGTCCGGGTGAAGGGCGGTCCCCCGAACGGGCAGCGCGGACCATGAGCAGACAGCCTCATCACGCCGAAAGACCTGCTTCCCGGTCTCACCTTGATCCCCGAACATGCGCCACCAGCGCACGGAGCTTGGGGGCCATGTTCCGGCGCTGTGGGAAATAGAGGTAGAACCCCGGGAAGGACGGCAGGAAATCCTCCAGCAGCGAGACCAGCGCGCCGCGGTCGAGATGCGGCTGCAACGTCTCGAGGGGGGCGAAGGTGATCCCTCCGCCATTGAGCGCCGTGCGCAGCATCAGGCGCAGGTCGTTGGTGCAGATCTGCGGATTGACGGCCACGTCGAAGGGACGGCCGTCTTCGGCGAACTCCCACCGGTAGGGTGCGGTGTTGGGCGCCGGGCGCCAGCCGATGCAGCGGTGATGGACAAGGTCGCGGGGGTGGTCCGGGACGCCATGCGCGGCAAGATAGGCGGGCGCGGCCACGACGGCCTCGCGCTGAGGCCCCCCGACCGGGACGGCGATCATGTCCTGCTCGATCACCTCTCCCAAGCGCACGCCCGCATCGAACCCGGCAGCGACGATGTCGAATTCGGCATCGGTCACCGTGATGTCCAGGGTGATCCGGGGATGGGCCTCGGCAAAGCGGGCGATCAGCGGACCCGACAGAAAGGGCTCGGCGATGGATGTCACCGCGATCCGCAGCAGCCCCCGCGGGCAATCCTCGGCGCCGAGGCTGTCCAGCGTGCCGAGGATATCCGACAGCGGTCGTGCCAGCGCGGCCTGCAACTCTGCGCCCGCCTCGGTCAACCTGACCGAGCGTGTGGTGCGCAGGACCAGCGCCACGCCCAGGCTGTCTTCCAGCCGCCGGATCCCCTGGCTGACCGCCGAGCGGGTGACCCCCAGCCGGTCCGCTGCCGCACGGAAGTTCGCCTCTTCGGCCACGGCGCGGAAGAGAAGCAGAAGGTTGAGGTCGATCATTGTTCAGCCTTGCTTACCATCCAGTGCAATGATGCACCAATACCGGCGACAGCCGTTCTGGTCCATCACGTCGACCATCCAAGGAAAGGAACATCTGATGGACAAGGTCATTCTGATCACCGGCGCCTCGGGCGGCATCGGCGAGGGCATCGCGCACGCGCTTGCGGCGGCGGGGGCAAGGGTCCTGCTGGGCGCACGTCGGCTGGACCGGCTGGAGGCGGTGGTCGCCACGATCCGCGCGGCAGGCGGTATCGCCGAGGCGCGGCGGCTGGACGTCACCGACCGGCAGGCGGTCGCGGGCTTTGCGCAGACGGCGCTGGACCTCTGGGGCCGGATCGACGTGTTGATCAACAATGCCGGCATCATGCCGCTGTCGCCCCTGTCGGCAGGCAAGCTGGACGAATGGGAGCGGATGGTGGACGTCAACATCAAGGGCGTCCTGTGGGGCATCGGCGCGGTGCTGCCCGTCATGGACCGGCAGGGGTCGGGACAGATCATCAATATCGGCTCGATCGGGGCGCTGCAGGTGGTGCCCACTGCGGCGGTCTATTGTGCGACCAAGTTTGCGGTGCGCGCGATCTCCGACGGGCTGCGGCAGGAAAGCAGCAAGATCCGCGTCACCTGCGTCAATCCCGGGGTGGTGGACAGCGATCTGGCGACGACCATCACGCATGAGGAGACATTGGCAGCGATGGATGCCTATCGCGCCATCGCGCTGCAACCTGGCGATATTGCCCGCGCGGTGCGGCAGGTGATCGAGACGCCCGAGGGTGTGGACACGACCGAAATCACCATCCGCCCGACAGCCTCGGCGACTTGAGGACAGTCGGGAAAACCTCGATTGGGCAGGTTCTTGGCCACCAAGGCGATCGCCAACCGTCAAAGCCAGCCCGTATCTCACAACGACCGCGCCTATACAGCGCATCCCTATACGGGGATGTGGACCACAGCGGACGGGCAGATCCGACACGAGCTTTTGCCCAACTGCCGGTATCTCGAGGCCGACGACAGCGCAAAAAACATCCCACCCGCGCATCGCGGGCGGGATGCTTGGTCTGTCCGATCAGTCTGACTGTTCACGTCTGTCCCGGTGCCAGGTGCCTTCGGCTATAGATCAAGGCTTCCCCCGTACGCCTTCGGGACCAAGTCGTCCTGGCATTCCCCGCTGCGGA
This sequence comes from Hyphomonas sp., assembly GCA_046289305.1. Classification (GTDB taxonomy): domain Bacteria; phylum Pseudomonadota; class Alphaproteobacteria; order Caulobacterales; family Hyphomonadaceae; genus Hyphomonas. The sequence goes on along the minus strand of JBKBVT010000002.1, from coordinate 22,604 downwards.
TCAGGTCCAGGATCTTTTCGGCCACGCGGTCGGGGGCATGGGCCGACGACCCGATGTTGCTAATTTCCGCAATGGCCGCGTCCTGCCCCTCGGACACCGCAGCATAGAACTCGGTGTCGGTGACGAAGGGGTAGAACGTCGAGACGGATATGCCCGCCTCTGCCAGCTCCAGCCGAGCCACGTCCGACAGCATGTTCAGCGCCGATTTCGAACTGGTATAGGCCCCCGCGCCGGGCAGGATCCCGAAGGTGGCGCCGGAACTGACATTCACGATGGCCCCCACGCCCTGACGGCGCATCTGCGGGATCACCGCCTGCATCATGGCCAGAGGCGCCACGGTGTTCAGGTCCAGAAGCGCGCGATAACCCGCGATGTCGATCCTGTCGATGGGCGCGTAGAGACCCCGGCCCGCATTGTTCACCAGCGCGTCGAGGCGTCCGAATGTCCGCAGGACCGCTGCGATGCTGGCCTCGATCTGCGCGCCCTGGGTCACGTCGCAGGGAAGCACCAGCGCATCGGGACCAAGGCGATCCGCCAAGGCACGCAGCCGGTCCTCGCGGCGGGCCAGTACAGCGACGCGGGCGCCGGCCTGTGCGGCGGCAATGGCGGTGGCCATGCCGATCCCGGATGAGGCCCCGGTGATCAGGATGACGGAATTGTCGATCTTCATGAGCAGCGCTTTCTTTGATGACCAAGGTCCTGCACGGGCGGGCAAGTGAGTCGGGTCCCGTGCCGATGCTGATCAGGATGTGGGGATGCCGCGCGCATCACCCATGCCCGAAGCGATCCGGATCTTGCCCGATCCTCTCACGACGGTGTATCTTCAGGTCATGGACCGACCCCCGCGATGACCGACCCCCTGTTCGACCTCGCATCCCGGCTGGCGGACACGCTTTCGGAGGGCGTGACGCGGACCACCCTACCAGGGGTGGAGCTTCTCAAGATCACCAGCCCGGGCGAGCTGACCCCCGAGGTCCACAAGCCGATGGTCAGCCTGATCATCCAAGGACGGAAACGCCTTCTGATCGGCGCCGAAGTTTTGCACTATCAAGGCGGGGACACCTACGTTGCGGCTGTCGATCTGCCGATGCGGGTCGAGATCCTCGGCTGCACCCGCGCACGTCCCTATCTGGCGGTGAAGCTCGGCCCCGATCCCGCCCTGATCGCCGATCTGGCGGGGCGATCCGGAACCACGGCAGAGCCCTCCGCAGGCCGCGCCTTTGCCGTGCACCCGGCGGATGCGGAACTGCGGGATGCCTATCGCCGCCTCTTGCAGCTGCGCGATCGGCCGGAAGAGATCGCGGTCCTGGGCCCGCTGATCCAGCGCGAGATCCTGTTCCGCCTGCTCCGCGGTCCCCAGGGCCCGATCCTGCGCAAGATCGCGGGCGGCATCGGGCATGGCACCGGCATCGGACCGGCCATCTCGCTGATCCGGGCGGGATATGCCGGGCAGATCCGCGTGTCGGACCTGGCCCGGGCCTCGGGGATGAGCCTCGCGACCCTCCACCGCCGCTTCAAGGCAGAGACGGGCATGTCGCCCCTGCAGTACCGCAGCTTCATCCGGCTTTACGAGGCCCGCAGCAGGCTGATCACCTCGCCGGGCAATGTCGCCGGCGTGGCCTTCAGCCTCGGCTATGAAAGCGCCTCGCAGTTCTCTCGCGAGTATGCCCGGGCCTTCGGCGCCCCGCCGATGCGCGACGCCCGACGCATTCGCGCAGGTCTGCTGGACGAGAGGGCCGAAAACCCGATTTGATCCGGCAGGCCCTGCCCGATGTCGATCCCCCGGATGGAAGGTTTCCGGGCCAAATTGTTCGCTTGCCCTGACCCGGCTCGCGCATCGCCGGGCGCATGGCGCAATTTCAAGGCTGCCAAATACGCCATGCCGGAAAAGGACCGTCAGGTCTGGTCGATCGTGATCGTCGCACCAGCCTGTTCCAGTGCGCCCAGGAATCCTTCGGTCTCCATGAGCTGTTCGGGAAAATAGAGCCCGGCCGGAAATGCCGGGCGCCCTGCCAGCCCGAGCAGCGCAGAGAGGGACAGCGTGGCGCTCAGGCCGGTCAAGGACGCCTGTCCGCGTGTGAACTCCAGGGTCGAGCGCCGCATGATCTTCCGGCCATCACGTTCACCGGCAATGTCCAGGATCACCTCTGTCCCGACGGTTCCTCCGCGCCGACGGCTTGAGGAGAGACCGCTTGCCAGATCGAAGCGAATGTCGGCCGCGCCCGATGCGGCCTGAAGATTGACGATGTCATAAGGAGCAAACGCGGCGGCCGAGAGCGTGCGGCCATCGATCGCCCTGATGTCCCGCTTGGCATCCGCCCCGGTCAGCCAGACCCGGCGACCGTCGCGGAAAGCCAGCGCCCCGGCGCCTCCCAGGTCCATGTCCTCCAGTGCGGCCGGTCCGGTCGGATCGAGATCGTCCACGATCGCGGACACATGGATCGAATGGACGGCATCGAGGCCCTTCATCGACGCCAGGGCCAGGAAGACCGTGGGTCCGGCATGCCAATGGCTGGACAGCACCACCGGCGAGGCGCTTGGGCGGCGAATGACATGCGCCATCTCTCCACCGACCTCAACCAGCCAGTTGCCGATGCTGAGATAGGGACGCCCAAGATCGAGCGCATATCGCAGGCCCTGCAGGCCGGCGTCCGGGACGACCATCACCACGGCACCAACATCCGCGTTACCATCCAGCCCAAGCCGGGGCTGTGCCGTGTCAACCTGAACCGCTTCAGCCAGGCCCACGTCGCGGGCAAGGGCCGCTGCCTTGTCGATGTTCCTGCCTCCGATGAGAACAGGGATATCCTGATGGCGGTCACGGAAGTGACGCACCATCTGTTCGCCGACGACACCCGTGCCGCCGACAAAGAGTATCTTTCCAGTCATTCGGGTTCTCCAATCATGACAGACAGACATGAGGGCGCTGCAGCGCCGGGCCGGTCGCCACAGCCAAAGGCGTCAGCGGGGGAACGTCCTGTCCAGCCAGTCGAGGACGATCCGGTTGGCCTCTTCGGGCTTTTCCTCGGGCGTCCAGTGCCAGGTGTCGGCGATGACGTGCCTTTCCAGATCCGGGACGAGGGCATCCATGCCATCGGTCATGCTTTGACGCAGGACCACGTCATTTTCCGCCGAGATCATCAGGGAGGGGACGCGGACCATCTGGTCGACATCAAGCCCCGCTTGCCAGTTGCGCGAGATGTTACGATACCAGTTGATGGCCGGCGTGAAGCCGGTGCGCTCATACTGGCTGACATAAAATCCCAGTTCCTCGGCGCTCAGCACATCTTGTCCCGGGAACTGGTCCGGCGCTGGCTGACCGTAATATTCCATGTTCTTCAACTCGGCCGGCATCTGATCCCAACCCTCAGGGGTCCCGAGGTCCTTTCGCAGGGCCCCGCGTAGCGTTCCCTCCGGGTCGCTGTTCATGGCCGTGTCGGCCATGTCGCCGTCCTGGAACATCAGGACATACATGCCGGGGCTATAGACCTCGCGCATCTGGTCGATCGGATCGCGACCCGGATCGGCGGTGAAGTCGTCGCCGTCACCCAGCACGGGCGCGACAAGATCGTCGTGCAGCCAGAGGCCCCAATGGGGGATATGGGGGGTGTTGAATGAGACGACGCCCGTGGTCCGCTCTTTATGGAACAGGGCCATCTGCCAAGCAAGCAATCCGCCCCAGTCATGCCCGACGAAAACGGCTTCATCGACGTCGAGGCTGTCGAGCATGCCCGCAACGTCGCCGGTCAGGTCGGCAATGTCATAGTCCTCGGCATCCTCCGGGGCGTCGCTCTGCCCATAGCCGCGCAGGTCGGGGACGATGACGCGATAGCCGGCATCGACAAGGGCCGGGATCTGATGGCGCCACGTATAGGCCAGGCCCGGAAATCCGTGCAGCAGGACCACCGCCGGCCCCGATCCGGCCTCATAGACGGCAAGCTCGATGCCGTTCGTACCAACCATCTCGACAGGCGGCATGGTCGGAGCGATGCTTGGCGGGTTGGCAAGGGCGGGGACGGCCATCAGGAAGGTGGTGGCGGCGAACCCCGCGAGCGCAGTTCTGCGTGTCAAATTCATCGGATTGAAGACTTTCGGGCTTTTGCGGACGTGCCGCGATGAGGCTGCCGGTCTGGCAGCCGGGACGTGTCGGAATGCGGTGGATGTCACAATCCCCGCGTGCTACACTAGGTAAGTTACTTATGGTAATATTGTGGCCCAGGTCGCCATTGTCAAGCAGGGAGACAGGTTTGTCCGGAAAGATGCCGAAAGCGGATCGTCGCGCTCAGTTGCTGGAGGTGGCTCATCGCATCGTGCGGCAGCAGGGAACGGATGCCCTGACCCTTGGAACGCTGGCCGACCAGGCCGGCGTGAGCAAGCCGATCACCTACAATCATTTCGAGACCCGCTCCGGTCTGCTGGTCGCTCTCTACGCCGAGATCATGGACCGGCAGACCAGGGCACTGGCTGATGCGATCAAGGACGTCGGGCAGTCGCTGGATCAGGTCTCACGCGTTCTCGCCGAGGCCTACATGGATTGCTATACGTCCATCGGACCAGAATGGCATGCCATCGGCGCGGCCCTCAAGGGCAGCGCGGAGATGGATGGCTATCAGCGCAAGATGATCGAGGGACATGTTGCATTTTTCGGCCGCGTTCTGTCGCCGCTGACCGATCTGCCCGACGAGACCGTTCACCGTCGCTGCGTCGGGATCATCGGTGCGGCGGAAGCATTGTCGGACGCGATGGTCCGCGGCCAGACAAGCAGAGATCACGCCGTCTCCGACCTCGACTCCCTGATCGTCAATTGGCTGCGACGATAGGGGAAACCGTGCCCGACGACGCCGCGACAAAGGAATGACAGGCCCATGAGGGTTGACGCCTCTCTGCCCCTCGCGGGCCGAACCTCAGGCAGGCTGGATATGTCCAAGCCCGGCACCGATCGAACGCGCGCGGCGCAGATGGTACCGAGCTTTCGGAAGGAACTCCTGTTTTGATCCCGGAAGCGCGCAGTGTTTTGCCGATGCGGACAAAATTCCCGCGGGAAAGGACAACGTGGAGTTGCGCGCGCATTTTCTCACGAACTGCTTGAACGATTTGTTTGAAGTCTGGGACCTGGTCCCTGCAGCGCTCCATGTGGTTTGCCACGATGATTGTGCTTTTTGGCCAATTCGAACGTCCTCTATCGGCGCTGCGACTTCGTCTGCCCGGGAAGTGGATGCTCAGAAGGCGTGGCAGGATCGACGTGAAGAGCCAGAAACGGACGAGCTGGCCGACCGGGATTGGAACTCAGGAGCGATCTGGCTTGTGATTCTGGGCATAGACGCTGCGCAGAACGTCGATGAGGGCACGCAGTCCGGTCGGTACCTGCCGGTGTCCCGGGTAATAGAGAAACAGGCCCGGCAGTTGAGGACACCAATTGGAAAGGAGCGTTACGAGGCGACCTGCCGCGACGAGGTCAGCCGCGACGATGTCAGGCACATAGGCGATACCCTGACCATCAGCGGCAGCCAATGCCATAAGGCGCGAATTATCCAGCGTCAGTGTACCAGGCACGTCGACAACGACCTCTTGAGCATGCCGAGCAAACTCCCATCGATAAGGCTTGCCACTGGGAAGCCTTTGGCGAATGCACTCGTGACGGGCGAGATCGTCTGGTGTTTGCGGATATCCAGCACGGTCAAGATACGCGGGAGCAGCAACAGGAACGAAGGTTATCGGCCCGCCGAAGCGCACTGCGATCATGTCCTGAGGTAAGGCTTCGCCAAGCCGCACACCTGCATCGAAGCCTTCGGCGACGATGTCGACGAGTCTTCCCTCGGTCTTGATGTCAATACTGATCTCCGGGTATCGGCCTTTCAGGACGGGTACGACATCTCTGATGAGGAGACGTGCGGCTGGTTCGGGTGCATTGATCCGCACGGTGCCAGAGGGGCTGCCCCGAAACTCACCCAAATCATCAACGGCTGAATCGAGTTCACGCAAGGTCGGCCCAATGCGCGTTAGGAATTTTTCCCCCGCCTCTGTCAGAAAAACACTGCGCGTCGTTCTGTTGAATAGGCGGACGCCCAGGTTAGTCTCCAGCGAGCGCATGATGTGACTGAGCGTCGAAGGCGATGTGCCCCGCGCATCGGCCGCCTTTCGAAAGCTGCGATGCTCGGCAACTTCAAGAAAGGCCTTCAGCTCGTTCAAGGTTGGCGCGGCCATTGATGAAATTCTTTCACTACTTCATCCGTAATGTTGGGCATAGTTTCAGCAATGTACAGCGCGTAAATCTGGACCCGGGATAGAACGAATGAGAGCAAATCATGACAAATTTCATTTCGGCCGATGATCCGTACCTTACCGAACGCGAGCGTCGCCTCGTCAGCATTGGCCAAACCGCGATTGCGAAAGAAGACAATACGGCACTCGACGACTGCTTCGCTGACGATTTCGTTTTCCACGGCCCTGGCGGAGATGCGACCTACCCGGAACTCAAAGCATTCTTTGCCGCAATGCGTGCGGCATTTTCGGACTTCCGTTGCGAACGCCTCACACTTGTTTCAAAGGGCGACCTGATCGCGGCACGAACGACAATGTCGGGTATTTTCGAAAACAGGTTCGACGCGTCGCCAATCGGGCCAGTAGAACCAACTGGTCAACCGATGGTGCTAAACCTCATCAATTTTTTTCGCTACAATTCAAACGAAAGGATCGTCGAAGAATGGGTTCAGTATGACGTGCTCGGCTTCATGAATGAGCTCGGCGTCAAGATGGTGCCAGACATCGGGCGGCCTGATACTCTTCGATGACCACTGATGGCGCATCGGGGGATGCCGAGCGCCTTCGCCGTAGTATCTTTCAGCTTGTCAGCGAGACGCTGGTGCCATTACCGAAGAGGCTGATGATGCCAGAAGGCCTTCCGCCAGCATCCGAAATGCTTCCTGCGCCTTGGGCAGCATCTCAATAGGATCATCGCAAGCAGCCACCCAAAGTGCTGCGTTGAGCGCGGCGCCATTCAAAAGACGTGAGGCAGCCTCGATGTCCACCGGCCTTAGCAAGCCTTCGACCAAAAGCTGCGCAACCGCCTCGCGGGTCGCGTCGAGGCAGCGGTTCTGGCTGGGCCAGCGTGCGGGATCGCCCAGCACCGCAGGGCCGTCGCGCAGGACGATGCGCTGCACCTCGGTATCGAGCGCCATTTCGATATAGGCACTGCCTTCGGCAAGAAGGGCGTGCCATGCAGTGTCCTCGGCATCGGCAAGGCTGCGCGCTCGGTTTGCCATCTCGGCATCGATCTGGTCGACCACGGCCGCGAAGAGGCCCTTCTTGTCCCCGAAGTTGTGGTAAAGAGCTCCGCGCGTAAGGCCGACGGCGGCCGTCAGGTCATCCATCGACGTCTCGGCGAAACCTTTCTCGGCAAAGGCCGTGCGTGCTGATGCCAGCAGCTTGCGCCGCGTCTCATCCATCATCTCGGCACGTGTTCGCCTGACCATACTGCCTCCAGAAAGTTACGTGATGCCTATCATTGACATACGGACAGTATGCACCTACGTCCGACATACGCAGCGTATCTTAGATTGCTTCCCCACAAAAGGCTTCATGCCGACGCTGCTGTATGATCTGTCACGGAAAGGACCTCATTCATGGCACCGCGCCAAGCCGTCTACCCAGATAATTCTGCCCGCCACGCCCTCTACGACCAGCACGGCTACTCGCCCGCCGTGCGATCGGGGGATCTACTGTTCGTGTCCGGCCAAGTTGGGAGCCGCGAGGACGGCTCGCCGGAAGTCACCTATCCCGGCCAGGTCGAGCGCGCCTTCAAGAACCTGGCGGCAGTGCTGGAAGCAGCTGGCTGCAGCTTTGACGACATCATCGACGTCACGACCTTCCATACCGATCCCGAGGCACAGCTTTCCGCCCTGATGCCAGTAAAGGAGCGTTACTTCCCGAGCAGGCCATTCCCCGCCTGGACCGCTGTCGGCGTGACATGGCTGGCCGGCTTCGATCTGGAGATCAAGGTCATCGCCCGCATCCCCGGCGCATAATCGAGGATGGAAGCGGGGGCTGCGAGCCATACAGGCGGCGGTGAAAGCTGCCGTCCATCTCGCGTCGGACCGCGTCGGTAAAGGCCCCGGTCTTCCCCTGTGCCGGGTCGCAAATCCCGGCACCCTTCCTGCGGACGCAAAGCCGCCCGCGCGGCCACCACAAACTTCAGACCGGCCCAAGACCGCGCTCGCGCTGTGACTCTTTGCCTTGCCGTCGAAGCAATTGGCAGGAAGTTGGGCCAGTCAAAAACGAGGGGCGCTTTCGAGAGGCCGCATCGCAGCAGGGCCGACGACCTGAACGACAGCCGAGGGCCGATCGCTCAGCGCGGATATCGGTGATGGCTCTTTCCGGTCATGCAGCTAAGCGCCCAGCCATGCCAGCCCTGCAAAGGCGGCCACACCCACCGCCATGGTCGCGATAACGTGGTTCGTCACAACAGCAGCGCCAAGTGCCACCCCGGCGGCAATCCAGGTGGAGGATGATTGTCCAGCCAGTGAAGATGCGACCAGGCTGACCACGATCAGCCCCGGCAGGTCCTCCAGCATCCATGCGTGTCGTGATGCCCGGATACAGCCTCCTGCAACCAGTCCCGCGACACGGATGGAGAATGCCGCGACGGCCAACAGAACAATCACGGCCCAAGACGTTCCGCTCATCCTAGGACTGCCTTCTTGTGGCGCAGGAGGGCGCAAGCTGCCAGCCCCATGAGCGCTCCTGCAATGATCCCATAGGCTTTGGGCAAACCCAAAGATACGACAGTCACAGTGACCCCTGCCGCGATGGCCCATGGCAGGAATTGTGAGTGCCCTCGCCAAAGCCCCCTCGCCATGGCGATGAAGGCGGCTGTGAAAGCAAAGCCCAGGCCAAAGCGCTCGAGGTCGGGAAGGACCGCCCCAAGCATCGCACCCGCCGCGGTCGATGCTGTCCAAGCGGAGATCATCACAAGGCCTGATCCCATCAGGAACGCCGCGCCCACGTCCGGTGACTTCGCGCGCTCCGTCATGGTCAGGGCCCAGTTCTCATCCCCTGTGATGTGGATGGCGAGCAGCTTCGCGCGCAGCGACAGCCCGTCCAGCACATCCGACAGTGAGGCGATGATACCGATGTAGCGCAGATTGAGGGCGGCCCCGGCCAGCACAGCGCCCAAGACCGTCCCGGTCGTGGCGAACTGCTCTACAGCGACGATCTGCGATGAGCCCGCGTGGACGGACGCACTCATCAGGCCCACCCCCCACCAGGGAAAGCCAACCTGCGCGGCCAGCAGCCCGAAGGCGAAACCGTAGACGGCTGCACCAAGAGCCAGAGGAAGAATTGCTAAAGCACCGTGTTTCATGGCTTGCAGCATACGAATGTGCTTTGATGGTGAATACACAGACTTTGCCGAAACAATGATGCGTTCGTGTCAACAATGACGTGAAAAGGGCAGGATGAGATCATGGATGCAATAGATCGCAAGTTGCTGGATCAGTTGCAGCAGAACGCAAAAACGTCAATTCAGTCACTTGCCGAGACGACCGGCATCTCGACTGCGTCTGTACAGCGGCGCATGCGCCTGCTGCGGGACGCAGGAGTGATCCGGCGCGAGGTCGCCATCCTGGATCCCAAGCCCTTGGGACTGGGCATCACTGCCATCGTGGCGGTCGAGCTTGAGCGGGATCGTGTCGACCAGATTGACGCCTTCAAGCGCAAGGCACGGGAGGATCGGCAGGTGACCCACTTCTATTGCATTGCCGGGGATGCCGACTTCATCCTCATCGTGATGGCGCAGGATATTGGGGACTACGAGGCGTTCACGCACCGTTTCTTTTTCGCCGACAAAAACGTCCGGAAGTTTCGAACGTCCATCGTGGTTTCGACGGAGAAGGCCACTTCGGAGCTGCCGATTTGACGAAATTGTAACTTAGGACCGGAGTATGTCTGGTTTTTATCCTTTTTTGAAAGCCGAGTGACGACGCGTGCAGGTTTCGTGAACGGGCGCCTGGTCGAAGGTTTCACAACACGGGCCACCGCCGCAGCCCCCGCCGTCGAACTCGCGCCACGGCCGGCATCGAAATACCTCCGACCACGCTGCCGCTCGCTGCGCGTGCGGCAGCGTGGTCTCCTCCAATATCATTACCGTTCCGAAGGAACGAAAAGCGGTCATTCGCAGCATTTTACATAGAAGCCTCCTGTGCAGGCTGTCCTACCCTTTGCCTCGCGGATTTTCCCACTTGAGCGCTAAGCGCCGGGTGCCCAGCCATACCGGGATGACGGATGGCCGTTGCCAGATACGTTACGCGCTGAGACACTGCATGACATAAGAGGCGATGACGATCAGGAGACCGCCATTGATCGTGCATTCATCAAGCTTGATGGGCAGGGGGCGACCCTTACCAGCTGATTGTCCCTTCTACTTCACGGACCTTTCGGATCGAGGGGCGGGCTTCCAGTCGTTCCATATACGCACGAATGTTGGGGTATGCGTCCAATGACAGCCTGGCCGGGACCGACCAGTTGAGGACGATCAGCGCGTACCCGTCGATGACCGAGTAGTCGGTGCCGAGAATATAGGGGCGACCAGCCAGCCGGTCTTCCAACACCGCCAAGCGCCGCGCCACCCGGCCTTCGTAAAACTCGACTAGACGCGCCTTCTCACCGTTTGTTTCACCGAAGCCTTTGTAAATGTACTCGATGATCACGGGATGAAGGTCGGAGGCCACGAATGCCATCCAACTGTCCGCCTGCGCCCGCTCACGGGTGCCGGGTTTCGGCAGCAGCGCTTTCTCCGGAGCGAGGTCGGCAATGTAGGATAGCGTTGCGGCATTCTGAGTCAGGATTTCGCCATCTTCGAGCACAAGGACTGGCGTCATCGACATCGGGTTCAGTTCACGCACCTTCTGCGCCACGGGATCGTCTTCGCGATCAAGATGAACTTCGATTGCTTCGTACGCGACGCCAGCGTCCTCAAGGGCGAAGTGGTTTGAGGTCGAACAGGCACCACGGTGGTAGTAGAGGGTAATCATGTCAGTCTTCCTTTTTTAAAGAGGAGGTGCGGGCCTGCAGCAGGCCCATGAGAGGAGTAGCGGTCACCCTACGGGCAAAGCTGGCATGTCTATTCGCGCCACCTGTCCGGCGGACACCATGCCTTGGATCCGTCGATCGTTTAGAACCATGTAGGGAAAAATGTGAGGGACCGCGCTGACCCGATCGAGGCGGTCGAGCTGTTCCAGCGACAGATGCAGATCGGCGGCTGCAAGATTTTCCTTGAGCTGCGCAATGCTGCGCGGGCCGATAATTGGAAAGGTCCCCTTCGACGTGACCCAAGCGATGGCGACTTCGCCCGGCGTGACTTCCTGTTCTTCAGCGATCGCCATCACGGCATCCAGAATTGCCGTGCGTTGCGCAGTATTCTCGGGGTGAAAGGCCGCTCCGTTCAGTCCCTCCTCGCGACCGGTCGCTGTGAGCGGCTTGCGGTACTTGCCTGTCAAGACACCACCACCGAGCGGAGAGAATGCCGTGATCCCGAGGCCAAGGCCTTGGCCCGCCTCAATCAGTTCGGCTTCGGCGGTGCGCGCAACGAGGCTGTGTTCCAGTTGCAGCCCAGCCACCGGAACCGTTCCCCGCAGCTCCGCAATTGTCACCGCTCGAGACACACGCCAAGCCGGGAAGTCCGAGAGCCCTGCATAGAGAACCTTGCCTTGCCGCACGAGGTCTTCAAAGCCGCGCATGATCTCGCCCATGGGGTTCACGCCGTCCGCGACGTGAACCCAGTAGAGATCGATCCGGTCGGTCCTCAGACGCTTCAGGCTGGCCTCAACCGAGGCGACCATTGCTTGACGGCTATTGCCCGTGGTCAGCACGTTCGCCGTCTCGTCTGTCGCGACGGCGAATTTCGTGCCCAGCACGAACCTGTCGCGGCGGCCCTGCAGCATCTCGCCAAGGAATTCCTCTGACTCGCCACTTTGGTAGCCATTTGAACTGTCAAGCATATTACCGCCCGCGTCGGCGTAGGCATCCAGCATGCGGTTGGCTTCTGGCAATTCAGTGCCATGCCCCCAACGCGTGCCGAAGTTCGAGGTGCCGAGTACCAGTTCAGACACCCTGAGCCCCGAGTGTGCCCCAAAGAGCTTGTATCGCATTCTCGTCTCCACGTTTGAGCGACAGCTCCGTGCTTCCGGACGGCGTCACCTTTTCAATCCGAAGAAGAACCACTATATTCGGATCACTGCTCCATTTTATATGTGGATCGGTGATCCGTTTGTCAACTAGCGAAAGTGGGGCTCTCAAATGCGTGCAGATGCAAAGAAGAATTACGAGCGCATCCTTGCTGTCGCGCGCGAGGTCATTGCTGAACAAGGTGTCGATGCGTCCCTTCGCGATATTGCGCGGCGGTCGGGCGTGGGACTGGCTACTTTGTACCGTCACTTCACGACCCGTGAGGCCTTGCTGGAAGCCCTGCTGCAGAAGGCACTTTGCGACCTCATCGCGCGGTCGGAGACCCTTTCAGACGACCATGCGCCCGGTGCTGCCCTGACGACTTGGTTTATCGAAGCAACAACATTCGTTCATGTTTTCAACGGGGTCGTCGACCTGATGGCAAAGGCGCTCGCCGATCCTGGTTCCGCCCTGCACGAAGATTGCAAGAATCTGCGCGCCGCAGGGGCGAAACTTTTGCAAAACGCGCAGCAGGCGGGCGTTGTGCGCGAAGATGTCGATGGGGGGGACCTTTTCGCCCTTATTGGCGCGGCGGGCTGGATCGGCGATCAACCTGCTTTCGACGATCGGGCCAATCGGCTGGCCAACTTCATCGCCAATGCTCTGATGTGTCGACCGCAGGAGGTCGTCAGCGCCAAGCTGCCCTGAACTGGCGCTGTCGTGGTTTCAGATCAGGCGCATACCGCCGTCGAGATTGAGCGTCGCGCCGTTCATCCAGCCGTTGGTCATAAGGAACACGACCGCAGCCCCGGCTTCCTGCGTCGTTCCGAGCCGCTTAAGCGGCATTCTGGCAGCCAACTGCTTTACAACAGCATCGCGCGCTGTTCCCATGGCCTTGTCGAGCAACGGACTGTCGATTGGCCCCGGCGACAGGGTGTTGAACCGGCGCGGCGCCTGTTCAAGGACAAGTCCGCGTGCCAAGGCTTCCATTGCGGCAGCCGCAGCGGCAATAACGGCCGTCCCATTGCCGTCTGGTCGCTCGGTCGCGGCACCCGACACGAAGGTCACCGAAGCGTCGGCTGCCAACTTGTTTCCAAGGACACGCAGGGTGTGAATGGCGGACCACATGCGTTCATCGAAAGCCCGATGCAGATAGCCCACATCGGCTTCCAGCACCTTGCCGACGACGAAGCTGCCGGCAAGCAGTACCAAATGATCGATATCTGGAAGATCCACAAAGGCCTCGAGGATCTGCTCGGGGTCCGCCAGGTCGGCGCTTCGCCAACCTGCAAAGCCGTGTTCGCTCGAGACTTTTTTGGACCGATCCGCACTCAAGCCGACAATGATGACCGAAGCACCGGCTGATTTGGCCTGAAGTGCTGCTTCGAGTCCGATACCGGAAGTCCCGCCGGTAACAAGTACGGTCTTGCCGTGAAGACACGTTGCTGGAATTGAATGGGCTGTCATTTTTCTTCCTATCTGGATCAGTAAGTGCGCTTGACCGATATACGGTCACTGTCGATGTGAGCCTTTGCAGACGTGGAGATCGCCACCCGGATCATCCGGCGTGCCGCGGTGCGCCTGAGGCAGCCCTTTGGGGCAATCGCCGCGCCTGCGCCCTACGGATAAGACCGGGACGGAAAAATTTACTACGGTCACCGGTTCAGCCCGTTTGGATCTGAGTTCTCGCTAAGTGGATCACCGATCCCTATAAGGGGATCAGTGATCCCTTTGTCAATGACACATGGTCTCTGATGCGCGTATCTAGGTCAGCGATCATGACGAAGCCGCATCTCCCCGCATGGGCCTTTCTCCTGCCAGCAAGGGCCCATTGTCCTGATAGATCTTCGTCAGTCGCTCGATCAGCCGGCGGATCGGGGATCTGTGGCGGTCGTCGTCATGCATCACCAGATACTGCTGCTCGGTCAGCTCGTCGATGACCGGGCCGACACGGGCCAGAGAGGGATCGCAATCCCCGATCATGCAGGGCATGACGCCGATCCCTGCTCCGGCCCTGACCAGTTCGTGAACCGTGGCGATCGAGTTTGCCAGCACGCTGATGTCATGGCCCTGCGCATGCAGCCATTGGACCGCCGCATGCTTGGCATGGGCCGGATCGATCGCCACCCATCCCAGCAGGTCGGGGTTGCCGATGCTCCAGCTTCGGTAAGCGGCGAACCGAAGGATGCCCAGTCTGAGCGAGGCCAGGTTGCCCGCCCCGGCAGGTTGATTGCGGATCCCCAGATCGACTTCGCGATGCGCGATGTCCAGCACGGCTTCGGTCGTCACGAAGTTCAGGCGGAAGCCGTCGCTGGATCGGTTCAGCAGGCTGAACTTGTCGGCCAGGAAATGGGCGGTCGCCGTGCCTGCGGACAGCCGGATCAGAGGCGTCTGCTGCCGCGCACGCAGGATGTCCTGCACCGGAACCGCAGATGAATGCATCACCCTGACCCTGTCATGCAGTGCCTTGCCCGCCGGCGTCAGGGAGTATCCCGTCTGCGCGCGATGGAACAGGAACTGACCCGCACGCTGTTCCAGTGCCAGCATGCGGCGCCCCACGGTCGGCGGGCTGAGTCCGGTCAATCGTCCGGCCGCACTCAGCCCACCACTTTCGGCGACATGAAAGAAGATCTCCAGATCCTCCCACGACAGCTTGTCACCCATGAAAAGGCTCCTGCAGAATGACGCGTGTTCCTGCTTCGCAGGATGCCCCATCTTTTCACGATGGAACAGATGGAGGCGCAATGTTGCCAATTCTTCGACCTCTCCCGACGGATGATCTTTCCGAGGAGGATTTCTATGCGCTCGGCCGTGCCTCCCTGCTAAGCCGGATCTTCTCCGCATGGTCTTTGCGGCGAGCGAGCTGCTCGGCAGGCGCGATGGTTGATCCGCAGGCACCAGGCGCGTGTGCTGGACCGGGCGATCCGGAGAACGAGTTCAATGGTCAATAAGGGGCGTGGACAGCTCCTGTTATGGCGGCGATACTGACGCCCTTCTGGTCTGGTCGTCCGGCCTTTCCCGCCGATAGGAATGTCAGTCTCATCTTTACGTCGAGACGGATCGTCAGCTCTCAGCAGCCTTCTGTGCGGCAGATCCAGCAAGGCTGAGGGCACCCTCGGGATGTAGCACAAGGGTCTTCAGATCGCTCTCCCCACTGTGCAGAAATCCGGCCAGCGCCGCGGAATAGATCGACATGAGCATCGGGGGCTGAAACGGTAGCAGGGGCAGACAGGACAGCCGGATCCGCTCTTCCTCAAGGCTCAGAGGATCATACGGCAGACCGAGATGACGGGCCAGTTCTGGAGCACTGAACGCGACCAGGCCTGAAAGTTCATAGCTGATGCCAACATGCGCCGCTGGGTCCGCGAGAACTGCGACGGCCGCCCTCGCAAGGTCCTTCCGGCCAACGGCCGAGATGCCGCCCATGCCAAGCGGCGCCCTAATCCGGCCCTCGCGCGGCGCTGCCAGAGACCCGATCAGTTCTGCATAAAGGCCGTTTCGCAGGATCGTCCATGACAGGCCACTGTTGCGCAGCGCCCGCTCGGTCCAGCGATGCGCCAAGGCAAAGCCCAAATGGTCCGCTGCGCCCGTCAGGCTCGTATAGATGACGTGCCTGACGCCCTGATTGCGGGCGGCGTCCAGCACCGCACCGTGACGCCGCAACACGACATCGTCCTCGGCATATCCCGCCGAGATCAGGAGCAGCGTCTCGATGCCCCGGAAATTCAGCGTGTCAGGCTTGTCGAAATCCATCGGCCTGTTGCTGGCTCGCGATCGACTGGCGGTGAAGACGTCAATGCCGTTTGCCCTCGCCAGCGCCACAATATCAGTAGCCAATTGGCCCGAACTTCCGGTGATCAGGATCATTCTGGTTCCCTTCATGCATGATCTGCAAGTAACTTAGAGATCCCAAACCCCGGCCATAAGAAGGCACAAACTTGTCTGCAACGCACACGGATGTTCGCACGGACGCAGGGCTAGCCCCATGCGGGTCCCCGGATCACAAAGATTGCGGGCTGCGCCTGATCCTTGATCGTCTTGGCGAGCAGTGGACGGTCATGACGCTGGCCGAATTGTCCGCCGGTCCCCGTCGCTACCGGCAGCTTGAGAAAGCGCTGGATGGCATATCGCAGCGGATGATGACACTGACCCTCCGCCGGCTTGAGCGGGACGGCCACGTGCTGCGTCACGTCGAGCCCACAGTTCCTCCAAGCGTCTCATACGAACTTACCGAACTGGGCCGGTCCTTTGCGACGCAGGTTGCCCGGCTGACGGAGTGGAGCCGGGAGCACAAGTTGCAAATCGATACGGCCCAGGTGATGTTCGACGGCAGGAGCGGCCGCTGAACCGTGCTGATCAGGCGCGTCGTGTGGCCGTCGCTGTTACAGCAAGGGCACCATCCAATTGTCGCGGCGACCGCACATCGACGTGCTGCGCGCCCTACCCCCATGGTCGGTGCGACTAGACCTGACGCCTGAAATGGACCGAGGTTCGCTGACGTCCTGCGCCAGACGCACTGGCGCGTGGCGCAACCTTCCACTCATCCTCGCCGTAGCACCCGCGGCAGTAAGGCGTCCCATACCATCACAGCCTATCATCCGGGAACATGCAGTGATGCCCGTTGGTTGCCGCAGATGAGCAGAGAGGAGACACCATGCTACGTTCGGTTCTCATCGGGCTGGTCGCCGGTCAACGGTCGATGCCCCCCCTTGTTGCCTTGGCAGGCGCGGCAACGTGCAACACGCTGCCGCACGACAACTTGAGGCGCAACTGATGAGGCACTCTGTAGTCGCCGCCGGGGGGGCAATGGCGGTTGCAGAGACGGCGGGCGACAAGATGAATACCACCCCTGATCGCGCCATCTTTCTCGGCCTTCTTGGGCGAGCGATCACTGCCGGCTTCGCCGGCGCAGCTCTCGCACCAACACGACGGCAGCGCTTGGGCGCAGCACTCGGCATCAGCGCTGCGATCGCGTCGTCATAATTCAAACTGTCCGCCCGTAAAGGGCCATGCGTCGATGGGGTCAGCCCTCCACCGGCTTCATTGAGGATGCCATTGTCACGTCAGCAGCAGCAGCAATCGCGCACGCCAAGTGATGAAAAGGACCTAGTGTGATCGGGCCATAGCCGCCAGTGGGCCTCCTTTAGAAGTTGCAGTGCAGCGTCCCGGGACCAGCCTCAGCGCAGATGCACCTACCGGTCTCATAGAATTCCCAAGATGCATTATAGCGACGGACACGGGGCGCTTCTTGGAATGCGCTACGTTTCCGGTGCAACCCTGCCTGCTGCGCACCGTTCGTCCACCGGACAACAGGAGAAACGATCGTGCTACGCCATCCAAAGCTGACCCCCATCATTCTTGCCAACGTCCTGACCTGGACTCTGGCCTCCCCCGCCCTTTCGCAGGAAGCGGACGAATTGGCCGAACTGCGAGAGGCCGCACTGGAGCGAACCAACGCCTCGCGCGAGGAGGCTGACCTTGGTGCCTTCACGCGCAGCGACGTGCTGAGTGAGGCGGCTCAGAGTCATGCCGAAGACATGCTGGAGCGTGACTACTACGACCATGTTTCACCGGAAGGGGAGACACCGTTCGACCGCTTCCTCACCGCCGGCGGCAACAGCTGGGCCGTCAGCGGCGAAAACATCGCCACCTGCACCGGTTGCGCGGCACCGCCGGACGTCGATCGCGTGGACGCCTTCCACGACGGCTGGATGCAGAGCCCGGGGCATCGCGAGAACATCCTGTCCGAAGGTTTTGACAGCTTCGGCTTCGGGATCGCCGGTGCGGGCAGCACTGTTTACGCGGTTCAAACGTTCTCAGGCCCCGGCGCGGATGCGGCGGGCGCCGGTCCGGCTCTCGGCCCCGAAGACATTGCCGAAACTGCAGTTCAGCAGATCAATAATGCCCGCACTGACGCCAGCTTGGCGCCGCTTGAGCACGATGTCGATCTGGACGAGGGCGCGGCACGTGTTCTGGAACATCTGGCACAAGACGCAGCAGCTCTTCCCGGGAACATCTTCGATCTGCTGCCAGAGGGTTCGACGGGCTGGACCAGCCTGAGCGTGCAATCCGCGACGCTCGGCGGATCGGGCGCCTCCGTCAACGAAGAGGATCTTTCCACGATCGTCTCGGACTGGACACAGGCCGCGACCCAAGGCGATGCTCTGGGCGGCCCGGCTGCGTCTCACATAGGCTTCGCCGCAGAGGCTGCGGGCGACGGGCGGCTGACGGCTGTTGCACTGTTCGGGTGGAAGTAGCACAGCGCACCGCCCAACCCTACCGGCCTCCCAAATCAGCGATCGGCGGGCGCGTCTTGCGACATGCGCTTCGCCGCGTGCCGGGTCATCAGAGGGCCGATCAGGCAGGTCAGGAAGATCACGATGATGACGGCGTCAGCCGTATCGGCGTCGAAGAGTTCAAGCTCGAGACCGATGACGATAACGGCCAGTGTCGCTGCGGCTTGCGGGAAGGACAGGCTGGCAATGGCAAGGCCCTCGGCGCGTGAATACCCGAAGAGGCGAGTTGCCGCCATCGCCGCCGATCCCTTTGCAGCAAGAACAACGGCCACCAGCGCCAAGGCCAGCAACCAGGTAGCAAGATCCTGCAAGGCGTCGAGACGCAGGCGCATCCCAGTCTCGACAAAGAAGAACGGGATGAACAGCATCTGCCCTACGAACTCGAGGTGCTGCTTCAGATCGTGGCGGCGGTGCAGCTCGCGGTTCAAGCAGAGCCCGGCCAAAAACGCGCCCAGGATGTCCTCGGTGCCAATGGCATCGGCAAGGACAGAGAGGACTAGCAGCACTGCCAGGAGGAACAGCGCCTTTTCCGCTTGGGTGTTCAATTCGGACCCTAGGACGATGCCCGACACCCGCGGCACGACAAGCAGCGCGCCAACCGAAAGTGCAGCCAAGGACGCGATGGGGACGATCCATGACCCGCCCCCCTCGCCGCCGGCAGAGCGGATCACGATGACCAGCACCAGTAGCGAGGCCGTATCGGTCAGCAGCGTGCCACCCGTCGCCGCCACGATGGGCCGCCGGCCCGCCAGTCCGAAGGGCCCGATGATCGGATAAGCAACGAGCGTATGCGACGAGAGCGCCGCGGCCAGCAGCAAGGCGCCCGCTGTTTCCAGCCCAAACAGCAGCCCGACGCCGAAGGCGGGGACGAACGTGAAGACAAACGCCATCGCGCCGAACGAAATCGCCTCCTGCTTTCGGTCTCGGACAAGGTTCAAGTCGATTTCTGCACCCGCAATGAACATGATGTAGAGCAGGCCGATCGACCCGAAGAGTTCGACCACCGGCTCCTGCGGCAGGACATTTAAACCGCCGGGGCCAATGATCATGCCCAGAACGATCAGCCCGATGAGGCCTGGCACACGAGTTCGCTCAAACCCGATGCGCACCACGAGCGCGGCCAGGATCACCACGGTGAACTGGATGATGACATCCTCGATTGGCAAGTGCTGTAGCATCATTCGGCCTGGCTGTTCTGTTGACATGTCCTGCCTGAACGGCTGCGGGTGATGGTCGGGTCCAAAGGTGCCTTGTGCACTTATGACTTGTGGCGGAAAATCATCCAGCGGCTGATGCTTGCACCTTGCTGTTCTCCAACCTGTTCTGCGGCGGCGCTGGGCGGCCCCGCCGGACCCGCCAACGACGCCGGGACCTGGGGCGGACGATAAGCTTCATTCATCGCAGTTTTCTAGACTGGAGGTGATCGACCAGGGCCGCAAGCGCGGCCGATTTCTGATGCCTGCCGGGGTAGTAGAGATGATACCCCGACCAGAGCGGGCAAAACTCTCCGAGGCAGCCTCGCAGACTGCCCGCCGCCAGGTGCTCCGAGACGAAGGGCTCAAACAGGTAGATCAGCCCTTGCCCTGCAAGTGCCGCCTCGATCAGCACATGGGCATCGTCGGCGATCAGCGGGCCTTTGACCGCCATCTCAATACGACGTTCGCCTTGCCTGAACGACCATCGGAACAGGTCGCTGTGACTTGCATGCCGATAGTTCAGGCAGGCGTGGTCGGCGAGATCTTCCAGACGCTTTGGCACACCGCGTCGGGCGAAGTAGTCGGGCGAGCCGATGACCACCGCGCGCAGGTCGGGACCGAGGGGCACGGCCGACATGTCCTGCTCCAGATGCGCGCCCATCCGGATGCCAGCATCGAACCCGGCTTCGACGATATCGGTCAGCCGGTCGCTGATGCTCAGGTCCACGGTCACGTTCGGATATTGCTCCATGAACCCCGTCAGCGCGGGGATCATGATCGCCCTTGCCGGATATTCGATGGAGGTCAGCCGTAGAGTGCCGACCACACCGCCACGCGCCTCCCTAAGTTCGGTCAGCCCGTCCTCGATCAGCCGCAGGGCCGGTTTCAACGCGTTCAGAAGGCGCTGACCGGCCTCGGTCGGACGGACGTTGCGCGTCGTCCGTGCCAGAAGGGGCACCCCAATGCGCTGTTCCAGCGCGGCGATCGCCTGACTGATCCCCGACTGCGCGCGTCCGAGCCTTAAGGCGGCGCGGGTGAAGCTGCCTTCGTCGGCCACCACCTGAAACAACTGCAGGTCGGGAAGATCGCGACGATCCATTCATAGGCTCCGCTGATAAGCGCCATCACTTCAATCAGTATAGTGATCGGCAGGTGCCGTGGCTATCTCACATTCCGGATATCAATCAGCAACACCGGAGATACCGACAATGAACACTCTTCGCACTCTCTTCCTGTCCGGAAGCGTGGCGCTCGGCACCATGATGGCGCTGCCGGGCGTGGCCGCCGCTGACGTTCAGAACATCATTCTGGTTCACGGGGGGAACGTCGATGGCAGCACCTGGCGAGAAGTCTACGACCGCCTGACCGCAGAGGATTTCAACGTCACGATCTCTCAACTGCCCATGACATCCGTCGAGGATGACGTCGCGGCGGTTCAGAGAAACCTTGACGCTCAAGATGGCCCGGTGCTGCTCGTCAGTCATTCATATGGCGGCGTGGTCATCACCGAAGCCGGTAACGACCCGGACGTCAAAGGCCTCGTCTATGTCGCGTCGTTCCAGCCGGACACCGGAGAAAGCGCCAATATGCTGCTCGCATCGGAGCCGACGGAGTTCACGCCCGACAAGCTCAGAATCTTCGACGATGGCCATTTCCTGGTTGATGAAGACGCATTCGTTTCGCTGAATGGCAACGGCCTCCCCGACGAGGACGTCCGCTTCGTCGCACGGTCCCAGCCAATGGCCAACTCGGCGAACCTCGCGCATGAGATAGATGCTGCGGCTTGGAGTGAGAAGCCCAGCTGGGCAATCATCGCCACCGAGGACCGGGTCATCGCGCCCGATCTGCAGCGCCACATGGCCAAACGCGCTGGTTCGACGGTCGTCGAGATCGAGAACGGTCACATGCTGCCGATGACGAGCCCCGACGAGATCGCCGAAGTGATCGCGCAGGCCGCCCGGACAGTGGAATGACACCCCCCATGACAAGGTAGATATGTGGACATGATCATGGGACGCATGACGGACAAGATCGCGCTGGTCGTTGGCGGCGCGAAGGGGATCGGTCGATCGATCGCCGAGCGATTGGCCGCCGAAGGCGCAAAGGTGTATCTGACCGGGCGGCAATCTGCGGATGTCGAACACGCCGCGAAGGCCATCGGCCATGGCGCGCGCGGCCTCATCGCAGACGCGAGCAATGCCGAGGATCTGGCGCAGGTGGTGCAGACGATCAGGCAAGATGCACGGGTACATCGACGCACTGGTTCTCAATGCAGGCATATCAGAGCCGGCATCACTGGGCCAAATGACCCCTGAACATTTCGATCGTCTTTTCTCCGTCAACGTGAAGGGACTGGTGTTTGGGCTTCAGGCAGCGGTTCCCATCATGCGTGACGGGGGCTCCGTCGTGCTGATGGGATCGGTCGCCGGGAGCGCGGGCATTGCCGACTATGCCACCTATAGTGCGACGAAGGCAGCTGTTCGTGCTTACGCCCGCACCTGGACAGGCGAATTGGTCTCTCGCGGCATCCGCGTCAACGTTCTGGCGCCCGCATCCACGGATACCGAGATGATGGCTGCTGTTCCAAATGACGTCCGCGCAGCCATTGTCTCTGCCATCCCAATGGGGCGTATGGCGCACCCGAGCGAAGTTGCCTCCGCCGCGCTTTTCCTTCTCAGCGATGAGGCGAGCTTTATCGCAGGCGTGGAGTTGTTCGTCGACGGCGGCATGCAGCAGGTCTGAAAGGTGGTGTGCCAGCCTAGCTGGCTGTGTTCGCATATTATAGGCGTCAGCCGTACAGCGCGGCTGGCGTCAAAGTCTGCTTTGGGCTCTTCGCGTCGATTTGGCCACTAGGCCCGCCCCCCACTCTGGGCCAAGGCCGGGCCGGGCAGCTATGGGACAATGCGGCCCTACAGCTCCACGCTGCTGCCGGTAGTCTCTGGAGAGGCTGAAG
>JBKBVT010000027.1:0-19118 GCA_046289305.1 Hyphomonas sp. | reverse complement strand
AAGCTGGTCTCCATCGCAGATACCAGCTTGAATCACGATCAGCGCGTCCTGTGAATCCCTTTTGTCAACACGGCCTAATATATCGAAAACAGACATGCGCGACCTTTCTAAAAATCAATCCTGCTGGCGCTTGGCCCTTTATCATCCCTCCCAATGGCGACGATCAGTTCGATCTCATAGTGGAAATCGCTGGTCTTGGGCGGATAGGGGATCGCTGCGCCGGTATCCGTGACGGCATCTGCCGGTTTGGTAAAAAAGAACGGTTATTGTTCGTCCAGCAGAGGGCAAGGGGGCGGGTTCTTGAGGACATCCCTCGGCATTGCATCTCACCCTGCCCAAGCGCCGCATCATTGCAGCTATGCTGCAGCGAAAAATCAGCGTAGGACAGACCGCTGTTCAGATCGGGCGGCACAGAAAGCTGCCTTTCCGGTTCAGGAATACCCTGCCTCACGCTGATGCCGGATTGCCAGAACTACGGCCTGTTTGCCGTCCACCTGATAGAGGACCGCATAGCCGCTGTCTCCGAACGCGATCAGCCATTCGCGGAACTCCGGGGCCATCTTGTCGGCCGGGCGTCCCACGCCCGGCTGCCCGGCAACGATTTGCATGCCCTCGCGGATGGCTCGCACTGCGCGGGACGCCGCAACCGGGTTTTTGGAAGCCAGAAACCGATAGCACCGCTGGACGCCCTGTAGGGCATTCGGCGTCCAGATCAGTTGTGGCATTTAGGCGGCTCCACGTCCTGACCGGCTTCGAGCCGAGCCAGCCAGTCGTCCGCCTCGGCATGGGTCACATGCAGGCCGGTGGTCTGATAGGACGCCCATGCCGTCAGCGCCTCCTGCCGGAACGCCTCGCGTTTTTCCTCACGCTCCACATATTGAGCGATGGCCTCGCGCATCAGGTAATGCGGAGTGCGGTTCTGTGCCTTGGCAAGCTCCCGCATCCGGGCATGAACCTCGGCATCCAGCTTTATTGCAACAGGGTGAAGGGCAGGCATAAAGTCCTCCAGGGGCAAACAAGGTATTACCTAGTTATACCATTGGTGCGTCCCGTCGCCAACGGGCATCTGACCCGCATTCGCGAACTGCTGGTTCGGTTCCTTAGGCAAGCGTGGAGCGGTTGCACTGCAGAAACCACCGTCTGTTAATTTTCACTCAAAACTGCCCAAGTCTGGGTCAGTTCTGGCTGCAATTCAACACACTGTCCGATCTCAGCCGAGCAGCGCCGGACGCAGACTGTCAGGGATATCACGGGCACGTGCACCATTGCCGAGATGAAGCGCAGCTGTCCAGACTTCCCGCGCGCGCCTCAACGGCAGTGACCGGGCGGTCAGAACGAGGTCATCCGGCAGCGTGACATCCCTTTCCCAGTCCGCATCAGACAAGTCGCGCCAGCAGACGTTCAGGTGAATCTCGGCGTGATGAAAGAGATACCGCAGGGCCCGTCCCGGCAAGGTCGCCGCGAGGTCGAGTGTCGGGAAAATCGGCTCTTCGTCGTTCATGCCAGGCGCTGCCGGACCGGCAAGGGATGTCAGCGCCATCGCTTGATGCCTGGCGGCATAGCTGACTTCAGCCACCACATAGGCGCGACTCGCACCGGCGATGTCCGAGGGTGCGAACAGCTGTTCATCCGTCAGGTTGTTCAGACAGCGCGCGAAATATGCCGTGCCTCGCCGGGCCAGAAGCAGGTCGGCGGCGGGGGCGGAGGGCGCATCATAGCGCGCGCCCTCGCCCTGTCGCGCCCTCAGCGCGGCGCGCGCATCGGTCTCGGGCATCGGCATCACCGTCCGTCGACCTGGCTGCGCATGAACTCCAGGCGCTCCATGATGGGGGCGTCCGAGAAGCGGAACAGGTCGAACTGGGTCTCGGCCTCGAGCGACCACGACACCCAGCTGGGGACGACGAAAAGATCTCCCTTTTCAAGCCTGTGGCTTTCGCCGTTCAGAACGACAGCGCCCGCGCCGTCGAACAACTGGAACACCGACGAGCCGACCTCGCGGCGGATGGGGGTCTGCGTGCCCGCCCGCAGGCGGTGGAATTCGCACCGGATGGTCGGCATCACGTCGCCGCCGGTGGTCGGATTGACGAAGCGGATCGCCGCGTGGCCCAACTCGACCGTGGCCGGGACGCCTTCATCCTCCAGCAGCAATTGCTGGGTCAGGGCCTCATTGGTGAATTCCCAGCGATAGGCGCCGATCGGCGAGGACACAGTGTTCTGAAGCTGCGAAAGCGGGCGCAGCCCCGGGTGACACCACAGCCGTTCGCCCTGCGAGTAGTTCGGCGTCGCGTTGTCGGTGACGCGGTCTGAGCCGAATTCGAAAAAGCCCACATCCATCTGCTGGCTGAACGGGATGTCCAGCCCATCAATCCAAGCCATCGGCTCGGTTGCGACATTGTGGTGCCCGTGAAAGTGCCAGCCCGGCGTCAGCAACAGATCCCCGCGCGACATGCGCACCGGATCGCCGTTTACGACGGTCCACACGCCCCCGCCTTCGACAACGAACCGGAAGGCATTTTGCGAATGACGGTGCTCTGGCGCATTCTCGCCCGGGCACAGATATTGGATCGCGCACCACAGCGTCGGACTGGCATAGGCGGCCCCTCCAAGTCCGGGATTCGCCAGGCCGATGGCGCGGCGTTCGCCACCGCGGCCAACGGGAACCAGCTCGCCTGATTTCTTGGCCAGCGGCAGAAGCTCGGACCAGCGCCATAGATGGGGCACGGCCTTTGGCGACGGCTGCATAGGCATCAGGTTGCTCAGCTGTGTCCAGAGCGGGTTGAGATGGCTGTCCCTGAACCCCTGATAAAGCGCGCGAAGCTCTGGTGTGTCCTCGGGCTGCATCCCATGGGCAACGGTCCCATGATCCAGTTGTTGGCTCATTGTGGCTCTCCTCTGTCCACGCGTGTCGAAACGTCCTTACGCCGCGTCCGGCTGTCGGGGTGGGGCGGCATCTGCGAACGCGGGTATCACGTCCAGATGCGCAAAAATGCGCTGGATGGTCGGCCAGCCTTCGAGGGGGATGTCGAAGCGGCGGTTGTTCCAGACCTGAGCATACAGGCAGACATCTGCCAGCGTCGGGCTGTCGCCGTGGCAGCACAGCCCCGTCGGGCCAGTGAGCAGGCTCTGTTCCAGAGCATCGAAGGTCGTCCTGACCCAGTGGGTGAACCATGACTTCTGCGCCGTCTCGTCGGCCCCGAACTGGTCGCTAAGACGGAACAGAATACGCAAATTGTTCAGCGGATGGATTTCGCAGGCGATCATGTAGGACAACGCCCGGACACGGGCACGATCCTTAGCGTTACAGGGCAGCAGCGCCGGGTCGGGATGGGTCTCTTCCAGCCACTCGATGATGGCAAGCGACTGCGTCAGGACGCTGCCGTCGTCCAGTTCCAGTGTAGGCACCAGCCCTTGCGGATTCATCGTTAAATATTGCGGCGTCCGCGTTTCCCCGGTTCGCAGCACATAGGGCACATAGTCGTAATCCAGACCCTTGAGGTTCAACGCCGTTCGCAGGCGGGTCGAGGTGGACGAGCGAAAGAAGTTGTGCAGTTTCAGTGTCATGATAGCCCTCAACCCTCGCGGGGGCCAATGGGTGTCTCGATCCGGCCCAAGCCTGCGATCGATACGACGCAAAGATCGCCTTCGACCAGCGGACCGACCCCGGCTGGCGTTCCGGTCATGATCAGATCGCCGGGGGCCAGCGCAATGGAGTGCGACAGGATCGAGATGATCTCGGGCACCGACCAAATCAGATCGGCCAAATCGGCATCCTGCTTGACCTCTCCGTTCACCGCGAGCCGGATGGCGCCGCTAATCGGATGCCCGACCTCAGAGACCGGATGAACCGCGCCGATCACCGCCGAGCGATCGAACGCCTTGCCCCAATCCCAGGGACGGCCCTTCTCGCGGGCGTCCAGCTGAAGATCGCGACGGGTCAGGTCATTTCCAACCGCATAGCCCCAGACATGCGACAGGCTGTCCGCCTTAGCAATGTTGCGGCCGCCGCTGCCAATCGCAACGACGAGTTCAGCCTCGTAATGAAAGTTGTTGGTTTCCGGCGGATAGGCGATAGCTTCACCGGAATCGACGACGGCATCCGCTGGCTTGGTGAAAAAGAAGGGCGGGTCACGATCCGGATCCTTGCCCATTTCTCGCGCATGGGCCGCATAATTGCGACCGACGCAGAAGATGCGCCGCACCGGAAGACGGTCGTCCAATCCGGCCACCTGGACGGTCGCGACCGGTTGCGGTTCAAAGACATATCCCATTGCGCGCGCTCCTTGTTGTGCTCATCCCGCTGGCCGGGACCGAGCGCCCGCGCCTTTCACACACGCTATCGGTCAGCCGCGTCGGCGGCTTCACCCAATTGGATATGACTTACATGCAGAATGCTGATAATCAGCCGGGCTGCAGTCGATGTTACGATATCCCGCAACGCTTGGATGGACTTGGCTGCCCCATGATCAGTTCTGCAACATGCGAAATCGCTACCATCTGTCCCGGACATCGCCGCCGGAGCTAGTCGGTATACCTACATTCTATAACATGGATAGAAGATAGGCATTATTCAGATATCGCGCTGCCGCGTATCGCTTCCCTGCAAAACGTGAGGAGGTCACAGTGAAGCCTGAAACGTTCGATATTCTTGGCGGCGGCCCTGCCGGTCTTTACACCGCCATTCTCATCGCTCGGATGATGCCCTCTGCCAAGGTTCGCGTGACCGAGCAAAATCCCAAGGGTGCGACCTGGGGGTTTGGCGTTGTGTTCTCGGATCAGGCGCTCGATTTCCTGAAGGCGGACGATCCTGACACCCATGATCTGATTGTCTCCGAGATGGAGCGGTGGCAGAACATGACCCTCAACCTGCCCGAGGGGCAGGTGACGCTGGACGGGATCGGCTTCACGGCCATCGGGCGCCTGCATCTGATCGAGATCCTGCGTGAGCGCGCTGAGGCCTTGGGCGCGGAGATCCGCTTTGGCCACGAGGTCAGGTCGGTCGACGAACTCGACGGTGACGTGATCATCGGGGCCGACGGACTGAACTCGCTGATCCGCAACAGCGATCCCGAAGCGTTTGGCGCAACGCTTGATTATCTCGACAACCATTTCGCATGGTTCGGTGCCAATCGCCCGTTCGACACCCTGACCCAGACCTTCGTGCAGACAGATCATGGCGCGATGAACGCGCATCATTATCGCTTCTCAATCGACACAAGCACCTTCATTGTCGAATGCACGGATGAAGTGTTCAAGGCATGGAACTTCGCCCAGATGGATGAAGATGAAAGCGCCCGCGTCTGCACGGATATCTTCAGCGACGTTCTGGACGGCGCGAAGCTCATCACTAACCGTTCGGTCTGGCGGCAATTCCCCCGCCTGTGGTGCGACACTTGGTATTCGGGCAACCGGGTGATCCTGGGCGATGCCTGCCACACAGCGCATTTCTCGGTCGGATCAGGCACGCGCCTAGCCATGGAAGATGCGCTTGCACTAGTTAGGGCGCTAGCCGAAGAACCTGACGTTTCTTCCGCGCTGGCCCGCTATCAGCGAGAACGCCCGCCGATCGCCAGAAAGATCGTCACGGCCGCGAACACCTCGGCGGCCTGGTATGAGACCTTCGACACGAAGATGTCGAAAGCACCGATCGACTTCGCCTTCGACTATGTCACGCGGTCAGGCCGAATCGACATGGATCGGTTGCGCAACCTCTCGCCGAAATTCATGGCCGAGTACGACGCGGCCCATCCAGTCCAATCCAAGTGAACGGAGACCAGCAATGGCCGACAAGGTAATTGTCACGATCGCCCCGACCTCCAATTTTCACGGCAAGGACGCGAACCCGGCCCTGCCCGAGCAGCCGGCCGAGATCGCGCAATCCGTGCGCGAATGTTACGACGCCGGCGCCTGCCTGGCCCATATGCATGCTCGCGATCCGCATGGGGTGCAGTCGACCGATCCCGCAATCGTCGCCCAGATCAACGCGCATGTCCGCGACCTGAGCCCGGTCATCATCCAGAACTCGATCGCGCCGGCCATGGGCAAGCATGCCGAGGACGCCGAGGCCGGGCTGCGCACCTTGGACGCCTATCCTGAAATGTCATCGATCGACCTAGGATATGCCGTCATCAACCTGCCGGAAGGAGAACATCACATCGGCTGGACGCTCAGCTTTCTGCGCAAGGCGGCGGTCATTATGAAAGAGCGCGGCATCCGCCCGGAGATGGAGATCTTCAATAACAGCCAGCTAGACCTGGCCGACCAGCTGGTGCGCGAGGGTCTGATCGACGCGCCGCTAAGCTATTCCTTCGTGATGGGGATGCATCGCGCCAATCAAAGCGCGGCCAGTTGGAACGCGGCCACATTGTTTGCCTACACGCAGCTCATCCCTAAGGGCGCGCGCTTCAGCACCCTTGGGGTCGGTCCGGCACAGCATCCGGCCACGGTGCAGTCGCTGATCCTGGGCGGCGGCGTGCGGGTTGGCTTCGAAGACAGCATCACATATCGCAAGGGCCTGCCGGCGACGTCGAATGCGCAGTTGGTCGAACGCATCGTCACTACGATTCGGGACCTCGGACTAGAGCCGGCGACACCGGAAGAGGCGCGTGACATGCTGGGAATTCCGCAGTTGGGATCGCCCAATTCGATCGAGACCCGCCACCCTGAATACCGCGTCATCAAGGCCGCGTGATGGCAGATAGCGCGCCTTTGGCAATCTCCGAGATCCATGTCAGCTTCGGGGATTGCGATCCGGCTGGCATCGTCTTCTACCCGAACTATTTCCGGTGGACGGACGCGCTGTTTCATCGGTTCCTCGACGACAAGGTGGGCGGTCATGCCCGTCTTTGCAACAATATCGGTGCCGTCGGTCTTGGCCTGATAGCGGTCGAGATGTCCTTCCGGTCGCCGGTCGCCCCCGGTCAGTCGCTGATGCTTAGGCTTGACGAACTGGCATGGCACGACAAGTCCCTCGAGCTGCGCTATAGCGGCCATCTCGGCGACAGGACGGCCTTCGTTGCAATGGAAACCCGAGGCGTCTTCATGCTGCAAGACGGTCGGATGCGCGCGGGACCGACCGCCGCCCTCAGAACCAGACTAGGCTAACCGCGTCTGCGGCGGGTCAACTCTGGCCTGCGGTCTTCACCTTTAGAATATCCGATGGCTGCATAACAGGCATAGAACATCTTCGGTTTCGGTGAACCTCAGGATCGTCTTTCCTATCATCAGCCAGACGGCGTCAAGCAGCGGTGGAGGACCGCGGCCGCCCCCGCGCGTCGGCAAAACGATTCTAGGGAGGAGAACCATGACCAAAATGATGCGCGCCGCGCGCCTGCATGAAATCGGCGGCAGCTTTTCTGTCGACGAGATCCCACTACCTGTCGCGGGACCGCTGGATGTGCTTGTGCGCGTCAAGGCCGCCGGTGTCGTGCCGAACCTGCGCAATGTCGTAACCCACTACCCCGAGTGGTTCCCGTTCCTGCCTCTGCCGAAGCTGCCCGCCATCTACGGGCTGGATGCCGCAGGCGAGGTCGTGGCCGTCGGCAGCCGCGTGCGATCAGGCATCAAGCCGGGCGACCGGGTCTACGTCAATCCCGGCCTGTCCTGCGGCACCTGCAAGGCCTGCCGTCATGGAGAGCCAGTCAACTGCACGTCCTACACCTTCCAAGGCTATTTCGGCTTCGGCCCAGGCTCGCAGCAGGTTTTCGAGGATTACCCCTATGGCGGCTTTGGCCAGTATTTGACCGCTCCGGCGGCAAACCTCGTCGTGCTGCCCAAGTCGGTCAGCTATGAACAGGGGTCGCGCTTCGGCTATATCGGCACCGCCTTCTCGGCCTTGCGGAAGGCCGACTTCCGGGCCGGACAGACCGTCCTGATCGATGGCGGCACGGGAACGCTTGGCTTGGGGGGCGTGATCAGCGCGCTGGCAATGGGGGCAAGCAAGGTCTTCGCGACCGGCCGCAATACCCAACTGCTCGACAAGCTGGGGCAGCTCGATCCGCGCATCATGCCGATCGAGCTTGGCAGGCGCCCCACCTCCGAGATCGTCATGGAGGCGACAGACGGCTTTGGCTGTGACGCGATGGTCCAGTGCCTAGGACCGAACGCCGCGGTCGAAACCGTCGTCGACAGCATCAACGCCCTGCGCCGCGGCGGCAAAGCCGTCAATGTGGGCGGGGTCGCCAATCCGATCCCAATCGAGCCGTTCCCCTTCATGTGCCTGCAGAAATCGTTCATCGGATCGCTGTGGTTCACCACGGAGGAGGGGCAGGCCATGGCCGATCTGGCCGATGCCGGCCTGCTGAACCTGGAGGTATTCGAACATGAACGCTTCAGGCTAGATCAGGTGAACGAGGCGCTGAACACGATCGAGAACCGCACAGGCGGCTTCACGAATGTCGTCATCATGCATGATTGAGGGGGACCGGACCATGAAGACCAGACGCGTTGTCACCGGACAGGATGCCGCGGGAAGGACCATCTTCCTGTCGGACGGCGAAGCGCCCAACAGCCACGAATTCCGGTCGGTGCCGGGTTTCGTCACGACCCTAGCCTGGACTACCCGCCCCGATGACGGGCCGCGCATGTCGTTGGATGATCCAACAGACGGCGCGGTGTCATGGCTACCGCCGAAGGGCGGAACGCATCTGATGGTAATTACCTTTCCACCCGATAGCGTAATGATGTCCCCCGACTTCGACCCGGCGACGGCAGGCGCCGAATATGTCGCCACGATGCCGGACCTAGCTCAACGCTTCGAGGCTGAAGCGCCCGGAATGCATCAGACCGACACCGTTGATTACGGTGTGGTGTTGTCCGGTCAGATCGTTCTGGATCTGGGCAATGACCAGACCCGGACGCTCGGCCGCGGCGATATCATCGTTCAGAACGCCACCCGCCACGCGTGGCGCAACCCCTTCGATCAGCCGGCGACGCTGGCCTTTGTGTTGATCGACACCGGGGCGTGACAAGACGGACCGGCCGATGTCGCATCGGCCGGTCCAATCGTTCTTATGCCGGTCGTGCCGGTAGAGGGCAGGCTAACCCATAACTCCGGGCAACCAGAGCACCAGCGCGGGGGCTGCGATGATCAGCACGACCACAACCAGGTCTGCGACTAGGAATGGCGTGACCCCGCGGAAGATTGCGCCGAGCGAGGCATACCGTGCCGCCACACTTCGGATCACAAAGACATTCATGCCGACGGGCGGCGTGATCATCCCGATTTCTAGAAGCTTGACCACGAGAACGCCAAACCAGATCAACGACAGGTCCTGCGCTTCAATGATTGGCAGAAAAACCGGAAGCGTGACAAGCATGGCGCCGAACGGTTCCATGAACATCCCCAGGAACAGGTAGATTAGCACGACACCCAGCATGAGCATGGGATAGGACAGCTCCTGTTCGGTAACGAAGGACACGATGAACCTCGAGGTTCCACTCAACCCGAGGAACCTAGTGAACAGCGCCGCACCGATCGCGATCAGAAACAGGGCCGAGGTGGTCGTCAGCGTCTCGACCAGAGCATCCAGAGCTGCGCGCCGGGTCAAGGTCCGCGTCGCCAGAGAGATCAGGACGGCTGCGCTTGCTCCGATGGCGCCGGCCTCGGTCGCGGTGAACAATCCCGAAAACATGCCACCAAAGACAATGAGCACTATCAGCAGGATCGGCCAGATGCCGATCAGCGCCTTGCGGGTCGAAAAGGGGTTTTCCGGGCCCGTGTCGCGGCGCGGCACCGTATCGGGTGACAGCGCGCTGACCACGAGGATCACGGCGATGTAGCTGGCTGCGGTTAGTAGGCCAACGGATACCCCGCCAAGAAAGACTTGGGTGACGGAAGTCTGCGCAAAGACGCCAAAGATGATCATTAGGATCGAGGGTGGGATCAAGGCGCCGATGGTTCCGCCCGCTGCAACGGTGCCGCAGGCGAAGCTGGGCTTATAGCCTGCTCGGACCATCTCGGGGATGGCGATCCGCCCCATCGCGGCCGCGCAGGCCACGGACGATCCGCAGACCGACGCAAAGCCCGAACAGGCCAGGATCGACGAAATCGCCAGACCGCCCGGCACTTTCCTGAGAAACACGTTGGCAGCCGCGAACAGACCCGATGTCATCCCGGTATGGTAGCAGATAAATCCCATCAGAAGGAACATGGGCACCGCGCTCAGCGTCCAGCTAGCCGCAAAATCATAAGGGCCAGACGCAAGAAGCCCGATGGCGGGCCCGATCCCCAACATCGATGCCACGCCTACAAAGGAGACAAGGATCATGGCGAAGGCAATTGGGATGCGCAGCAGCAAAAGCGCAAGCAATGCAGCGATGGCGACGAAGCCAGTCATGACAGACATTAGAGGTGCTCCGTTTCTGCCGAGGCCAGGGGTGAGCGTGTGACCAACAGCACGATGCCGCGCGTAGCGACCAGGATCGTTGCCAGAAAACAGCCAAGCGGGATCATGAAGTAGGTAGGCCAGACGGGGATCCGGTTGCCGACGGCCATGACGAAGGCGTTCTTGTGATACGCGCCAAGGGCCTCGTGCCAGGACGTCCAGGTGAGCAGCAGAAGGACCGCAGCCGAGACGACGACGACCAGCAGGTCTCCGATTAGACGCTGCCGAACGCCTAGGAAGGAGTCGAACAGCTCGACAGCGATCATGCTGTTGCGATGTTCGACCCATGCAAGGGGCAGAAAGGTGACGGCGATCATGTAATATCTCGAGACGATCTCGTTGGTGCCGATAAGGGGCGACCCCAGCAGCAGCCGGCACAAGACATCGATGGTGATGTGCAACATCATGACGGTGACGCCGATCGCGCCAAACAGACCGACCGTGTTCGCGATCCATCGCGACAGGCTCGTGAGGCTTTTCATGTCACTCTCCGGATGGGACGGCCGCACAGGTCCCCGGTGCGGCCTGTGCAGTCAGAGACCGTAGGTCGCGAAATCGACCTTCGACCAAATCTCGGACTGGATCAGAGCCTCGATCGCTGCGGGATCTTCTGCATCTGCCAGAAGATCCTCCCATTTCGTGACTAGCGTCTCCATAGACGCGAGTTTGGCCGCAGCGTCCTCGATACCGTATTGCTCCTCGGCCGCCATGGCGGCCGCAGCGACATCATTTGCGGCAAAATCGTTGACGAATGCGATCAGCTCGTCGCTCGGCTCGACGAACTCGATGCCGGCTTCGGAACCCATCTGACGGGTCATGTCGGCCAGATCATAGCCCCATCTCTGGGTGAAAGCGACATTGCCATGCACGGCGGCCCGTGCCATTGCCTCCCGGTCTTCGACAGACAGATCCTGCCAGACGCCGGCGTTGACCGTGAAGCCAGACGTGGTGTGAAACGTTCCCAGTGGCACCTCGGTCACGTATCGGGCGACGTCGATCAGGCGCTGCGTGACAAGGTCCCCGACAGAAGCCATCGACCCGTCAAGCGTTCCCTGTGACATCGCCTCGAATGTGTCGTTCGACGCGATGCTCACCGGAACGGCGCCCATCGCCTCGGCAAGGCGCCCGAATGTAGAGGTGCTGACCCGCAACCGCTGTCCCGCAATGTCCTCGACCCTGCTCAACGGCCGGGACGAGATCAGGACATAGACATCCGACGACCCGCTTCCGAGAAAGACACCGCCGAACCTCTTCATTTCCTCCTGACACGGGGCGCAGGTCACGATGTATTCCGTCACTGCCGCCGCCATCACATGCGGGTTGCGGCCCTGCAAGGCAAGGTCGGCTGTCAGGGACGCTTCGGGGAAATCGGACGGAAAATAGGATTGCAGCAGCAGGCCGATCTCGATCAGACCCGAGCTGAGCGCGCCCTGCATCTCGCGGAGCCCGGCCACGTCCATTCCGTAGATGGTGCCTGTCAGGCGGCCGTCTGATTCCGCGGGCAGCCGTTCCTGGAAGGGCAGATAAAGATGCGAATAGGCGGGATGCGGCGGCGGCGAGGCCGGCCCAAGCCGGAAATCGCGGCTGTCCTGCCCCACGGCAGGAACGGCGACCGAGGTCATCAGGGCGATGGCCGCGAGGCGTTTTACGAATGTCATTTTTTCTTCCTCCCATAATGTGGTGGGGCTGCCGCGCAGCGGCCTCGCCCCTCTTGTTCAGTGCCCAAGTTGTTTCGCGATGATCTTGTGCATGATGTCCGGAGTGCCGCCCCCGATCATCGGAAAGTGGGAATCGCGCAGATAGCGTTGCGCGGGATATTCCTGCATCAGCCCATAGCCGCCAAAGACGGACATGGCCTCCTGGCAGGCGAGATTGCCCTCGTTCCCCGCGACCAGCTTGGCTAGTGCGGCAGAAACGGTGATGTCCTCGCCGCGATCAGCCATCTGTGCTGCGGCGTAGGTGTGCAGCGCGGCGGTCTGCACACGCGCATAGATGTCAACCAGCCGGAACTCGACAGTCTGGAACTTTCCGATCGGTGTGCCGAACTGCGAGCGTTCCTGCGCGTAACGGACGGCTGCGTCATAGGCGCCGCGCGCATTGCCCACGGCAAGGGCGGCGGTGAAGATGCGATCAACGGTCAGTGCGCGATAGGCATTGCGAAAGCCGCCGCCCTTCCCAGAGCCCAGGATATGGTCATCCGGGACGAACACCTCGTCAAAGGACAGCTCGGCAGTGTCCGAACAGCGCACCGAGAACTTGTCCAGCTTGCGGCCGACCTGAAAACCGCTCCAGCTTGTATCGACGACGAACATTTCAAGCGCACGGCCCCCCTGTTCGGGATCGGTCGTCGCAACGACGGTGATAAAATCCGCGATCGTGCCGTTGGTCGTGAATATCTTCGAGCCATTCAGCGTCCAGCCCCCGTCTACCTTGGTCGCGCGGGTGCGGATCGACGCGGCGTCGGAGCCTGCGTCCGGCTCGGTGATGGCAAAGGCCGCGATCTTCTCGCCCCGGAGCGCGGGGACGAAATAGGTCTCGCGCAGCGTGTCATTGCCCCATTCGTGCAGCGTATGGGTCGCGGTCGACCCCTGCATGCAGATCCCGGCGGCGAACCCGACCGAGGCGCGCGCCAGTTCCTCGCACAGGATGGCAAAGCACAGGTTGGGGCTCTCGAGACCGCTGCCGCCGGCCTCTTCGGGATACATCGTCCCAAGATAGCCCAGTTCAGCCAATTCGCGGGTCAGCGCGACCGGAAAGGTTCCCGCTTCGTCAAGCTCGCCCGCAACAGGCATGAGACGTTCATCGACCCACCGCGAGACATAACGGCGAAACTCTTCTGCCTCCTCGCAATTGCTCCTCATTGCAGACCCCCCTCTAACGTGCTGTAGATTTCGCGGAGCCGTGCGCGCACGACCTTGCCGACGCCGTTCTTGGGCAATCCGTCCGCGATAAAGATTTCCTTGGGGCATTTGTAATGCGCCAGATCCCGGCGAAGGCTTTCCCTGAGGCTGTCGATATCGACGACATGACCGGCCACCGGCACGATGACAGCCGTGACCTGTTCGATCCAGCGGGGGTGGGGCGTGCCGAACACGGCGGCCTCGGCTACGCCGTCCTGACGCATCAGGTGATCTTCCACCTCTGTCGGAAAGACGTTTTCACCGCCGGTGATGATCATGTCGTTCTTGCGGTCTACAAGGAACAGAAACCCCTCGGCGTCGAGATAGCCCAGATCGCCCGTCCGAACCCAGTCTCCAGCACGGACCTCGGCGGTCGCATCCGGGCGCTGCCAGTAACCATGGAACACGGCGTCGCCGCGAACCTCAATCTCGCCGACCTGGCCCGGCCGCGAGGTTCCGTCCTTGCAGGCGATCCGCACCTCGCATCCCTGAACCGGAATACCGCAGGATCGCAGAAGCCGGCCGTCATCCCGCAACGCCTCGGCGTGATGCGCGGGGGTCAGTGCCGAGACGATCCCCGCCTCGGTCGAGCCGTAGGATTGCAGGAATTCGCAGGTCTCAAGAGCCGCTATCGCGCGCCGCAGCAGAGACGTCGGCATGGGTGATCCGGCATAGAACACTCGGCGCAGATCGCGCAGATCCTCGGGCCGGAACGCTTGGTGCCCAAGCAAGGCGCTGACCATCGTTGGCACCAGATGCACGACGGTGATCCTGTCGCGCCTAAGGGCCGCCAGCACGGCGACGGGATCGAATTCGGGCAGGACAGTGGTCTCGCAGCCGGCCGCAAAGCTGGCGAAAAAATGATACCAAAGGCCACCGACATGAAAGAACGGCATCGCTGCGAGAACGCGGTCGCCCTCGCCCAGCTGAAGCAGGTTGGCCTGCGACATGGCCATGTTGGCCAGTGCGCCGCGATGGGTGATGACAGCGCCCTTAGGACGGCCTGTCGTGCCGCTGGTATAGACGATGCTGGCCGCGTCATCGGGACCGACGGCGGGCGGAACAGCCGGCGGATGATCTTCGTTCAACACCGCCTCGTAACCGGCGAACCCCGGCTCGGGCCCGTCAAAGCACATCGTCAGCTTCAAAGAACCTAGGGTGGCGGCATGGTTTCGGATCACCTCATAGTGGGCCCGATCGACGATGAGGATCTCGGGGGCGCAGTCGGCCAGCAGATCGCCAAGCGCATCAGGGCCAAGGCGCCAGTTCAGCGGCACCACCACCATGCCAAGCTGCACCAGCCCGAAAACCTCGGCATATGCAACGCTGTTCTTCGCCAGCACGGCGACCCGCGCACCTTTGGACACACCGCGAGAGGCCACTGCGGCACAAAGCTTGCGGACGCGGTCCTGAAACATCCCATAGGTCAGGGCACGGCCCTCTGGATCGCGCAGCGCGACGGCATCGCCCCGGCGGGCGGCCAGATAACCGAACAGCTCGCCAAGCGTCGCCTTTGACGCCGCGCCGATCATGACCGCTGCACCTTGTTGCGCTTCTCGATCAGGAATTCGCGCAGGCGGCGCTTGGCCTCCTCGTCGTTCTGCGCGATGCCAACCATCAGCATCTCGGTAAAATAGCCCTCGGAAGGCGATTGCTCGATGATGCGCGGCAACGCCTGAACGACTGCGTAATTGGCCAGCGGCGCGTTCTGCGCGATGCGTTCGGCCAGCTTAATCGCGTGGTCGAGGCCCTGCCCGTCGCCGACAAGATACTGCGTCAGGCGCAGGTGACTGTAGGCCTCGGTGGCGTTATAAACCCGCCCGGTCAACATCATGTCCATGACCGCATCGGTGCCAATCAGGCGCGGCAGCCGCACCGACCCACCCGAGCCGAGAAAGATGCCACGCATCCCTTCGGGCAGGGCATAGAAAGCCGACTCCTCTGCCACCCGGATATGGGTGGCGGCGGCAAGTTCCAAGCCGCCGCCGACGACTGCGCCATGAAGAACCGACACGACCGGAACCTTGCAATATTGTACTGTTGTGTTTAGGTTCTGACCAATTTTCGAGGTCTCGAAACTTGCGACGATGTCCGATTCCTTCAGCTCGTTCAGGTCCAGGCCGCCGCTGAAGTGATCTCCTGCACCGTTCAGCACAATGGCTTGAACACCGTCGGGGATCGAACTGAAGGCCGCGTTCAGCCCCAGAACCAGCTCATTGGACAGCGCGTTGCGCTTTTCAGGCCGGTTCAGCGTGAGGATGGCAATCGCGCCCCGCCGCGACACCTTCAGACATTCGGGCAGCGCGCAGCCCCATTCCGCATCATGGGTCATGCTTGCATCTCCTTTTGGTTCAGCTGTCCTGGTTGGCTGCATTCTGCGGCACGTTGGGCGCGCAGCATTTCCACAAGTTCGGCATCCCGCCAATCCATCCAGCTGCCGATATCGCTGCCATTGGAAAGCTCGGTTCCTGCATCGACCAGGATCGACTTCACGGCATCGGTCAGGCGGATCTCGTCGCCCGGCCGCCACCAGTCCTCTATGGCTGCGCCCGCATGATCGAGAATGCCGCGCATCCCGCCATATCCGCCCGCAAGATGCAGGGTCTGCAATCCACCCATCAGCATCCAGCGCGGCGCAAGGCCATATCGGACAGCTGCATCCACGTCGCGCGCCGATGCGACGCCCTCAACGATGCAGCGCACGGCTTCTCGCACCAAGGCAAATTGCAGTCGGTTGGTCATGTGGCCCACCAGTTCGACATCCAGCCGAATTGGTTTCTTCCCCAGGAACCGCGCGAATTCCATCGCCCATTCGATCAGTTCAACCGCGGTCTCCTTGCCAGCGACAACCTCGACAAGGGGGATCAGATGGGTCGGATTGAAGGGGTGAAACACGATAACGCGCTCAGGCCGGGGGCATAGCTCCTGCAGGTCGCTTGGGATCATGCCGCCGGTGCTGCTGAGGATGATGACGGACGATCCAGCCGCGGCCCCGATCCGGGCGAAGACGGCTTTTTTGTTCTCGAGAGTTTCGGGCGTATTCTCCTGCACGACATTGGCAGAGGACACGGCTTCTTCG
The DNA here is from genome assembly GCA_046289305.1 of Hyphomonas sp. GTDB lineage: Bacteria > Pseudomonadota > Alphaproteobacteria > Caulobacterales > Hyphomonadaceae > Hyphomonas. Next base: position 2,757 of record JBKBVT010000027.1, on the reverse strand, counting down.
ATCGTGGGGTGGAAGGACAAGCGATCCAGGGGAGGTGCACTATCGGTGGCGATCTGCAGGGTTCTAAGCGATGGCCATGCCGCGCGGATGAGCGAGATCGCCTTGTCCCTCGCGTCCGGCGCGGGATCGAAAGCGCGGACATGCAGGCCCTTGGCAAGCATCAGCGCCGACCAGCTTGCACCGACTGTGCCGACGCCAATCTCGGCAATGGTGGTCAACTCACTAGGTTGCACAAAGGTCATCCTGCGACCATCCTCTCGTTCTAGCTTCAGACATGCCTCTGCCGGCTAGAAGACCCTAGCAAACCGTCGCATATACCCATCATGCAAGCTGACTATAGATGTTCAAAAATTTTTTGATGACGGAGGACGAATGCTCTGCGAGTAAGGTAACGGGCGTATCGCTCGAGCAAGCATCACCAAGCAGAACTGGGGTCCGGATTTGAACTCTAAGCTTCTGGAGTATTTTCTGAGGGTCGCCGAGCTCGGCAGCATCAACAAGGCCGCAGTAGACCTGCGCGTCTCGCAGCCTGCCCTGTCCCGTAACGTGTCTCTTCTCGAGCACGAAATGGGCACCACCTTATTCCATCGAAGCCGCGGCGGCGTAACTTTGACCGAACCTGGCAAGTTGCTTTACGAAAACGTGCGCCCGCTGTTGAGGCATTTCACGACCCTCAAGGAGCAGGTCGGCGAGTTGGCCAAGGGGAATGTTGCGATCGGCCTGCCGCCATCGTGGCGCAATATTGTCTCGCTTCGCTTCGCCGAACTTCTCCTGACGGAATTTCCTGATATCAAGGTTCGCATCAACGAGGCTGTCAGCCACGCGCTACGGGAACAACTCGCGGACGGGTCCTTAGACATCTGCGTCGCGCCGGCTGACTCCAGTGTGAGCGGATCATTCCGTCAAACCAGACTTGTCAGTGACCCGATGGTTCTGGTTGGCGGCCCTGATTCGGGTCTCGACGAAACCGATGTGGTAGCGCTTGCGGACCTGGATGGTCTACCCATGATCATTCCCAGCCGGCCCAATATCATGCGCGCCAAGATCGAGCATGAACTGGCGCGGATGGGCCTCGATCTCAAGGTTGCGATCGAGACAGACACTTTGAACCTCTGCCTCGATCTAGCCGCTCGCGGCGCAGGATATACCGTCGTCCCACGGTGCGCCTTGCTAAGTTTGGAGACCATACGGGCACCGAATTGGGCACAGATAGCCGATCTTGAAATCGTCTGGTCGCTCTTCGAGAATACCAGACGCTCGCACAGCCATGCCGTCCGACATTGCCGGCGTGAGATCCGCAGGATCGTGCAGGAAAAGCTGGCTGAAGGAGAATGGACTGGCGCCACGCCTCTGCGCCCGCAGACCTGACTGAACCCGGTTTGCACGGCAGATACTTTAAACTGACAGGCAAGGGTGTCCTGGCAAACTGCTGGATTAAAGGCAGCCGAATGCGGGTCTTTCCGCATTGGTAAGGCCCCGGCATCACCCCGATGTTGCGTTGTGGATAAGGCTCTAGCATGATAAATTTCAAGCCACTAGGTCATGTTGACAAATGGCGGAGCCAGAGTCGGATCGAGGTTATGTCGATGAAGCCTAGGAAGCTTTCGGCGGTCTTGTCGTAACGGGTTGCGACACGGCGGGCGTTCTTCAGCTTGTTGAAGCAGCGCTCGACGAGGTTACGCAGCCGATAGAGCGTGCGATCCACGGCGATGCGCAGCTTGCGGGACTTGCGCATCGGAACCACGGGCACGACATTGCGTGCTTCCATAGTTTTGCGAACCTTGTCGGAGTCATAGCCACGATCCGCCAGCAGGACACAGGGCTCGGGCAAGTTGTCGTCCATGACAAGGTCGAAGCCCTGATAGTCCGATGTCTGCCCCGGTGTGATGTCCGACCTCATGGGGAGACCTGCGCCGTTGACGCGGAGGTGGATTTTGGTCGTGAAGCCACCTCGCGAACGGCCGAAACCCTGTCTCGGAGTCCCCCTTTTGCGCCCGCTGCCTGATGATGGGCGCGGACCACAGTGCTGTCGATCATCTGGAGCGCGTCCGGGACCAGCCCGCTCTCGTTCAGAGCCTCCATGATCTGCTCCCACAGTCCCGCTAGGGTCCACCGACGGAACTGACGATAGACGCTCGACCACTTTCCGAACTCATCGGGAAGATCACGCCACGGCGAACCTGTCCGCGCGATCCAGAAAATTCCATCCAGAACAAGACGATGGTTGGTGGGTTTGCGCCCGTTCGGGGCGCGGATCGCCAGGATGAAGCGCTCATGAAACGCCCATTCCTCGTCCGACATCAGGTCTCGTGCCAAGCTGGTCTCCATCGCAGATACCAGCTTGAATCACGATCAGCGCGTCCTGTGAATCCCTTTTGTCAACACGGCCTAGCAATAGGTAGAAAAGTCTTGCTTAGACCTCCTGTCGCCCGCAAAGTCAGATAGTGGAGTTAAATCAATATTAATTTTAGCATCAAGAGAGTAGGGCCGTCTTGATCATAGTACATTTCGACACACCAGAGCATCAAGTTGAATTGGCAGCATTGAGTGCCGCGACACAAGCAATTGATGAACTCATATTTAATCTTTCATCAAGCGTTTTCGGTGTTAGTGCAGGGGTGGACGTTCATGCAGTAGCGATTGATGAAGGTGGCTTTACTCTAAACATCAATGTTGGATGGAAAACAGTCGCCATACCTACGATTTTAACTGGCTTCTTGCAACTTAGCGACAATGCTGCTGTAAATGGTTTTGTTA
>JBKBVT010000293.1:2412-2651 GCA_046289305.1 Hyphomonas sp. | reverse complement strand
CAGGAAGTGCGCTTGCCATTCTTCGCCGGCGAGGAAGCGAATGCCCGCAAGACCGTCACCGCCCGGGAAATCTCGGACGAAGACCGCGAGTTCATCCGCTCCCTCATCCTGCATGAGGATGAGGAGATGCTCGTCCTCAACAAGCCCGCCGGTCTCGCCGTGCAGGGCGGCTCCGGCCAGGGCGGCCGCCATATCGACGGCCTGCTCGCTGGCATGGATGTCGAGGGCCACCGCCCCGT
>JBKBVT010000293.1:0-2402 GCA_046289305.1 Hyphomonas sp. | reverse complement strand
TGGCCAAACACCCCGCCGCCGCCGCGCGCCTCGGCGAACTCTTCCGCGGCCGCGAGATGGAGAAGGTCTACTGGGCCGTCACCGTCGGCGTGCCCAACCCGCCCGCCGGCCAGATCCGCTGCTGGATGGTCAAGGGTGTGCCGGATGAGGACGATCCCACCGGCTACCGCCCGGTCCACCCCAAGGAAGGCGCCCGCTACCGCGACGGCGACCGTGAACGGATGATCCGCTCCGCCCACGGCGTCGAGGGCGCGCGTCATGCGATCACGGACTATGCCGTCATCACCACCGCCGGCCAGAAAGCCGCCTGGGTCGCCATGCGCCCCCAGACCGGCCGGATGCACCAGCTGCGCTTCCACATGCTGGAAATGAACAGCTCCATCCTCGGCGACCATAAATACAAATCCCGCCGCGAAGTGCCGCAGGGCCTCGCCCCCGGCATGCACCTCCACGCCCGCGCGCTGATCGTCCCCCGCCCCAATGCGAAACCGCTCACCTTCATCGCGCCGCTCCCGCCGCACATGAAGGAGACGTTCGCCACCCTCGGCTTCCTCGAGCAGGAGGCGGGCCGAAACCCCCTCGATCCTTTCTTCTGATGACGGAGCTTCGCCTCGCCATCTGGGATGTGGACGGCACCCTCGTCGACAGCCGCGAGGTCATCCAGGCCTGTATGGAAGCCGCCTTCCGCCAGACCGGCCTTCCGCCTCCGGCGTATGACCAGACGCGCCACATCGTCGGCCTCGGCCTGCACGAAGGCTGCGCCATCCTCGCCCCGCCGGACATCGGCGCCGCGCGGCTGGACGCCCTGGTGGATGCCTACAAGAACGCCTTCATCGCCCATCGTGCGTCCACGGACTTTCACGAACCCCTCTATGACGGCGCCCTAGAAACGCTCGAACGCCTGCGCAGCGAAGGCTGGCTGATGGCCGTCGCCACCGGAAAATCCCATCGCGGCCTCGCGGCGCTGTTCGCCACCCATCCGCTCAAAGCCTATTTCGACACTGTCTGGTGCGCCGATGACGGTCCCGGCAAGCCCAGCCCCTTCATGGTCGAACAGGCCATGCGCGCGCTGGGCTGCGCGCCTGCCCAGAGCCTGATGATCGGCGACGCCGTCCACGACATGGCGATGGGCAAGGCCGCCGGCGTGCGCAGCCTCGGCGTCAGCTGGGGCTTCGGCGAGGCATCGGAACTCATCAGCGCCGGCGCCGACGAAGTCCATCACAGCTTCGCCACCCTCGGCGAAAGCTTCGCCGCCTTCCGCACGTTCGAGGCAAAGCCTCAGAGCTGATCCGGGTTCAGCACCGGCGCGTCCGTATCCAGCAGATAGCTGCGGAAATCCGTCAGCGCCTGCTGCCAGTGATACACTTCATGCATGCCGAACACGGTGTCGCCGCGCAGGTCTATATGCAGCATCACGCAGGCGACATCCCCGAGCAGATTGTTCGCGTCGATCACCATCACACCCGCATAGCGCTCCAGATTGTATGCGTTCGCCGATTCCAGCAGCGCCAGCCGGTCGGCCACAGGTTTCAGCTGGATGCAGGCCTTGAACGCCACCTCCTCGCAGGCACGTCCGGCAACGCCCTCGCCGCACCGGCGCAGGGCGGCGACCGTGCCGATCCCCTGCAAGTCGCCCGACACCATCGGCTGACCAAACACGATCCCGATCTGCGCGCCCTTCAGCCCGCCCATGTTCAGCGCGTCGCGCACCGCATGCAGGCTGACAGGCTCCGCCAGTGCGGGCGCGGCAGACAGGGCAGTCAGGGCCAGCAGGCTGGCAGCAAGGCGTTTCATGGCAGGGCCTTCAAGATTGTTTCTTATTTCCACCGGTAGCCTTTAACTTGCCCATGCCCGCCCGCAAGATCGCTCTACCGCCGCTTGTGCGAAAACCTGCCGAACTGCCGGGCTTGGAAGCCGCCCGCTTTCGGCGTATCTCCGCGCGGATGAGCATCAAACCCGCCTCCGAAACGCCCAAACGCTTCTACAAGGACGTCGCCATCGAACCCGCCGAGGGCGGCGGCTGGCAGGTCCTGCTCGATGGCCGCAGCCTCAAGACGCCCGGCCGCCTGCTGCTGCGCCTGCCGACAGAGGCGCTCGCCCGCGCCATCGCCGCCGAATGGGCCAGCCAGGAGAGCCAGATCAACCTCGCCGCCATGTATCTCACCCGCCTCGCCACGGTCGCCCTCGACCGCGCGGACGAGACGCGCGACGACATGGCCGACGAGATCGCCCGCTATTGCGAGACAGACCTTCTCTGCCACATCGCCGAAGACCCCTACGAACTCGTCCTCCTGGAAGAGGCCCGCTGGGGCCCCGTGCGCGACTGGGCCGGCGAGACGCTCGGCGTCAACCTCGTCACCACCGAGGGCATCGTCGCCTCGCCCCAGCCGGATGCCTCGCTC
>JBKBVT010000292.1:0-2653 GCA_046289305.1 Hyphomonas sp. | reverse complement strand
TGAGGCGGACCCTTGCGGAAGGTCCAGATATTGATCAACCCCGCCCAGAAAATGAAGGCAGAGACCTTGCCGCGTTACCAGCACGGAAGCGGGCGTATAATGCTGAGCCACAGCCTGCCGGCAGACATCGGCAAAGCGCCCGTCGGTGACGGGGTCAAGGTCCAGCAGGAATCTCGGTGTGTCGGTGTCATCCGTGATGGCCTGGTTGCCGTCAAATTCAGCGGCCAGCGCCTTTCCCAGCCGGCGATAAACGCGCGCCGGTTTGGACAGGATATCGAAACGCCGGTTGATGTCGCCGGCCGTTTCAGATGTTCCCAGTAACAGGATGCCGCCGGGCGACAGGGCAAAATGGAAACTCGCCATCGTTTTCGCCTGGGCCTCGGGGCCCAGATAGATCATGACATTGCGGCAGGAGACGAGGTCGAGCCGTGTAAAGGGAGGATCACTGAGCAGGTTCTGCACCGTGAACACGGTCTGGGCCCGAAGGTCGTCGCGGACCTTGTAGCCCCGATCATCCTTCACGAAGAAACGCGACAGCCGCTCCGGACCGACATCAGTGGCGATCGTGGCCGGGTAGACGCCTCGTCTCGCCGTCTCGACTGCATCTGCATCGATATCAGAAGCGAGGATGTGCAGACGGATGTCGCGGCCATCGGCTGCAATGGCTTCCCGCAGCAGGATACCCAGCGTCCAGACCTCTTCGCCTGTACTGCATCCGGCCACCCAGATGCGCAGTGGCCGATCGGCATTGTGCTGGCGTATCAGGTCCGGCAGCACGCTGCGTTCCAGAAACGAGAACACTTCCGGGTCCCGGAAGAAGCCGGTGAAATTGATCAGCAGGTCGGCGGCGAGCAGTTCGCACTCTTTAGGATCGGACGCGAGCAGTTTCACGTAATCGTCCGGATGCGGCGTGGTTCCGGAAACCAGCGACATCCGGCGTGTTATCCGCCGGGTCAGTGTGCCCGTCTTGTAGAGGCTGAAATCGGTTCCGGTCTGCTCGTGCAGCAGTTCGATAATCTTTTGCAGCCAGTCAGGGGCGGGCTCCTGCTCGTCGCCCTGGCGCGCGGTGCGCCGCTGAACAGCACGCCGGTTCCATTTCATGAGTTCGGCGGGAATTTCCTCAGTCGGCAGAACCGCATCGACATCCCCCGTCAGGATCGAGCTCCGAGGCATGCCTTCGGCCTCTGCGTCGTCGGGGTCCTGCGCAATGACGAACCCGCCTGCGCGTTTGATCGCCTTCAGGCCCTTGCTGCCATCAGTCCCGGTTCCCGACAGAACGACGCACATGGCGCGCGTTTTCCGGTCTTTGGCCAGGCTCTCAAGAAAGAAATCGAAAGACAGCCATCCTGACCGATGCTCGGGTTGATCCGATACCAGCAGGCTGTTGCCCTCAATCGACACATCCTGCCCCGGCGCATTAATGTACACGCAGTCGCGCTCGATCCGCATCTGGTGATCGATCTGGCGCACCGTCATATGCGTGCGTGCGTCCAGCAGGGACGCCATCAAGCTCTCATGATCCGGCGAGAGGTGCTGGATCAGTACAAATGCCATCCCGGCCTTTTCGGGTACGGCCTCAAGCAACTTTATGAAAGCGTGCAGCCCGCCCGCAGATGCCCCGATGCCAACAACCGGAATCGCTGCGCGCGCCTCGGTTGGGCTGGTCTGGGGGGACAGATTGTCGGGCATAGCTTAAAACCGCGCCTTAAACGCATCAGCCTAAGCGAGTGTCTAGCACGGATATTCACCTACACGGAACAAATCAGAGCGTGGATAGGTATATTCCGCAATCGCTCATAGCCCGCCTTTGGCGAGCAATCTTCCAGGTCAGGCTAGAAAATACTTGAACAGCCAGTAGGCAGTCAGCCAGATCGTCGCATAAGCCGCCAGAAAGCCGATCCGGCCCTGCATCAGTCTCGAAATCCTAGACTTGTTCTCACGCCCGGTGGCGCAGAAAATCGCGAAGACATACGCGCCGAAGAGGCCAGCGAACCCAAAGAGAAGAAACAAAATATCGCCGACGATTGATGTGATCGAGGCGCCCTCAATGAACAGGCCGAAAACCGGAAGGAAGGACAGGACGGCCCAAGCGGTGACAACCGGAGCTGCATAAGTCCAGAGAAGCAGCCGGGTTATGCTGATGCGGTTTCGTTCATTCATGATTGGTCTCCATCCGAATGCGCTTTACGAATGGTGGCCGCCTACAGACCGCAAGCCAGCCTGCGGTGTGCTGCCGCAGCTCAGATGAGGCGTCAGAGATTGCAATCAGCTTCGGGTACGGAATTGCGAATCCATTGAAGGCCGCGGGCCGGAGGGGTCCAGGGTGCGTAGCTTATACTCAGCGTCTCATCGCCGCGTTGAATGTCCAGAGTGATAGGTGCGCCAGGCACTGAATCGCGGGCTTCGTCCAAAGCGCCGGGGTTCTGGATGATGTCATAGCGGGCCAAGCCAGCAGCCTCGGCGGACGTGCCCGGTGTCACGGGCCCCGCGCGCGTCAATTCATCTTCATCCTTATAGGGACGGAAACCCAGAACGAAATTCTGCAGCATATGTTCTTCCGCTACAAAGCATGGGCCAAACAGATCACGGGGCAGATCGAGCGGCGCCCCCTCCATCATGCCGCGGAACTCTGCGCTGCCCGCTTCGCCGAGAT
>JBKBVT010000291.1:0-2655 GCA_046289305.1 Hyphomonas sp. | reverse complement strand
CGGGAATAGCCGATGCCGCCATGCACCTGCATCGCCTGGTCGGCGGCCTGGCAGACGAGGCGGTTGGCGTAGTAGTTACACATCGAGACCTTGTCGGAGAGCTTGATGGCGACTTCCGGCTTCGACATCTGGTCCATTTCCCAGGCGGTCTTGAAGATCAGGAGACGGAGCATTTCGGCCTGGGTCGCAAGCTCCACCAGTGGGAACTGGATTGCCTGGTTCGTGGCGAGGGCCTTGCCGAAGGGCTTGCGCTCCATGGCGTATTTCACGCTCTCATTGATGCAGTAGATGGCCGCGCCGCAGGAGGAGGCCGCCTGGCGGATACGGTTTTCGTGGACGAAATGCTGGGCGAGCGCGAGGCCGCCTTCGGGCGGGCCGAACACGGCGTCCTCGGGCACCCAGACATCCTTGATGGTCAGGCGCGGGTGGTCCGTCGGCATGTTGAAGGTCCACATATACTCTTCGATGATCACGCCGGGATCACGCGCCGGGATGAGGAGGCAGGTGATGCCTTTGGCGTCGCCGTCCTTTCCGCTCGTGCGGCAGAAGAGCATGATGTGGGTCGCGACATGCATTCCGGTGATCCACATTTTTTCGCCATTGATCAGCCAGCCGTCCTTGCCGTCCTTCTTATGGCGCACGGCGCGGGTTTCCATATGGGTCGCGTCGGAGCCGTGGTTCGCTTCGGTGAGGCCGAAACAGGCGAGGAATTTGCCTTCGAGGGCGGCGGTCGCGAGGTGTTTCTGGTCGGGGCGGGCAAAGTCCCGCAGCATCAGGATCTGCGGGAAATTGCCGACGATGGAGTGCTCGTTCTGCAGGTCATTGTGCAGGCCGAGGCCCTGCTTGGCGAAATGTTCGCGGATGATGGCCATGCCGAGATTGGTGCCGTCCTGTCCGCCGAACTCCTTCGGCAGGGCGTAGCGCAGATGGCCAGCCTTGTCGGCGCGCTTCTTGGCTTCGCGCAGCAAGGCTTCCCATTCGGGGCGCGGCAGGCCTTCGTTTTCAAAGTCCGTACGCGCCCATTCGCGGCGATGGTCGAAGAAGCGCTCGTTATCGTCCTGCGCCTGGAGCGGCTTGATCTCGTCCTCGATGAACTTGTCGAGCACCACCAGATAGTCGGCGATGTCCTGCGGGATGTTGAAGTCCATGGGCGTATCCTCCTCGGGCCGGTTCTTTCGCGTCAGTGTAACCCTGCGGCCCCCTCCGGCAATTTGTGCCGCGAGGGCAATGACGGGGCCTGCCTGTGCTGCAGCGCAGCAAATGGAACGAACCGTACTCCAAAAACCTTGAACTCAGCACTCTGAACGCTTGACGAACTGTTCAGCGTTCGGTAGCGTTTTCTCAGGCACACACGCCGACACCGTTTCTTCACGCAGCCCCAACCCCGAACAAAGGCACCCTCCCATGCTCCGTTCTGCCATCGCCGCCCTGTTCATGGCCGGTATCGCCATGCCCGCCTTTGCGAGCAGCGCCTACACCTTCGAGACCGCCGAGCCGGTCAACAAACGCCGCGTCGTCGCCGAAAGCGTCGTCTGGACCTGCGCAGACACAGTCTGCACCGGCGAGCTGCGCCGCAAATCCCCCACTGTGCGCGTCTGCAAGAAGATCGCACGCGAAGTCGGCGAAGTGACGGCGTTCCGCAACACCGCCGCAGAACTCTCGGCCGAAGATCTGGCCGAGTGCAACACGGTCGTCCGCCGCTAGTCCGGACGATATTCTCCAAGCTCTCCTCGGGCCGCTGCGGGTTTCGCAGCGGTCCTTTTTTGTCTGGGGCGGGTGACATCTCGGCCGGCTGGCGCCAGACATTATGAAAGCGGCGCCGGGGCGAGAGAATGACGCGTATTGTTGAAGCCGGCTGCGGCGCGGCCATCCTGGACGCTGAAGGGCGCCTCCTCCTGATCCAGCGCCTGCGTGAGCCGGAGGCCGGGGCCTGGGGTCTGCCGGGCGGCAAGATCGACTTTGGCGAACGCGCCGAGGACACGGCCCGGCGGGAGATCAGCGAAGAGCTGGGCATCGAGATCGAACTGACGGGCCTTGCCTGCATCGCGGAGACGATCGATGGCGGCGATGGGCGCCACTGGGTTGCGCCGGTCTATGGGGCGCGCATCGTGTCTGGCGCGCCGGAAATCCTCGAGCCGGAGAAGCATGGCGGATGGGATTGGTTTGCGCTCGATGCCCTGCCCGCGCCGCTGACGGCGGCCACACGGGCCTGGCTGGAAGCGCGATTGAGCGCGCCTGAGACGTCCGCAAACCGGGCTCTTCCGGGCGCCTCAAAATGGGGCAGTTGATCCAGGTTAATCAGTTTGCGGACTTTCATTCTGGGACCGCAAGCTACTGACACCGCAGGACATTTCTCTGATCACGCGATGACAACGTTAACTGCTGCGGCGCAGCCAAACTTGCATGGGCACCGATGTTGCAAAGTCGTCAACGGGGGCGCTAATGGCTGGATGGTGACAAGGCTGGGCGCCCAAAGAACTTCGCGACAATTCGAGGACAGCGTACAATGAGCGAAACCGTAGCAATCCTGGCGGCGCTGGGTGTGCAGCCCAAATCCGTAAAGAAAAACTGGAATGAGGCGCGCCTGTACGAAGCCTCTGTGTCTGCCGGGGAAGCGCGCGTGGCCAAGGGGGGCCCGCTGGTGGTCGAGACCGG
>JBKBVT010000290.1:0-2675 GCA_046289305.1 Hyphomonas sp. | reverse complement strand
TCGAGCTGGCGGACATTGCCCGGCCAGTCATAACCGCTCAGCATCCGGAGCGTTTCCGGGGCAGCGGCAGAGATCTTCGCGCCTTCGCTGGCATTGAAGCGGCCGATGAAATGCTCCACCAGCGCCGGGATGTCCTCGCGGCGTTCGCGTAAGGAAGGCATATCGATGGGGAACACGTTGAGGCGGTAGAACAGGTCTTCGCGGAACGTGCCGGCTTTCACCTGGCCCGCAAGGTCGCGGTTGGTGGCGGAGATGATACGGACATCGACCTTGGTCGGGCGGCGCGAGCCGACGGCGTCGACCTCGCCTTCCTGCAGGGCACGGAGGAGTTTTACCTGTGCGTCGAGCGGCAGTTCGCCGACTTCGTCGAGGAACAGCGTGCCGCCATCGGCCTCGACAAACTTGCCAGGCGACTTGGAGACGGCGCCGGTGAAGGCGCCCTTCTCATGGCCGAACAGGATGGATTCGACGAGGTTTTCAGGGATGGCGCCGCAGTTCACCGTGATGAATGGTTTGCCAGCGCGGGCGCTGGCACCCTGGATGCAGCGGGCGACGACTTCCTTGCCGACGCCGCTTTCGCCGAGGATCAGCACCGGGATGTCCGACGCCGCGCCGCGTTCGGCCATCCGCAACACGAGGCGCATGGCCGGGGCCGAGGCTATCATGTCGGCGAAGCGCATGCCGCCTTCGGCCTTGCGGGACAGGCGTTTCACTTCGCCGGTGAGGCTCTGCATCTTCAGGGCGTTGCGCACACTGACGACCACGCGCTCCGGATTTGCCGGCTTGACGATGAAGTCGACCGCGCCGCGGCGCATCGCCTGGACGATCGTGTCGATCCCGCTGGTGGCGGTGAGCATGATGACGGGCAGCTCGGGGCGCTTGGCGGCGAGGCGTTCGAGCGTCTCCATGCCGGACAGGCCCGGCATCGTCAGGTCGAGCAGCACGACGTCCACGCCCTCGCGTGCTTCGGTGGCCATGGCGAGGCCGGTTTCGCCGTCCGGCGCGACGCGGCAGGCAAAGCCCGCCTTTTCGACAGCGGCCTGGAGCAGGCGGCGCTGCGTCGGATCATCATCGACGACTAGGATCGTCTTGGCCATGGGAGCACCCTCATCAAACCGTATGCGGCCGCACGCCCGGACTGGCGCCGTGCCGTTTCGCTACGCACCGTTCTGACACAGACGCATGGAATTACGGTTTCGAGGGTCGATTGAATTTGATGGAATGTGCGTGAGTGAACGGGCTTTCCACAAGGATCGCGCGGCGGTGCTCCCGCGGCGATCCACTGACTGCCTGCTGGCCGCTGCCTAGCGTTTCCTCAGAACAGCGACATTCTGATAGCGCGAGACCACGCCGGCATGGATTTCCTCGACCCGGAAGTGGGCGGAGAAGATGTCCCGCGCCGATTTGTCCGTCATGAAGGTCTGGCGGTAGTATTCTGGATCCTCGATGGCGTCGTTGAGTTCAACGGCGGCCGTGCTCGCATCAAAGCCGCTCTCCCTCACTTTCTGCCAGAAACCGAGATTGCGGGAGCAGATCGCCGCCGCGCTGAAATTGCCGTGGAATGACAGGAGCGCCACACCGCCCGGCGCGAGCAGCCTGGCAAGCTCTGCCAGCCACAGATCCATGACATCCCGCTTGAGATGGGTGATGACCGAGTTGCCGAAGATCAGGTCAAATGGGCCATCGACGCCGGATGGCGGCAAGAGCGGGGTCACGGCAAACCCGTCAGCGGCAATGTTTTCCTGACACCATCCGATATTCACCGGATCGATATCGATGCCATACACTCGCCCTGCCCCGTCCGGCAGAGCCCGGAAATGCCGGGTCAGGCGCGCGCAGCCACATCCCCAGTCCAGAATCCGCGTCTTCGGGCTTGTCACATCGACGCCGTGCGCAGCGGCCATCGCGGAAAACCGCCGGAAATCCGTGCGGCCATTGTTCCAGTAGTTGTAGGAAGTGGCGCCTCGCCCGCTCACCCGCTCAATGTTCGGGATTTCCGGCACCGGCCGGAAGCTGAGAAAATGCGGTGATATCTGGAAAGTGCGCAGCCATTCAGTCGTCTCGGACCGGTCCATATCCAGCGTCACATCGAGATAATTCTCGGGATGCTCAGGCGGGTCTGCTTTCGGCAGCGGCGGCATTTCGGCAGTGGCGACAAGACCCACAACATGGGTGTCGGGCAGATACCAGAATGCGTTGCGCAGATGCTCGCCCGGCTCGGTGAATTCCAGCGCGGCTGGCTGCCCGCCGATCAGGAGACGGAGCGAGTCTGGCTGCGGAGCTTTCCGGAACGCGGCCGAACCCCGCACGGTCACGCCCTTGGCGCTGATCTGGTGCTGGTCGCGAAACCAGTAGACCTGCAGCATCTCCTTCCGCATCTGCGCGACGGCGGCCAGTTTCTGCCGCTCGGCATGATCTGGCCCAACACCCAACAATGCGGATGCCTTTGCGATTACCCTGTTGATCATGATTCCGCGCGCCTGTTCTCTCTGAGGTAGCCATACCGTGATGGTGTAGCGGCGTACATGCTGATTGTTTCTCCGATGGTCAGATTATTCGGTGGGCGGGATGTTAGCTGTGCGTGGCCCCCTCGACATCGCCGCCCATATCCCCCATTTGTTCCGGCATGGCCCGTTCCCCTCGTCCCCCCGCTCGCGGCGTCGCTGACGCCTCTG
>JBKBVT010000289.1:0-2686 GCA_046289305.1 Hyphomonas sp. | reverse complement strand
CGCCGGTCTTGCCGGACGCCGTCTGCGCGAGGTCGAAGGCGGTGCGGGCGCCGCCCGCCATGGATGCGCCGGCTTTGACCGCGCCCGCGGTCGCGGAAGCGGCCCCGCCGAGCGCGGCCCGGGCGCCGAGGCCGGCCGCCACCGTTCCGGCGGCGACGCCGGCGGCCGCGCCAATGGCTGAGCCCGCCCCGAGCTGCGGCGCGCCGGTGATCAGCCCGCTCGCCATGCCGGGGCCGAAGATGCCCATCCAGAGAAAGACAATCGCTGCGAGCACCGTGCCCATCACTTCGGCCAGGGTGACATCGCCGGCCTCGGAGAATGCATCGGTGAGGGTACCAAACAGGGTCGAGCCGATGCCGATGATGATGGCGAGCACCATGAGTTTAAGCCCCGAAGTGATGACGTTGCCGAGCACGCGCTCTGCGAGGAACGCCGTCTTGTTCCAGAGCGCGAAGGGCACAAGCACAAAGCCCGCCAGCGTTGTCAGCTTGAACTCGAGGATGGTGACGAAGAGCTGTACGGCGAGGACGAAGAAGGCGATCAGGATCACCGCCCAGGCAATCATCAGCACCGCGATCAGAATAAAGTTGTTGAAGAAGGCGATCGGCCCCATCAGCTCGCCGGCCTGTTCGAGCAGCGGCAGGGCGGCGTTGTAGCCGACCCCGGCAATAAAGCCCGGCCGCATCAGGTCCTCGGCGGTCATCAGGCCCGATCCGGCCCGCAGACCGAGGCCGGCAAAGCTGTTGAAGATGACGGTCGACAGCGCGGAAAAGTTGCCGAGCAGGAGGGCGAAGAAGCCGACATACAGGACTTTTTTGATCAGGCCCGCGATCACATCGGCGTTCTGGGACAGGGCCCAGAACAGGCCGGCCAGGGTGATGTCGATCGCGATCAGCGTCGTGGTCAGATAGGCGACATCGCCCGCCAGCAGGCCGAACCCGCTGTCGATATAGCGGATGAAGGTCTGCAGGAACCGGTCAATGACGTCCATCTCTTCCATGCCGGTCAGCCGCCTCTGTTCAGGAAAGAGCTGAGCCGGGCGCGGCCGCGTTCGGCTTCTGCGAGCTTGCGGGCTTCTTCCAGCGCAATGGCCCGGTGCTGGGCTGCCAGCATGGCTTCGATCTGCATCAGCTGCTGCGCCGTCATGGCGGACAGCTCATTGCCGGCCTGGGCGGCCTGCAGGGCGCCGGAAGCGCCGTGGCTTTCCGCCACCAGCCGGCGGATCGCTTCGCCGTCGGCGTCATTGTCCTCGAGGGCGGCGGCCGAGACTTCGAGCGTCTCGCGGAACGCGCCGAGCGACTGGCGCCAGCGCGCGCGGGCGTCTTCGACCAGCACGGCGTTTGAAGGCGGGGCGGGCCCGTAATCTTCCGGATAGGCCGCGCGGAAGGCCCGTTCGATCTCATCGACAGACCAGCCGATGCCTTCTGCCCGCCGCAGGACCTCCTGTATGCGGAGGATACGCTGGCCGATGATGCTTTCAGCCACCGAAACGGGCAGGCCTTCAAGATTGCGGGCCATGTGCTCCAGCATGCGGAGCTCATGGGCGAGCTGCTGCAGCTGGCCTTCCAGCTCCTGCAGGGCGCGCACCGCCTGCAGGACATTCTGGGCATGGTTGGCCGGATCATAGACCACGACCTGGGCGGCGGCGGGCGGCGCCAGCAGGCCGCTGGCGGGCAGGGCCGTGAGGGGGAGGGTCGTCAGGAGAAGGCTGGCAAGGCGGCGGCGCATGGGCGGGATCATCCTGTTGTGACACTCTGTGGACGGAGGGGATTGGCGGAGCCTTGCCCGGCCGGCGCAGGCGCGCCTGGCCAGGCGCTGAGAAGATCAGCGGCCCAGGCGAGGCCTTTTTCGTGCAGCCAGGTGGCGGCGAACCCTTCGCCTTCGGTTTCTGCCATCACCCGGTCGAGAGCTGCCTGGTCTTCCGGCGTCCCGGCCGCGGCGAAAGCGAGCGCGACCGGTCCGAGGCCGAGTTCGAACAGGCGGCAGCCTTTGGGCGACTGGAAATAATAGTCCCGCTTCGGCGTAGCCTGCGCGATGATCTCCGTCTGGCGGGCATTGAGCCCGAACCGCTCATAGGCTTCGCGCATCTGCGGCTCGCCCGCCCGCGCATTCGGCAGGAAGATCCGGGTCGGGCAGGACTCGATCAGCGCCGGCGCAATCGCGCTTGTTGAAATATCCGCCAGCGACTGGGTGGCAAAGACGACCGCGACATTCTTCTTGCGCAGCGTCTTCAGCCAGTCCCGGATCCGCGCGGCGAACGCCGAATGGTCGAGGAACAACCAGGCTTCATCGAGGATCAGCAGCGTGGGGCGGCCATCGAACCGGTCTTCCAGCCGCTGGAAGAGATGCGTCAGGACCGGCAGGGCCGCTCCGCTGAGCTGCATCAGCTCCTCCATTTCGAAACAGACCGTATCGGCCAGCGCCAGCGTGTCATGGTCCGCGTCGAGCAGCCGCCCGAGCGGGCCCTCCAGCGTGAAGGGCTGCAGCGCGGTGCGCAGCGCGCGGTCCTGCAGCATCAGGGAGAGCCCGGTCAGGGTGCGCTCGCGCAGCGGGGCCGAGGCCAGCGCCGTCAGGCCCTCCCAGAGCGCGGCCTTCAGCTCGGGCGTGAGGGTGAGCCCGGCCTGTTCGAGGAGGCCGTGCAGCCAGCCCGCCGCGAGGCCCGCGCCGCGGTCTGTGTCGATGGCGG
>JBKBVT010000288.1:254-2687 GCA_046289305.1 Hyphomonas sp. | reverse complement strand
AATGGAGAACGCAATGCCTAAAGTCCTCATCGGAGACACGCTCTCCCCCGCCGCCGTCGAAATCTTCAAGGCGCGCGGCATCGAGACCGACATCAAGGTCGGTCTGTCCAAGGACGATCTGATCAAGATCATTCCGGAATATGACGGCCTCGCCGTGCGCTCGGCCTGCAAGCCGGACGCCGATGTGATCGCCGCCGCGACCAATCTGAAAGTCATCGGCCGGGCCGGGATCGGCGTCGACAATATCGACATCAAGGCCGCGACCGCCAAAGGCGTCGTCGTGATGAACACGCCCTTCGGCAATGCCATCACCACCGCCGAGCACGCCATCGCCATGATGTTCGCCGCCGCCCGCCAGATCCCTGCGGCGAACGCGGACACGCAGGCCGGTAAATGGCCGAAATCCGGCTTCATGGGTGTCGAGGTCTCTTACAAGACGCTCGGCCTGATCGGCTGCGGCAATATCGGCAGCCGCGTGGCAGAACGCGCTATCGGTCTGAAGATGCGGGTTGTGGCTTATGATCCGTTCCTGACGGAAGAGCGCGCTGTGGAGCTGGGCGTCGAGAAGGTCGAGCTGGATACGCTGCTCGCGCGCGCCGATGTCATCACCCTGCATGTTCCGCTTACGGAGCAGACGAAGAATGTCCTCTCCCGCGAAGCGCTGGAAAAGACCAAGAAGGGCGTGATCCTCGTAAATTGCGCACGCGGCGGCCTCGTCGATGAGGCGGCGGTGCGCGACCTGCTCGAGAGCGGCCATATTGCCGGCGCGGCGTTCGACGTGTTTGCCGTGGAGCCCGCCAAGGAGAATGTGCTGTTCGGCGCGAAGAATTTTGTGGCGACCCCGCATCTCGGCGCCGCCACAGTCGAGGCGCAGGAGAATGTCGCGCTGCAGGTGGCTGAACAGATGGCGGATTATATCCTCACCGGCGCGGTGACGAACGCGCTCAACATGCCGTCGGTGACGGCCGAGGAGGCACCGCGCATCAAGCCGTTCGCCGCCCTCGCCGAAAAGCTCGGCTCCTTCGCCGGCCAGATATCCGACTACGGATATGACGAGGTCGTCATCGAGTATGAGGGTGAGGTGTCAGAGCTGAACCGCAAGCCGATCACCGCCGCGTTGCTGGCGGGCCTGCTGCGGGCGTCGCGCGGGGATGTGAACATGGTGTCTGCCCCGGCGATCCTGGCCGATAGCGGCGTCAAGCTGACCGAGACCAAGACCGAGGCGAGCCCGGTGTATGACAGCCTCATCCGCGTCAAGGTGAAGACCAAGGCGACCAAGAATTCGCCGGAAGGCGGCTGGCGCACACTGGCCGGAGCGGTGATTGCCGGCAAGCCGCGCATCGTTGAGGTCAAGGGCATGGCGCTGGAGGGCGATTTCTCGCCGGTGACCCTCTATGTCAACAATCTGGACAAGCCGGGCTTCATCGGCGCGCTGGGCCTGATGCTGGGGGAAGCGGCGGTCAATATCGCGACCTTCCATCTTGGGCGCCAGGCGTCCGGCGGAGAGGCGATCGCGCTGGTCGGCATCGACTCCATGCCACCGGCCGAGACCATCGAGAAGCTCGAGGCGTTACCGCAGGTGCGCTACGCCAAGGTTCTGACATTCTGATCTGAGAGGCGGACGGGGCGGCCGCGCGCCGCCTCATCTGCCCTCTTGACGCGGGCGGGGCGGAAGCGCGAAGGCTTCTCTCTGAGTTTCATGAAAGGCTTCACAATGCGCCATGTCCTGCTCACAGCTGCTTTCATCGCCGCGCCGGCCGCAGCGTCTGCGGATATCCTCAGCGAGGCGCGCCTTGGGGTCGTCCAGCACAATATCTGCGTGCTGGACTGCAACAATGCGGACAAGGAAGACGGTCCGAACATCAATGCGGAGATCGTCTTCAACTCGCCGGACTTTCTCCGCATCCTCTGGAGCCCGCGCCCGTATGTGATGGGCAGCTACAACACCGCCGGGGATACGAGTTTTGGCGGGGCAGGGCTGCACTGGAACTGGGATTTCGCCAGCGGCTGGTCGCTGGAGCCGGGCGTCGGCTATGTCCTCCATGACGGCGAGCTGACCTTCCCGTTCCCGCAGGGCGATCCGCGCAATGATCCGATCTCTGCCAGCAAGGTGTTCTTCGGTTCGCGCGACCTGTTCCGCACCAGCCTGTCGCTGAACCGCGACCTCGGAGAAAGCTGGGGTGTCCAGCTGATGTATGAGCATCTGAGCCACGGCCAGATCCTCGGCAATGGCCGCAATCAGGGCCTCGACAATATCGGCGTGCGGGTCCGCTACCGGTTCGGCGAGTAGCCGCGCGCGGCAGAGCGCCGCTTGCAATTCATGGTCATATGCGGCCCATGTCGCCGCGGGCTAGTTACGGAGTATGGGTATGGCTGGAGTCGTGGTTGTCGGCGCGCAATGGGGCGATGAGGGCAAGGGCAAGATCGTCGACT
>JBKBVT010000288.1:0-244 GCA_046289305.1 Hyphomonas sp. | reverse complement strand
CGGGCATAATGCCGGCCACACGCTGGTCATCGGCGACAAGACCTTCAAGCTGAACCTGCTCCCGTCCGGCGTCGTGCGCGGGGGCAAGCTGTCGGTCATCGGCAATGGCGTGGTGGTCGATCCCTGGCAGCTGCTCAAGGAAATCGACGGCATGGCGGCGGAAGGCATTTCGCTGACGCCGGATGATCTCGTGCTCGCCGAGAATGCCTGCCTGATCCTGCCCTGGCACGGCGATCTGGATGCG
>JBKBVT010000287.1:0-2696 GCA_046289305.1 Hyphomonas sp. | reverse complement strand
GCGCAGGCACCGGATCATCGGCCGCAGCTACTGGGCCGCGCGGGACATCAAGATTTTCGCCATCACGGCCCCGCATGCCACCGTTTCCAACATGGAGGCCGAGGCCCATCTGATCCTGTCCGGCGCCTATCTGGGCTACCTGCCGGATCATTTCGCCGCCCAGTTCGTCAGTCAGGGCCTGATGCGGTCCATCCGCCCCGACCTCTTCTCCTACCGCGCCCGGTTTCAGGTGGCCACCCACGAGGACTGGAAGAAAAAGCCGCGCGTGCGGGCCTTCATCGAGATCCTCGAGCAGATCTGCCAGAAAGGCTGACCCGCCCGTTTGTTCTGGGCGGGTCAGGTTTTGCTTATCGGAATGGCCAGGGCAGGTCCATTGCGTCCTGCAGCATGCCTGACGGGAAGTTGAGGGACAGGGCCCATGCGAGGGTGAGGATGACGCCGGCGGCCCCTGCGGTCATCAACAGGGTTGCGAGCAATCCGGCCCTTGCCCTGACGATGAGGAAGACGGGGAAGAACAGCAGCAGCGCGCCATAGAAGCCGATGAGGGCGGTGAGGCCGACGAGGCCCGCGATCCAGGCAAGGCCGCCCCACAGGTTGCCGATGCCCGGCTGGCCGACGTGATCGCCCGTCAGTTCCGCATCGAAATGCGAGTGATGCCCGGTCTTGCCCCGCACCAGCTGCGGGATCAGGATGGCCAGCATCACCAGCCCGATGATGGAAACGGAGAGGGGGAAGACCTGGGCGAGGAAGTCATGGCGGAGCGCGTCGTTGAGGGCGATCAGCAAGGCCCCTGCCATGGCCACGGCGAAGGTGATCTGGGGCAGATGCGCCCGCAGGGACGGCACGTCGGGCGCATCATCCACGTTGGGCACCACATGGCCGTGCTCGTCGATGCGGTTGCGCAGGCCGAACCAGATGGAGGCCAGCGTCATCAGGGCGATGGCGATGACGCCCGGGCGGAAGACGAAGTCCCAGCCGTTGAACTGCAGCGCCTGATAGAGATAGGTCTCGGCCTGGGGGGCGAGCACATAACCGATCAGCAGCGCCGGGCGCGGCCAGCCGAAGCGCTTCATCAGCACGCCGAGGACGCCGAGGCACAGCAGCGCGACGAGATCGGCGAGCGAGCGGGTGGCCTGGAAGGCGGCAAAGCAGATCAGCACGATCATGAAGGGCGCAAGGCGCTGGAACGGGATCTGGGTCAGCTTGGCGATGGGAATGGCCAGGGCCAGACAGATGCCCGCGCCCATGACATTGGCGAGCGCCAGCGACCAGATCACCGAATAGGTGATGTTGAGGTCCGCCCCCACCATGGAGGGGCCGGGCTGGATGCCGAGCAGGACCATGCCGCCGAGGAAGACGGCCATGGCGCCGGAGCCGGGGATGCCGAACAGCATGGTGGGCAGCAGGGCGCCGCCCTGCATGGCGTTGTTGGAGCTTTCCGGGGCGATGACGCCGCGGATGTCGCCCTTGCCGAACTGCGGGTCCTTCTTGACGGTCTGGACCGCATGGCCATAGGCGATCCAGTCGACGACCGAGCCGCCGAGGCCCGGAATGGCGCCGATGATGCAGCCGAAGCCGGAGCAGCGGGCGGACAGCCAGATATTGGCCCACCAGTCGCGGAGGCCCTGGAACCAGCCCGAGCCAAGGGCATTGCCCGAGGCGATGGCGGAATTCTTGCGCAGGAGATCGGCGATCTCGGGAATGGCGAAGAAGCCGAGGCCGACGATGACCAGCGGGATGCCGTCATAGAGATAGTCGAAGCCGAAGATCATGCGGAACTCGCCGGTGGCCGGCGCCCCGCCGATGGAGCCGATGATCAGGCCGATGCAGCAGGCCGCCAGCCCCTTGGCAAGGCTGCGCCCGGCCAGCACCGCCACCATGGACAGGCCGAAGAGCGCCAGCATGAACAGCTCCGCCGAGCCGAAGGAGAGGATCAGCGGCCGGGCGATGACGACAAAGCCGGTCAGGATGATGGCACCGAAAATGCCGCCCGCCATGGAGGAGATGAAGGCGGCCGACAGGGCCCGCGCCGCCTGCCCCTGCCGGGCCAGCGGAAAGCCGTCGAGCACGGTCGCCTGGCTGGCGGAGGAGCCGGGAATGCCCATCAGCACCGAGGAGAACGTGTCCGAGGTCGGGATCACGGCGACAAGCCCGATCAGCATCGCCAGCGCGCTGATCTCGTTCATGCCATAGAGAAAGGGGATCAGCAGCGACAGCCCGGCGATGCCGCCAAGACCGGGGATCACCCCGATCACAAGGCCGACCGACACACCGATGAGCATGTAGAACAGGTGCTGGAAAGACAAAAGCGTGCCAAGCGCAGACAGTAACGTGTCAATCACGGTCATAACTCCGTGAACACCGCGGCGATCCGCAGGTTCTCAAGATGTTTGATGAGATCTGGAAGGCGCATGGCAAGGCGTGACAGCACGCATCGCCGCACCGGACGGGCAGGAGAGCAGGATCCCGGCTCTAGTGGCGGTTTTCTCTGGAGGCCCGGGCCGCATCCGCGCCCGGGGCCAGGTCACATCCCGCCGGGGCCTGCAGTCCCGCTGTAAACAGCGTTGCAGCCGGATCCCTCGCGCCCTGGCGCGTCAGTGCAAACAAAGTCAATGGATCATTCCTCCCCCGGCCCCTGAACAGCATCAGGATGCAGCCAATTCTTATCTTCTGATGGAAGCGGACTTGATTTCTCC
>JBKBVT010000286.1:0-2717 GCA_046289305.1 Hyphomonas sp. | reverse complement strand
GCCGATGGCTTCATCCCGAACAATTCTTCGGCGAGCTTCGGGGTGCGCCTGCCGGGCTGTCAGGTGGCGGATGATTTCTCGCGCGAGTTGGGCGATCCGGACGAGGCGCTGCTGTCCGCGGCGCTGACCTATCGCGCGACGCTCGCCTGTCCGTCCACGGCGGGGCAGGAGGCCGCGCCGTCGATCGTCGCCAGCGAGCGCGTGGACGGCGGCCTCGCCCTCGATCCGCCCGCGCCCGGCGTGTTCGACACCAATCGCGACATGACCCTTCCGCCACAATGACAGGAGTGGGATGATGACCCTTCGTGCACTGATGACCTCTGGCCTCGCCGCCGCCTGCCTGACGGGTCTCGCTGGCTGCCAGAGCGCGCCGCAGCCCGCCACGCTGGAGCCCGCGACGCCGGAAGCGGTCGATGAGATGAAGAAGGTGCTGGCCAAGGCCCTGGGACGCGGCCGGGTGGAGCTCGGCGCAGGGGACCCGGCGCGCGATTCCGTGATTGCCGTTTTGCCCCCGCCGCCGACGGCGCTGGAAGGCAACAGCCCCGCCATGCCGGAACTGTTCGACATTCTGATCACGCCTGAAGGCTGTTTCGTCCGCCGTCAGACGACGGAGGAGATGTTTGCGCTGCCGGGGGTCGCCTGCCGGGCGGTGGAGCAATAAAGTGTCTCTAGCGACGGCTTACCTTTTTTAGTGCGCTTATCAGATCTAGAACATCTCCCTCACCGGCGAGAGTTCGAAAATCGGATGGCCCAGAACCAACGGCTATGCCGACCAAATCAAAGTATAACTGCAAGTCCTCAAAGAACTGATACATCTCTTCAGGTCTATGAGCACCAAGCCGGACGTCATTCATTACGCTGTTTAGGTCAGCGTGGGCTATGAGTTTATTTCTCGCGGCGCGTAGTATGTTTCCGTAGTCCGAGAGCGCGTTAGATGCTGCTTGGATCTCCGCTGTCATAAGGCTCTCGCTTTCTAAGCATTGATTTATCTGTATCGTTGTCAAATTCTGCGCGCCCAGGGATTCTGCGCGATCTGTAATTTTCGTGATTAGAATGACGAGATAGTCATTGAGAATATTGCTCAGATCTACGAAAAACGCTGGCGCAACACCCACGAGTATTCGATCCGTTTCAGGAGCCGAAGCAAACAGTCGTTCTTGAACATTGAAGCAGTGGCGAAGCCAGATCGCTTGTTCTCGAAGCGCTTCAAACTTCTCACGCGTTGTTTTCATTGGATGACGCCCAGCCGCCGCGCCACCGCCGCCGCCATCCGCTCGCCGAGTTCCGGGCCTTCCTTCGGATAGAGGTATGGCTCGATCACTTCGAGTTCCATGAGCAGGAGCCCGTCCTCGCCGCGCAGCATGTCGACGCGGCCATAGAGGGGCGGCGCGTTCAGCGTAGCAATCACAGCGGACGCGGCAGCAAGGTCATCGGTGGACGGATGAAGCACTTCTTCCCGCCCGCCATAGCTCGACTGGATGCGGTAATCGCCCGGCTGGGCGCGCTTGACGAGGGCATGGCTGAAATTGCCGTCGATGAAGATGAAAGAGAGTTCGCCCTCCCGCTCGATCATCGGGAGGTAAGGCTGCACCATCATCGGATGCGGCATGTCGGGCACAGGCTCGCCGCGCGTCAGCCGGTGCTGGCCCTTGGCGCCGGCGCCGACCTGGCGCTTGAATACGAGTGTCTCCGCGCCGAGATGGTCGAACGCGGCGCGGGCCTCCGCCTCGCCGCAGCGGTCGATCCACAGGGTCGGGATCAGGCGCGCGCCTTTGGCTTCCAGTTCGCGCAGGTAGGTCTTGCGGCTGTTCCAGCGCACCAGCGCGGCCGGGTTGAACAGCTTTGTCTGCGCCTCGATGCGCGCGAGGGCGGCGAGGAAATCCTCCAGCCGGTCCCAATAATCCCAGGTCGTGCCGATGATGACGGCGCCGTACCGGCTCCAGTCCGCCTTCGGGTCATCCCAAGCGACATCCTCCAGCGCCATGCCCTGCGCCGCGAAAGCCGGGCGCAGCGCGTCCATGGTGAAGTCGTGCTCGAAGGCATCGGTGCGCCGCACCATCGATCCCGGCAGGGTGACGCGGCTGGCGAGATAGGCAATTCTGGTCATCAGGCGGCCCTGTTCCGGCAAAGGGTGAACGCGCTGCGCTCTATCCGGCGCCGGGCCTTGTGTCCACGCCCTGCCTCTGGCAAGCGCAAGCGAAACCCAAGTCTTTCCAGCCCTGTCCGGAGGTCCGCCCCTTTGTCCCAAGCCACATATGATGTCGTCGGTCTCGGCAATGCGATCGTGGATGTGCTGGCCCGCGCCGATGAAGCGTTTCTGGCGGATCATGGGATCGTGAAGGATGTCATGCAGCTGGTGGACGAGCCGCGCGCGCTGGAACTGACGGAGCTGGCGAAAGACGCCGTCGTCACCTCCGGTGGCTCGGGCGCCAACACCATCGCCGGCCTGTCGAGCTTCGGCGCGAAGGCCGCTTATATCGGCAAGATTTCGAATGATGATCTTGGCCACCAGTTCATGCGCGAGATGATGAAGGCCGGTGTGCCCTTCCATACGCGGCCTCTGGAAGAGGGCCCGGCCACCGCGCGTTCCGTGATCTTCGTGACGGATGACGGCCATCGCAGCATGAACACCTATCTGGGCGCCTCGGTCCTGTTCTCGCGCGAGGATGTTGCCCCGGACCTCATCCGCGACAGCGCAATCCTGTATCTTGAGGGCT
>JBKBVT010000285.1:0-2723 GCA_046289305.1 Hyphomonas sp. | reverse complement strand
GCATCGCCATCGTCGCGCCGTACAGGATCGGCAGGATGCCGATGCCGATAATGATGCCGATGATCGGGATCGCCTTGACGTCCGCGCCGCTATAGAACGGGATCAGGCCGAACAGGTTGCCGATGGCGGTCGGATCCGGCGCCGAGAGATCCCGCATGTACCAGAAGGGCTCGTGGCGCATCTCCAGCGAGATGTAGAGCACCTTGTAGAGCGCGTAGAAGATCGGGATCGTGAACAGGATGGGGAGGCAGCCGCCGATCGGATTGGCGCCGGTCTCCTTGTAGAGCTTCATCATCTCCTGCTGCTTGCGCTGGGGATCCCCGGCAAAGCGCTCATTGATCTCCTTCATCGGCTCCTGAAGCTTCTTCAGCTTCGCCATCGATTTGAAGCTCGCATTGTAGAGCGGCACCAGCGGCAGCTTGACGAGGACGGTGAAGGCCAGGATCGCCCAGCCGAACGCGCCGAGATTGGCGTTGAGCCAGTTGATGACATAGAAGAACGGCTTGGTCAGGAAGTAGGCCCATCCCCAGTCGATGGCGTCCACCATCCGGGGAATACCGGCCTGTTCGTAGCCGCGCATGACCTGAAACTCTTTCGCGCCGGCAAACAGCTGGTTTTCGATCGTGACGCTTGCGCCGGGTGAGAGCTCGACCGGGTTGCTTTCGGTGCGGATCTCGAGCGGGCCGCCGCGAGACAGGCTCGTGCGATTGACCGACGCCGTGAAGGGCCGCGCCTGTTCCGGAACGAGCGCGCTCATCCAGTACATGTCGGTCAGGCCCCACCAGCCACCGGTCTCGGAGAAGAAATCGCCTTCGCGGGACTCGCCGCTGATTTTCTTCGCTTCGAACAGCGGCTTGTATTTCTGCAGGCGAAGCTGGTCGCCGACGACCCCCATCAGCCCTTCATGCACGGGGCCTACGGAGGCGGCCGAGCCGGGATCGGTCAGCTCGAGAAAGCGCTGCCAGCCGCCATGGCGCTCGACCGAACCGATCGCGCGCAGCGACCGCGGCGCGTCAGACGTGTTGGTCAGCGTGTCGCGGAAGGTGAACATGAAATGCTCGTCCACCGAAATTTCACGGTCGATGCGTACGCCGTCCGCTTCCAGCTGCAGCATGACCGGGCTGGAGGCGGTCAACTCGCTGGCTGAAACCTGCTGCCAGGCGGAATTGCGGCCAGCCACCAGCGTGTTGCCATCGGCCCAGTAGTAGCTGGCAAAAAAGCCGCCCTCGGCCGCTTCGGGTCTCAGAAGCCGGATTTCGTCCAGCCGCTCGACGGTCTGGTAATGCGCCTTGAGATTCAGATCGTCGATGCGGGAACCCGCAAGACGAATCGATCCGTCAACCGAGGGGGCATCGAACCGGATGCGCGTGCCATCGGCGAGCGCCTCTTCCACGGGTTTCGGGCCGGTCGGCAAAGGCGTGACGCCCGTGTCGGCGGTCGGCGCCTGTTCGCTGGCGGCGATGGCGGCCTGTTCGGCCTGGTAGCGGCGCTGCGCCGGCTCCATCACGAACATCTGATACAGGAATACGAACGCGATCATGGCCACCATGGCCAGGAGGAAGTTGCGTTGATCTTCTTTTTCCATCAGGCGGTCCGCAAAGCTCGAGGGCGCGCCGGATCGGCAGGCGCAGGCATTTAGGTCAAGTGCGCGCGAGGCTTATCAGCGCGCTTTCCATATCGTCAAGCAAGCGGGCCCAGCCATGGCTCAGCGTTCCCTCCCGCGCGATGAACACATAATCCCATCCGGGACGCCCATGCTGGGGCAGGAGGCGGCGCGATGCCTCGCGCAGGCGGCGCTTCGCCCGGTTGCGTTCGACGGCGCCGCCGATCTTCTTTGTCGCGGTGAAACCCTCGCCCACATGCTCGCCGATCTCTTCACCGACCCGTGCCCGGGCCTGCACGACGAGGGTCCTGCGGCGCTCCGTCACGCCGTCGCGCACGAACAGAAATTCGCGGCGCCGGCGAAGCCGGCAGACTTCGGGCATGGGAGACATATCAGGCGGCATTGGGAGAGCGCCTATCGCAGGCGCCGGGACACGAAGGCCCTCAGGCCGTCAGAGTCTTGCGGCCTTTGGCGCGGCGACGGGCCAGCACTTTGCGGCCGTTCTTCGTACCCATACGCTCGCGAAAGCCATGCGTGCGCTTGCGGCGAAGATTGCTAGGCTGGAATGTGCGTTTCATCGGACGGCCCTGACGGCTTGAATTCTGGAAACCGCGGCCAATACAGGTCGGATGCGGGCAGGTCAAGCGGGGACGGCGCAAATCAACTGCGTGCAAATCGTAGATTTTCAGCCTGGCTGCAGCAACGGACTTTACACCTTCATGCCACACACAGCCTTATTGGTAACGCGCCAGCCAGAGACATAGGGGTTACATGGTCCGGTTCAGCTTGCTCCTCGCGGTTTTTGCCTGTTTCGCCGCCGCCGCATCGGCGCAGGCCATCGATTATGACCGCCTCGACCGCCGGCTGACGCAGCTGGCGCAGGAAGACGACATTGTCGGCCTGGCCGTCGGCGTCATTGAGGGGGGCGAGATCACCTTCGCGCGCGGCTACGGCGTCACGGCCGAAGGCGAAGGCCCGGTCACTCGCCACACCGTGTTCCGCTGGGCCTCCCTGTCGAAGGGCGTGGCGACCAGCCTCGTCACCAAGCTGGCGATGGAAGGCCAGTTCGCGCTGACAGACACGCTCGCCTCCTTCCAGACGAGCCTGCGCCTGCCCGGCG
>JBKBVT010000284.1:0-2734 GCA_046289305.1 Hyphomonas sp. | reverse complement strand
CGGCATTCCGTCCATTGCGCTCAGTCAGGCGCAGAATTTTCGCGAACGCGGCTCGCTGCCCTGGGAGACGGCCAAGGTCTGGGGTGCGAAAACGCTACGCCCGCTGCTCGAGATGCGCTGGCCGGGCGATGTCGTGCTGAATGTGAACTTTCCGGATGTTGAGCCCGGCGATGTGCGCGGCGTCCAGATCACCCGGCAGGGCTTCCGCGACGAGGCGATCCTGCACACCGACCGGCGCGAGGATCTGCGCGGCAATGATTATTACTGGGTCGGCTACCGCGCGAAGATGTCCAAGCCCGCCGAGGGCACAGACCTGCGCGCTATCTATGACGGCTATGTCTCCGTCTCGCCTCTGCATGTCGACCTGACGCATGAGGCCTTCCTGACAAAGCTGCGCGCCGCATGGCCGGGCTGACCGCCGACCCCTACCAGGCCGCGCGCCTGGTGCTCCACCTGCGCCAGCAGGGGGTGACCGATCCGGACGTTCTGGCTGCCATGGAAACGCTCGACCGGGCCGCCTTTGTCGATGATCCCGCACTGGCGCCGCTCGCCTTTGAGGATGCGGTGCTGCCGATTCCCTGCGGCCAGGTCATCCTGCGCCCGTCGCTGACCGGGCATCTGGTTCAGGCGCTGGGCCTGAAGCCCGCGAACAGGGCGCGCGTCCTGCTTGTCGGCTTCGGTGCGGGTTATATGGCGGCGCTGCTCGCCGGGCTCGCGGGCCAGGTGGTCGCGGTGGAGCGCTTTCGCCGCCTCGTGGACGAAGGCCGCACCCGGATGGCGCGTCTCGGCATCGAGAATGTCACGCTCCTGCACGGCGACGGCCTCGAAAGCCTGGTCGGGCAGGGGCCATTCAATGCCATCGTCCTCGCCGGGCGCGTGACGGATTTGCCGGCGGACCTTGCCAGCCAACTTGCCCCCGGCGGCGTCCTGGCGGCGCCCATCGGCCCCCCGGACGGACCCGCCCACCTCGTCCGGATCACAGCGGAAGGCGAGACCCGCCATGTCCCGCTCTTCCAGAGCGTGCCTTCGCTTGCGCCGGGGCGCGCACAAGTGCTTTGAACTGC
The DNA here is from genome assembly GCA_046289305.1 of Hyphomonas sp. GTDB lineage: Bacteria > Pseudomonadota > Alphaproteobacteria > Caulobacterales > Hyphomonadaceae > Hyphomonas. The sequence goes on along the minus strand of JBKBVT010000284.1, from coordinate 1,670 downwards.
ACGGGAATCGCCTGCAGGGCTTGTTTGCCATTCCCCCGCTGCACAGCTATAGGGCTGGGTTTCCCGGCCCAGCCCACGAGATTTCTGGAGATATTCATTATGGTCGCGCGCTTCCTCGCTCTTGGTATCGTCACTGCCGGTCTTGCCCTTCCTGCTGCTGCCCAGGGTGAGCCAGCGGGCGGCGGCATCCTCATGCAGCTGGTCTTCTTCCTGCCGCTGATCCTGATCTTCTACTTCCTGCTCATCCGTCCGCAGCAGCAGCGCGCCAAGAAACACACCCAGATGGTTGCCGCCATCAAGCGCGGCGACACGGTCGTCACCTCCGGCGGCCTGATCGGCAAGGTCAGCAAGGTCACCGACACCGAGCTTTCCGTCGAACTGGCTGAGAATGTGCGCGTACGCGTGATCCGCTCAATGGTCATCGAGGTCCGCAACAAGGCGGAGCCGGTCCCGGCCAACGACTGATCCTGACCCCCGCGCCGCGTTTCAGGAGCCGTCATGCTTCAGTTCCCACCCTGGAAAGTCATCCTCATCCTCGCGGCGCTCATCTGGGGCGGGGCGATGGCGCTGCCGAACGTGGTAAACATGTCCGGCGCGCCGGCCTTTGTGCCCAAGGAAGGCGTCAATCTCGGCCTTGACCTGCGCGGCGGGGTCTATCTCGAGATGGAAATCCGCCCCGAAGAAGTGATTGGCGGCCAGCTATCCATCTTCGCGCGGGACATTCGTTCCGCCTTCGGCCGCACCGCAGACAGGTCACCCATCTTCTTCGAGACGGAAATTCGTGGCCGCACGATGACGCTTACCCTGCGCGGGGATGGCGAAGGCAACTTCCCGGTCGATGACGCCCTGGCGCGTCTCGAGCGCATCAATCCGCAGCTCGAAGGTGGCTTCGGCGGCGGGCGCAGCTTTGACATTCAGCGCGCTGGCCCGGACAGCCTCCGGATCGGCGTGTCGCAATCCTCCGAAGACGCGATGATGGAAGACGCGCTGCGCAAGACGATGACCATCGTCCGCCGCCGCGTCGATCCGGACGGTGTGGCCGAAATCTCGCTTACGCCCTCCGGCAACAGCCGCATCGTGCTGGAAGCGCCGGGCGAGCCCGATCCCCAGCGCCTGCGCGACCTCCTGAGCCGCGATGGCCGGATGACGTTCAATCTCGTGGACACCGATGAACTGGCTGTCGCCCAGGCGCAGGCAGGGATTGTACGGCCCGGCCACCGGCTGCTGTCTGGACCCGACTATGGCCCGATGCTCGTGCGCGACATTCCGGAGATTGTCGGCTCCGACATCGCGACCGCCAGCCAGGGCAATGACGAAGCCAACCGGCCCCAGATCAATTTCCGCCTCAACGCCAATGGCGCCCGTAAATTCTATGAGACCACCCGCCTCAATTCCGGACGCCTGTTCGCCATCGTGCTGGATGACGTGATCATGTCCGCGCCGCGCATCAACGAACCGATCGCTGGCGGCAATGTGCGCATCACCGGCACGTTCAGCCTGGAAGAGGCGCAGGATCTTGCGGCAATCATCGCCGCCGGTGAGATGCCCGCAAAGCTGCAATTCCTCGACCAGCGGGTCGTCAGCCCGACGCTTGGCCAGGACTCGATCAATGCGGGCCTGCGCGCCTCGATCATCGGCCTAGCCCTCGTCGCCGTGTTCATGCTGATTGC
>JBKBVT010000026.1:0-19295 GCA_046289305.1 Hyphomonas sp. | reverse complement strand
GCCCCAGCCGCTGGATTTCGATGCGCCGCAGGACGCGGACGGTAACAATGTCTACCGCGTGACGTTCGAGGCGCGCGATGGCCGGGGCGGCGTCGCCAGCCTGACGGTCGAGATTACAGTGCTGCAGGTCGAAGTCGGCATGGCGCTGCGCCGGGTGGGGACGGGCTTCACGCAACCGCTTTACCTCACCGGCATTCCGGGGACAGACCGTGTCGTCGTTCTCCAGAAAGGCGGTCTTGCGCGCGTGCTTAACTTCGACACCGGAGAGCCCGATGGTGTACCGTTCCTGGACGTGACGGGCGAAGTCTCGACGGACAGCGAACGCGGGCTCCTCGGGCTTGCCTTTTCGCCGGAATTTGCGACGGACCGGACCTTCTATGTCAACCTGACCAACATGGCCGGGGACACGGAGATCCGGCGCTACCGGATGTTCACGGGCTCGTCCGTGCAGGCCGATCCGTCAACGGTGGAAACTCTGATCACGATCGACCGGCCCCGCGCTAATCACAATGCCGGCTGGATCGGGTTTGGCGCGGATGGGTTTCTCTATATTCCGACCGGCGACAGCGGCGGCGGCGGCGATCCGGACAATGTCGCGCAGAACCTGAACTCTCTGCTGGGCAAAGTACTGCGCGTCGATGTGTCGGGGGATGACTTTCCGGCGGACGCATCGCGCAATTACCGCATCCCGCCGGGCAATGCCTTTCCCGGCGGGGCAGGCGGGGCGCCGGAGATCTTTGTGCTCGGCCTGCGCAATCCTTACCGGGCGAGCTTCGATCCTATCAGCGGCGACCTGTTCATTGGCGATGTCGGCCAGAATGCGGTCGAGGAGATCAACCGGATGCGGCCGTCGGATGCCGGCGCCAATTATGGCTGGCGGCTCCGGGAAGGCACGCAGCCCTATAGTGGCGGCGCCAATTCGGCCGACTTCACGCCGCCGGTGACCGAATACACCCATGGCTCGGGTCCTAACCAGGGACGCTCCGTGACCGGAGGATATGTGTATCGCGGGCCAATCACCGCCATCCGCGATCATTATGTGTTTGCAGACTTCATAAGCGGAAATGTCTGGTCCGTGCCGGAAGCCTCGCTGGTCGTTGGCGAGACACTGAGCTCAGCCGCGTTCAACCGGCTGAACGAGGATTTGGTGCCTGATGTGGGTACACTCGAAAGAGTATCGAGTTTCGGCCTCGATACTGAAGGCCGGCTCTATATCGTCTCGATTGGCGGTAATGTGTTCCGGATCGAGCCGGTGCCCTGAGGGGCAACCGGCTCGGCAGGAACAGGGGTCAGGTGCCCGGACGGTTGATCTGACCTGCGAGGTTGAAGATCACCTGGTCGGCATCGAAGAAGGCGACATCGTCCGGCTTCGGGCCTTTGCCCATCATGATCTCGGCACTGGCGACATAGCGGGTCTGTTCCCGGTACTCGGCCGGTCCGCCCCAGAAGGGATCGTAATAACCAAACCGCGAGTAATAAGAGCGAGTTGGCCGGAAGTTGCGGTAGGGGTCGTGGAAGTAAGACGCGCGGGGTCCGAAGTACCGGTAGTTGAGATAGAAATGATCATAGAAGGGCATGTAGCCCGCCCCGCCAACGGGGACGACCCGCGTGTTGGCATCGGTGTCGCGCCGGACCACCCGGAAGTGATCGTAGCCATTCTGTTTGGTCAGCTCGGCCGCGCGGTAGAGGAGGTAGGTCTCCACCGTGCGCCGGTCGGTCAGCGAATTGCCGGCAAATTCGACCTGATAGCGGTTTTCCTCGATCTTGAGATCGGAGAAACCGCGATCTGAAGCCGTTGCGGCCTGGTAGGGCGTGGCCGTCGCGCAGGCGCCGGTCATGATCAACGCAGCAAAGGCTGCGGCCAGGGTGAGTTGTTTCATCGGGTCAGCCTCCATGACTGTACATTCATCATATGGTGGAGACTTTAGATGAACACCAGCCGAATACGGCCATCACAACTATGTTATATGCCGACTGCCAGCATGGCCTGGAAGGCCGGACGCGCCGAGACTTTCTGCACCCAGCCGGCTGTGGCCGGGCGCCCGTCGAGGCCGCCGCGAGCTGCGCCGGACGCGAGTTGGAAGCCCATCAGGCAGTCTGCCGCCGAGAAAGTCTCGCCGGCGAAATAGGCATGGCTGGAGAGGTGCGCCTCGATATGGTTGGCAGCCTTCTCGCGTTCCTGGTCGATGATCTGGCCGATCTGGCTGTCGGCCGCGCCAGCGAGGCCGAGATACATGGTCAGCAGCGAAGGCAGGAATACGGCGCCTTCCGCCGAATGGAGCCATTCGAGGTAACGCGGGAAATCCGGCGAGTCTGTGCGCGGGTGAAGTCGGTGATCGGGATCGAACTTTGCCATCAGGTATTCGGCGATTGCGCCCGTTTCGGCGATGACGCGGCCGTCATGTTCCAGCAGGGGCGACTTGCCGAGCGGATGGATCTTGAGAAGTTCGGGCGGGGCGAGGCGCGAGGTGGCGTCGCGCTTGTAGTGGACAATCTCGTGCTCGACGCCGAGCTCCAGGAGCAGCCAGACGATTCGCTGCGAGCGGGAGGCGTTGAGGTGGTGGAGTTTGAGGCTCATGGCATTGGTCCTTCAGGCGTGAAATGAAAAACGGCAGACACCGGGGTCTGCCGTTTTCGTGCTTTACGTGCGCGGCGCGGCTCAGGCGGCCTGATAGCCCATCACGGCCTTGACCTCCAGAAATTCCTCGAAGCCATGTTCGCCCCATTCCCGTCCGTTGCCGGATTGCTTGTAGCCGCCGAACGGGGCGGTGAAGTCCGGGCGCGAGCCGTTGACGCTGATCTGGCCGGCGCGGATGCGTGTAGCGACATCATATGCCTCTTTGTCCGGACCCTGAACATAGCCGGCGAGGCCGTAGACCGTGTCATTGGCCTGTTCGATGGCTTCCTCGAGCGTGTTGTAGGGCAGGATGCAGAGGACGGGGCCGAAGATTTCCTCGCGCGCGATGGTCATGTCATTGGTGACATTCGCGAAGACGGTCGGACGGGCAAAATAGCCCTTGTTGAAGCCTTCGGGACGGCCGGGGCCGCCGGCGACGAGGGTTGCGCCCTCTTCGATGCCCTTCTGGATCAGGTCCTGGACCTTCTGGTACTGGCTGCCGTTGGAGATCGGGCCGATGGCGCCGGGAGGGGCGTCTGCGGGCATGCCCACTTTCACCGACTCGGCGGTTGCCTTGGCAATCGCGACGGCCTGGTCATGCTGGTCCTTCTGCACGAACATCCGCGACGGCGCGTTGCAGCTCTGGCCCGAATTAGTCATCATCGACATCACGCCGCTGGAGACGGCCTTCTGAAGATCTGCCGTAGGCAGAACAATGTTGGGGCTCTTGCCGCCGAGTTCCTGGGCGACGCGCTTGACCGTCGGAGCAGCGGCCTGGGCCACCAGCACGCCGGCGCGGGTCGAGCCGGTGAAACTCACCATGTCGACATCAGGATGGGCAGACATTTCGGCGCCGACATTCGGGCCGTCACCATTGACGAGGTTGAACACGCCTTTCGGCACGCCGGCCTCATGCAGGATCTCGGCAAAGATCATCGCGTCGAGCGGGGCGATCTCGGAAGGCTTCAGCACCATGGTGCAACCTGCGGCGAGCGCCGGGGCGACCTTGCAGGCGATCTGGTTCATCGGCCAGTTCCAGGGCGTGATGAACGCGCAAACGCCGATTGGCTCCTTGCGGAGCAGGGTCGAGCCTTTTTGCTCTTCGAACTGGTAGCTGCGCAGGATGGCGGCTGTGGTCGCGAAATGACCCATGCCGGCGGGCACCTGGGCGGCATTCGCCAGCCACATCGGGGCGCCCATCTCGCTCGAGATCGCCTCGGCGAGGTCCGGCATGCGCTTCTGGATACCGGCGGTGATCTTGTCGAGCAGGTCAGCGCGGTATTCGACCGAGGTCTTGGAAAACTCAGGAAAGGCGCGCTTGGCGGCGGCAACCGCCTTGTCGACATCAGCCTTTGAGCCCATCGAGATGACCGCAAAATTCTCCTCTGTGGCGGGGTTCTCGACTTCCAGCGTCCGCGGGGTGACCGGATCGACCCATTCGCCGTCGATGTAGAATTTGAGATACTCTTTCATGGGCGCGTGCCTCCCTTGGCATGTCTGATTGAAATTCTGATGATAGTATAAGAGCGACAGAGGCATTTCGCCACTCCTGACGCTGGGGGAGGGGCGCGCCTGGCCCTACCGCCGCACCCAGCCGCGTCCGGCCATGCAGGTGATGAAGTTGGCTTCGATGCCATAGCTCACTTCCCGGCAAGTGGTGTGGGCGGTGGCGAAGGGCTGCGCGCCGGGGCGGCTGGTCCACTGGGCTTCGGTGTTTCCGGAGGCGCAGGCGGCGAGCAGCAGCGCGGCGGCGAGGGTGAGGGGGAGCGTTCTCATTTCTTCTTCATGCCTCCGAGGATGCCGCGCAGGATGTAGCGAGTAACTTCCCGGCTGACGGTCGTGGCGGCGGTGTTGGTGGCGCGCTCGGTCGGGGTCATGCGGCGCGAACGCGAGGCGGTGGTGGTGCGGCCCTTGGCGGGAGCCTTTGCCGGCGCCTTGGCGCTGGCTTTCGCTTTGGCCGCCGCCTCCTTTTCCTTCTCGGCAGCGAGGCGGGCCTTTTCGGCCTCCTTTGCGGCGGCCTCTTCCTTCCGCGTCAGGATTTCATAGGCGGACTCGCGGTCGAACATCTTGTCATACCGGCCGAGCACAGGGCTCGCCTTGGTGATCTCGGCGCGCTCGGCCTCAGTAAGCGGGCCGAGCCGGGACGAGGGCGGGCGGATCAGCGTGCGCTGGACGATCGTGGGCGTGCCTTTGGCGTCCAGAGTCGAAACGAGCGCTTCGCCGACGCCGAGCTCCGTGATCACGGTTTCGGTCTTGAAGGCAGGGTTCGGGCGGAAGGAGTCGGCGGCGGACCGCACGGCGCGCTGCTCCGTCGGCGTATAGGCGCGCAGAGCATGCTGGATCCGGTTGCCGAGCTGCGCGAGGACAGATTCGGGCACATCGCGCGGGTTCTGCGTGACGAAGTAGACGCCGACCCCCTTGGAGCGGATGAGGCGGACGACCTGTTCGATCTTCTGAAGCAGAGCCGGGGGCACATCCGTGAACAGAAGATGGGCCTCATCGAAAAAGAAGACGAGGCGCGGCTTTTCCGGGTCGCCGATCTCGGGCAGCCGTTCGAACAGTTCCGAAAGGAGCCAGAGCAGGAAGGTGGAATAGAGTTTCGGGCTGTTGATGAGCCGGGTCGCGTCGAGGATATTAACATAGCCGCGCCCGTCCCGGGTCGTGCGCATGAAATCCTCAAGCTCGAGCGCTGGTTCGCCAAAGAAGGCTTCCGCGCCGGCGCGTTCCAGCACCAGCAACTCGCGCTGGACGGCGGACAGCGAGGCGGCGGCGACATTGCCATAGCGTCGGCTAACATCCTCCCGAATGCCCGGTTCGCCGAGATGCAGAAGCAGCTTGCGCAGATCTTTCAGGTCAAGGATGCGGAAGTCCGGATCGTCGAGGCAGCGGTCGTCCGCATACTGAAAGGCGATGTTGAGGATGCCTTCCTGCACCTGGGTCAGGCCCATCAGGCGGGAGAGGAGGACCGGGCCCATCTCGGCGATGGTCGTGCGGATCGGATGGCCCTGCACGCCGAACAGATCCCAGAACACGACGGGGGCAGGGTGATAGTCGAGCGGGCCCATGCCGATATTTTCGGCGCGGGAGATGAAGGCGCCGTGCGCCTTGTGCGTCTCGGTGCCGGGCATGGCGATGCCGGACAGGTCACCTTTCACATCGGCTGCAAAAACCGGCACACCGGCATCGGAGAAGGCCTGCGCCATCACCTGCAGGGTGACGGTCTTGCCGGTGCCGGTCGCGCCGGCGACGAGGCCGTGACGGTTGGCGACTTTGAGGATCAGGTTCTGGGCGATGTCCGGCCGGCCGGTCTTGTCAGCGTCGGCGCCCCCGAGGAAAATCGTCTCGCTCATTGGTGCGGCCCCTTGCTGCGCGATGGCTGTGTCATGCCCGAATACGCGGCCAAGGCTAGTCATTCCGCAGAATTCGGCAAGCCCGCGCTGCGCGGCTTTCTGTGCTTGACGGCGCAGGACCGCGCTTTAACGCTCGCGCAATATCGGCGGAGTGGCGGGCATGGATAGCGCAAACCGGACAGGCATCTGGATCATCGCGACCGGGGTGATCATCGCGCTGCTCTATAGCGGGCGGGAGATCCTGGCGACCTTTGCGCTCGCCCTGTTCCTGTTCCTGATCGTCGAGGGGTTTGCTTCGGTCATCGATAACGCCTCGCGGACCCTGAAGATCGGCGCCGCACGGGCGATTGCTATTCTCCTCGTGATTGCGGGCTTCGTCGGGTTCATTGCGCTCCTGGCGAACGGGGTCGCCGAATTCGGCCGCGACGCCAGCGAGTATGAGGAGAAGATCAACGGCCTGATCGCCGCCGCCTATGGGCTGGCGGGGCTGAGTGATGCGCCCACGCTGACGCAGTTAATGTTCAATGAAAGCGGCCAGCGCTTCTTTGCGACCATTGCCAATTCGGTCAGCGGGCTGTCGGGCGATCTTGTGCTGATCCTGATTTATGTCGGGTTCCTGTTTGCGGCCCAGTCGATGTGGACGCAGAAGCTCGACAATATTTTTCCAGATCCCGAGCGGCGCGATCAGGTCCGGCGGATCGGCAACGATGCGCGGGTCGCCATCGAACGGTATCTTTGGACCCAGACGGTGATTTCCGCGATCATCACGGCGCTCAGCTATGTGTCCTTCCTGGCCCTCGGCGTTCAGAATGCCCTGTTCCTGTCGGCGCTGATCTTTGTCCTGAACTATATACCGACCGTCGGTTCGATTGTGGCGGCGCTGATTCCCCCGCTCTTCGCGCTGGTTCAGCCTGAAATTCCGGGCTGGATTCCGGGGGAAGGCGAGGAGGCGTCTTATGTTTACGCCCTCATCGTCTTTGCCGTGGCCAGCCTTTGGCAGTTCTCGATCGGCAACTTCCTGCAGCCGCGTATGATGGGCGACTCACTGAACCTTTCGGCGCTGGTCGTGCTGCTGGCGCTGGCGATCTGGGGGCTGATCTGGGGAATTCCCGGCATGTTCCTGTCGGCTCCGCTGACGGTCCTGATGATGATCATCTTTGCTCAGTCCCAGAGCACCCGCTGGATCGCCATCCTCTTGTCGGCTGACGGGTTTCCCGGTGGACATGACGGCCGGGAAGAGTCAGTATCATCTGCATGACAGGCTGGTCAGCACGTCACCGAAGTGTTACATCGCAACCGGGTTGAGGGTGTGAGTGCGTGATTCTCATGCGCATATCACTACAAAAAATTTACGTTTCTCATGTGGGTTTGTGGTTGATTTACCGCAAATCAGGACGACATCTACTAAGATCAGGCTTCCGCGTGCGTCCCCCCACCCAGCCTGCGGAAACTGCCTGTAGGGCCCGCCAGACATGTCCCCGTCTGGCGGGTCCGCTTCGTTTGGCGCCTCGTTTTTCGCGCACTCTCTCCAGATCGTGACAACCTTGCCTGAAACATCAGCGTTGAAGGCGGCTGCCCGCGCGGCTAGACCCGGTTCTTGATCGGTCTGCTGCGAAAGTCGATATCATGTCCCGTTCCGCTACCGCCACTGGCCCGGCTGGCCAGGTGCTCGAACAATTCCTCCAGGAAGCCGCCGGCGAAGACCTGACAGGTCTCAGCGAGGCGGATATCTGCGCGCTCGCCCTCGGAGCGTGGGACTGGGCGGCAAGTGTGCCGGCGGGCCAGCAGGATGTGCGCGTTATTCTGCAGGGCGAAGGCGAGGACGGAGCGCCGCTCTCGCGCAGCATCCTGGAAGCCGCCGGACCGGACATGCCCTTCCTCGTCGATTCACTCCTCGGCGAATGCGCGGCGCAGGGGCAGGAGGTCAAAACGCTGTTCCATCCGGTGGTTCGACTGAGTGACGGGCGGATGCTGTCGCTGATCCAGATTCACCTGCCGCTGTTAACGCCGGACGAGGCGGACCTGCTGAAGGAAGGCACCCGGGCCACTCTGGCGGATGTCCAGCGGGCCGTGTCTGACCACGCCGCCATGAGCACCCGTATGCGCAGCGAGATGAAGCGCCTCGCGGCCTTACGTCATCTGCTGCCTGCCGAACGCGACGAGGCGGTGGAATTTCTGGAATGGCTGTACAAGGAGCATTTCGTGTTCCTTGGTTGCCGGGAATATGATTTCGAGACCGATGCGGACGGCAATGTCAAACCGGCCGAACCGCTGATGGTAGAGGGCTCTAATCTCGGCATTCTCAGGGATGAGAATCTCAACGTCCTGACCCGTGACAGCGAGCCCTTGATGCTGACGCGGGAGATCGGTGATTTCCTGCAATCTCCCATCCCGCTGATCATTGCCAAATCGACGCTGCCGAGCCGCGTGCACCGGCGCGTCCCATGCGATTACATCGGCGTGAAGAAATACGATTCCGAAGGCCGGGTGAATGGCGAGGTCCGCTTCCTCGGCTTATTTACGGCAGAGGCCTATGACGAGACGGCGCGGTCGATCCCGTTCGTGCGGCGCCGCGTCCAGAAGATCATGGCGGCGTCCGGCGCGGCGCCGGGCGGTCACACCGAGAAGGCACTCGCCAACCTGATCGAGACCTGGCCGCGCGATGAGCTTCTGCAGACCCGCTCGACTGTTCTGGGACCTATGGTCAAGGCGGCGCTGCACCTGATAGGCCGTCCCCGGACGAAACTGTTCCTGCGCCGCGACGAGTTCGACCGGTTCGTGACCGCACTCGTCTTCGTCCCGCGGGAATCCTATGATACCGCGCTGCGCCAGCGGATCGCCGCCGTGCTGACCGAGGCATGGAACGGCGAGCTGAAAAGTTTCCAGCCCTATTTCGATTCCGGCCCACTCGCCCGGGTGCATTTCGAAATTGCCCTTGAGCCGGGTCATCCGGAACCGGACGCCGAGGCGCTCGAGCGGCGCATCATTGAGCTGTCCCGGACCTGGGATCAGGGCTTTCGGGAACTGCTTATGGGCTCACCGCTGACCGGCGCCGACCGGGAAGGGGCCCGCAGCTTCATCGGGGCCTTCAATGCCGCCTACCGGGAAGCCTTCACCCCGGAAGAAGCCCTCAAGGATGTGACGGGCATGGCCGCGCTCAGCGCCGGCCGGCCGATCGTTGCCCGGGCCTTCCGGAATGACCATGACCGCGCCTCCAAGGTCCGGATCAAGATCTACACCCGCACGGGATCCATCCCGCTGTCGCGATGCGTGCCGGTGTTCGAGAATCTCGGCCTCTTCGTGGACTTCGAGACAGGCTATCCTGTCCGCCCCCTGACGAAGCCGGCAGAGGATGCGCCGGATGTCTACTGGGTCCACGCGCTGTCGATGGAGACCGCGGACGGCTCCAGCCTCGAGCTTGATCAGCTCGCTCTCGCCTTCGAGGACGCGTTCATCGCGGTCTGGAGCGGCTGGGCCGAGAATGACGGGTTCAACCGGCTTGTGTTGACGGCTCAGGCGAGCTGGCGCGAAGCCGCGGTCATGCGCGCGCTGGCCGCCTTCCGCCGCCAAAGCGGCATGGAGCCCCCGCAGGAGGTGCAGGAGACGGCGCTGGCGAAATACCCCGCTGCGACCCGCCTTATCCTCGATCTTTTCGCCGATCGGTTCGATCCGTCAACGCACAAAACCAATGATGCGCGCAAGAAAGCACAGGCGAGTATTGCCGAGCAGTTCGAGACGGCCATGAAGGACGTTGCGAGCCTTGCAGACGACACGGTCCTACGCCGGATGTTCGATCTCGTCTCGGCCATTCAGCGTACGAACTTCTACCAACAGGAAGAGAGCGGCGCGGCGCGCCCGTTCATCAGTTTCAAGGTCGCGAGCCGCGACCTGGCCGATCTGCCTGAGCCCAAGCCCTACCGCGAGATTTTCATGCACAGCCCGAGGGTCGAAGGCGTGCATCTGCGCTTCGGGCCTGTGGCGCGCGGCGGGCTGCGCTGGTCGGACCGGCCTTCGGACTACCGCACCGAAGTGCTCGGCCTGGTCAAGGCCCAACAAGTCAAGAATGCCGTCATCGTCCCGGTCGGCTCGAAGGGCGGGTTCTTCCCCAAACAACTCGCCGACCGTTCGGACCGCGATGCCTGGTTCGAGAGCGGGCGTGACGCGTACAAGGAATTCATCACGGCCCTGCTCGGCGTCACGGACAATATCGTCGACGGCAAGGTCACGCATCCAACGCGCACCGTCATCTGGGACGGCGAGGATCCGTATCTCGTCGTGGCGGCCGATAAGGGCACGGCGACCTTCTCGGATACTGCGAATGCGATCAGCCTCGATAAGGGTCACTGGCTGGGAGATGCCTTCGCGTCTGGCGGTTCGGCCGGTTATGACCACAAGAAGATGGGCATCACCGCGCGCGGTGGCTGGGAGGCCGTGAAGCGCCATTTCCGCGAGATTGGCAAGGACATCCAGACTGAGCCGTTCACGGTCATCGGTGTCGGCGACATGAGCGGCGACGTGTTCGGCAATGGCATGCTGCTGTCGCCGGAAATCCGTCTGGTCGCGGCCTTCAACCACATGCACATCTTCATTGATCCCGATCCAAAGGATGCGAAGAAATGCCTTGCCGAACGCCAGCGCCTGTTTGATCTGCCACGCTCAAGCTGGGCCGACTACAACGCCAAGCTGATCTCCAAGGGCGGCGGCGTGTTCGAGCGGTCGGCCAAGTCGATTACCCTGACGCCCGAGGTGAAGGCGATGACGGGCCTCGCGAAAGACGCCGTTCCGCCTGACGAGCTGATCCACGCGCTTCTGAAGGCCGAGGCCGAACTGCTCTGGTTTGGCGGCATCGGCACCTATGTGAAGGCGGCCAGCGAAAGCCATGCCGATGTCGGCGACCGCGCCAATGATGCGATCCGCGTCAATGGCCGCGATCTGCGCGCCAAGGTGATCGGGGAGGGCGCCAATCTGGGGCTCACCCAAGCCGGCCGCATCGAGTTTGCCAAGGCGGGCGGTCTGATCAACACCGACGCGATCGACAATTCCGCCGGCGTCGATTCTTCCGACCACGAAGTGAATATCAAGATTCTGGCAGCCGAAGCGATCCGCCTCGGCGTGCTGAAATCTGACGACCGCAACGACATGCTGGCAGAGATGACAGATGATGTCGCAAGGCTCGTGCTGGCGCACAATTATGATCAGACCAATGCGCTGACGCTGGCGACAGCGAATGCTTTGGACGATCACGAGGCCCTCGAACGCCTGATGGTCTACCTTGAGGACCGCGGTGTGCTGAACCGCGCGCTGGAGGGCTTGCCGTCGACCACGGAGATGCAGGAACGCGGCGCTGAAGGGCGCGCGCTGACCCGGCCGGAACTGTCGGTGCTGCTTGCCTGGTCGAAGATTATCCTGTTCGACGACATTGTCGCCTCGGACCTGCCGGACGATCCGTGGTTCACGGACGTTCTGAAAGGTTATTTCCCGAGCCCGATCAACGGCTTTGACGAGGCCCTCGCCAATCACCGTCTGCGGCGCGAAATCATCGCGACCATCATCGCCAATCGCAGCCTCGATCTCGGCGGGCCGGTTCCACTGCTGCGGCTGCGGGAGCTGACGGGTGCGGCGCCGGCCGAAATGGTGCGCGGTGTCGAGGCCGCCCGGGCGGTGCTCGATATTGGCGGCTTCCGCAAGGAAGTCTTTACGCTCGACAACAAGGCGCCGGCGGATCTGCAGACTGATCTGCAGGAGGAGGCCATACAGGCCGTCAGCGAGGCGGCCGCCTGGTTCATCCGTACGCTGCCGGACGCGACCACCGGCGAGGCCGTAGAACGCACGCATGGCCCGCTGAATGAGCTGAAGGCGGCGCTGTCTGACATACAGACGGCCTTCCCAGCCTCTCGCATCGAACGCGCCACCCGTGGCTATGCCAAGCGTGGGGCCCCGGAAAACCTGGCGCGCTGGGCTGCGGCAATGAGTTATTTCTCGCAAGGCCTCGTGGTGACGGATCTGGCCGAACGCGCCGGATCGTCCGTTCCCGAAGTGGGCGCGTCTTTCTACCAGATTGGCGACGCCTTACGGCTCGACCGGGTCCGCGCCTCTGCGCGCGAGGGGCTGACCCGCGCGCCCTATTGGGACCGCGTGGCTGGCCGGCGTCTCATCTCCGAACTGGTCCGGCTGCAGGCGGGTGTCTGCGAAGAAGCCCTCGCTGCGGGCGGCGCCGATGCCTGGCTCGCGGCGCGCGGGGAAGGCCGCAAGCAGCTCCTCGCAACGCTTGGGACGCTGGGCCGGGACCGCGACTGGTCTTTCGCCAAATTCGCGCTGTCGGCCGACGCCGTGCGGCAGTTCATGGGGCGCTGACGGATCAGCGCCCCATACCGGGTCCGTGCTCAGTCTTCGAAGGCGGCGGCGAGCAGCGGCAAGCGCTGTCCGGTCAACGCCTCGCACAGCGCGACGCGTTCCGTTGCCTGCGCGAGTTGGCGTTCATAGCCGGCAATGATGTCCGCCTTGCTGTCGAGGAAAGACTTGGCCCGCTCCGCGTCTGCCGCCGAGCAGAAGCCGCCCGCAAAGGCGCCGACCTGTTGCCGGCGCACGACCGGCAGCTTGTCCATGATGGCGTCGAACCGGCTCTCGAACGCTTCCCAGACCGGGCTCACAGCGGCGTCATTCAGGCCGGGATTGCTGGCATCGCCTGAGGCCGTGAAGGCGGCGGCGAGCACCGAATAGATTTCAGAAGGGCTGAGCGCGAGGTCCGGCAGCTGGCGGACGAGGTCCGCGGCAATCTCCGGGCTCGCCCGCGCCGCGATACCGCGCAGGATGGTCGACCGCTCCGTCTGATTCTCTGAGGCAAGAACATAGGCCAACGCCGCATCCGTGAATTCCCGGCCCTTGTCCTCGATGGCCGCGCCCATGGCGGCGCCGAGTTCCTGCGGCTGCAGTGCGGCCGGGTCGGGGCTCCGTCCGCCTGCGCCAATGAAGCGCTCCGCCCGCTGCACGACCGCGCCGCGCGCCTGTGGCCGGTCGCCGATGGCGATCAGCAGGGCGGACAGGGATTCCTTCAGCAGTGTTTCGCGCGCCGTCAGCGAGGCAGCGGGCCGCGTGTTCAGGCGGCGTTCGGCCGGTCCATAGGTCTGCTCGACCCAGCGGGAAAAGGCGCCGCGCTGTTCGGCTGGCATCTGCGCATGATAGCGGCGCAGCGATGTCAGAGGACGGATCATGGCGGCGGCCGATCCGCCGGCAGAGGCTTCCAGCCCCTGCAGCAGCAGGTCTGCGCTGACATTGCCGGCTTCGAAGCCTGCAATGAGAGAGTCGAGATGCACCATCTGCTCCCCGGCGGTCAGCGCGGCATAGTTTTCGGCAAGGCTGGCGGCGCTGCCTTCGTCCAGCGCAAAGCGCCAGTATCCCGTCCCGCCCGCATTCGGCATCACATAATCCGGGCACGCATCAAGTTCGATCCGGCTGGTTTCGGTCGTCAGCATCTGCTGGACCACCTGCTCACCGCCTTCGCCTTGTATCCGCGCCGAGAAGGGGATCCGCCAGATCATCGCCTTGCGGTCTATGGCCGAGCCGAGCGGGGCATACCGGCTCTGCACCACTTCCAGCGCGGCCGGGCCGGTCTCGGGACAGGACAGGGTCACATCCAGCATCGGAATGCCGGGCTGCAACACGAAGCTGCGGAAACTGTCGATCACAGCTTCATCGCCGGCGCCTTCGGCCATGCTCTGCAGGAAGTCATCGAGATCTGCTACGCCATCAACAAAGCGCTTGATGTGTACGCGGATGCCCCCACGGAACGCGTCCTCGCCGAGATAGGTCTCGAACATATTGAGCACACTGCCACCCTTGGAATAGGTGATCGCGTCAAAGGCATCATTTATGTCGCCATTGGAGGCGATCGGATTGCGGATCTGGCGGGCGTTCTGAAGGCTGTCATCGCGCATCGCGTTCAGGCCCGACGCGATCGGGCTGAGGGACCATTCGCCTTGAGGCTCCATGGCTTCCATGGTCTTGTAGCTGAACCAGGTCGCGAAGGATTCGTTCAGCCAGATATCGTTCCACCATTTCGGCGTTACGAGATTGCCGAACCATTGATGCGCCAGTTCATGCGCGTGGATGTTGTAGACGCTGCGGCGCTGGCCCAGCGTGGTGCGCTCATCGATTAGCAGTGCCGCCTCGCGGTAGATGATGGCACCGGCATTCTCCATCGCGCCCCAGGCAAAGTCCGGCGCCGCGATCAGGTCGAGTTTGCCGTAAGGATAGGCTTCCGCGAAATACTCTTCCTGCCAGATCAGCATCGGATGCGTAATCTCCAGCGCATCGGCCAACTGCCCGCCCTTGCCGGCGGCGGCGAAGCCGCGCAGCGGCACCTGCGCGGGTCGGAGCCCCGACTTATAGTCAATCCATTGCAGTTCGCTCTCGTCATACGGCCCCACGGCGAAGGCGAGGAGATAGGAGGGGATCGGACGGGTCGGCGAAAATGTATGCAGCTCAATGCCGTCCCCGGCGGGCTCGCTCGAAATCTGCGCGCCATTGGCGATCACTTTCAGGTCTTCCGGCGCGGTCACCGTCACTGCCCAGATCGTCTTGAAGCGCGGCTCGTCAAAGCTCGGCACCATCCGGCGCGCATCGATGGCCTGCATCTGGCTGGCAAGGTAAGGCTGGCCACCCTGCGTTACCTTGTAGAGACCGGCGAGGCCGAGATTGTAAGGCGCCTCATAGTCGAAGACGAGCGTCACCTGGCCAGCCGGCAGCGGCGTCTCGAAATCCAGGCGGGAGACACCGCCCGGCGCGAGATTGCCGGTATAGGTCGCGGGAATCATCTCGCCGCCCGGTATGCGCGCGAAGACGTTGAGGATGTTCAGGTCCTGCGCGTGCAGCCAGATGCGCGCATGGGCGGTGTCCAGCGTCACGTCGATCTCGACATCCGCCGTGAAGCCCTCGGCGGCCGGATCGGTCACCAGGTTCAGGCGGTAGACGGTCGGGGTCACGCCGGTCGGAAGCTGGCCGATCGGCGCTTCTTCCAGTTTCACGATGTCTGGATCGCTGCGGCCAATAGCGGAATTCGGCCCACAGGCCGTGAGGGCGAGAACGGAGACAGCGCCAAGAAGCGCAAGAGCAGTGCGGGGGCGAAACATGGGAACCTGTCGGTTGGCATGAAGGATGGCCCGTCTAACCACAGACTCCGCGAGGCGCAAAGCCAGCGTTTCGTGAAGGCCGCCACAGAAAGTTTACACCTGTATTCCACAGTGTCTGCATGCTGCGTCTGTATCACTGGCCCCTCGACCCTGCCGGCCGGCTTGTCCGCCTCGTGCTTGCCGAAAAGGGCGAGGCGTTCGAGAGCGCCGTGTCGCCTCCCTGGCTTCCCCGGCCGGAAGTCAGCGCGATTACGCCGGGCGCCGTCACCCCGGCTCTGGTCGCGCTCTCAGGCGCTTTGCCCTTCGCAGCCAGCGGCACGCATGCGATCTGCGAACACCTCGAAGAGACTCGCCCCGCGCCGCCCCTGCTGCCGGCGGACCTGCGCGAGCGGGCCGAGGCGCGCCGGCTCTGGTCCTGGGTAGAGGCGGGCATGGAAGAGGTGACCGACACGCTGCTGACCGAGCGCGTCATGCAATGGGTCCGCCGCGACCGGCAGCCGGATTCGGAGAAGCTCCGCCGCGGCATGCATGCGCTGCGCGGGCGGCTCACCTTCCTCAATGCAATGGCTGAAGAGCGCGGCTATCTCGCCGGGCGGCATCTGTCGCTGGCGGATCTATCGGCGGCGGCGCACCTGTCGGCCTATGACTATTTCGGCGATGTGCAATGGGATGCGGTGCCGGACCTGAAGGCATGGTACATGCGGGTCAAATCCCGCCCGAGTTTCCGTCCCCTGCTGGCCGACCGCCTGGAGGCGGCCCGCCCCGCGCCGCATTATGCCGAACTTGATTTCTGATACGCCTGCGAGACTGAAACAGGCCGCGCTTGCCCTGGGCTTTGACGCCGCCGGCATTGCGCGCGCGGATACAGCCTGGGAGGCTGGCGCCCGCCTGCAGGACTTCGTCGCGCTCGGCCGGCATGGCGAGATGGGCTGGATGGAGACGACGCTCGTGCGCCGGTCTTCGCCAACCGCCATGTGGCCCGAAGCACGTTCAGCCCTCGTCGTGGCAATGAATTACGGGCCGGAACATAACCCACTGGAAACGCTCGCAGCGCGCGAAACCGGCAACATCTCGGTCTATGCGCGAGGCCGCGATTATCACGACGTCATCAAGTCCCGCCTCAAACAGCTTGCAGGGGAGGTAGCCGCCATCACCGGCGCCGATGTGAAAGTCTTCGTCGACACCGCGCCGCTGATGGAAAAGCCGCTCGCCGCGCTGGCCGGGCTCGGCTGGCAGGGCAAGCATACAAACCTCGTCAGCCGCGATCTCGGTTCCTGGTTCTTTCTTGGCACCGTGCTCACCAGCGCGGACCTGGCGCCGGACCTGGCCGAAACCGACCATTGCGGCTCCTGCCGCGCCTGTCTCGACATCTGCCCGACGGACGCCTTTCCCGCGCCCTACCAGCTCGACGCCCGCCGCTGCATATCCTACCTCACCATCGAACATGCCGGCCCGATCCCGCAGGAATTCCGCGCTGCCATGGGCAACCGCATCTATGGCTGCGATGACTGCCTGGCCGTCTGCCCATGGAACAAATTCGCTCAGACGGCGTCTGAATCAGCATTGTTTGCGCGTGCCGAACTGAAAGGCCCGGACTTGGACGAACTCGCCGCCCTTGATGACGCGGCTTTCCGCGATGTGTTCTCCGGCTCGCCGGTGAAACGATCGGGCCGTGACCGGTTCGTGCGCAATGTCTGCATTGCCATCGGCAATTCCGGCAGCCCCCGCCTGGTGCCGAGCCTGTTGCCGTTGCTGGACGATGCCTCGCCCCTCGTGCGCGGCGCAGCCGTCTGGGCGCTTGCCCGCCTTGATCCTGCCCGCTTTGCATCGGAAAAGGCGCGCCGGTATGGCGCCGAGTCCGATCTGTCGGTCGCCGCGGAATGGGATGAGGCAGCATGAGCGAAATGCACACCGGCCAGCCGGAAAAACGCCGCCCGCGCTGGGGTCGCCGCCTCGCGATTGTCGGCCTCAGCCTGTTCGCGCTCGTCCTGCTGCCGCATCTCTATGCGCTCTTGCTCGCCGCTGTCCCCGTGCCCGGCACGATCCTGATGGCGCAGCGCTCCGGCGAGGGCCAGGATGTGCGCAGCAACTGGGTGAAGCTTGAGGATATCTCACCTCGCCTCGTCTATGCGGTGATCGCCGCAGAGGATGCGCGTTTCTGCGAGCATGGCGGCATCGACTGGGACGCGGTCGAGGCAGCCCGCGCGTGGAACGCGAAGAACCCTGACCGGTCGCGGCGCGGCGGCTCCACGATCAGCCAGCAGACAGCGAAGAATGTGTTCTTCTGGAATGGCGGCGGCATGCCCCGCAAGGCCGGCGAAGCCTGGATGACCTATGTGATCGAGGCCGTCTGGGGCAAGCGGCGGATCATGGAAGTCTATCTCAACGTCGCCGAATGGGGGGATGGCCTGTTCGGCGCCGAGGCGGCCGCGCAGGCACGCTTCGGCAAATCTGCGGCGGATTTGACAGAGCGCGAAGCGGCGCTGCTCGCGGCCGTGCTGCCCAGCCCGAACCGCTGGCGCGCCGTCAATCCGGGGCCTTATGTGCAGAGCCGTGCCGGCTCCATTCAGGGCCGTATGCGGGTCGTCGCCAATGAGGGCTATGCCGCCTGCGTGCTGGGCGGCGATGCGCCAAGACTGCCGCCACGTGATACCCCGAAAGGCGAGACGCCGCGGCCTCCGCCAGCGCTGGAAGAGCTGCCCGAAATTCCGGAGACCGGCGACGAAGCCCTCGGCGGCCCGGAGGCGGACAGCGAAGCGCCGCGCAATCGCAATGACGAGCTCAACGAGCTTCTGAATGCGGCCGATGAAACCCTGCGCAGTTCGCCCCGGCCGGAGACCGGCGAGGTGCCGGAAGCGGAGGTGCCTGAGTTAGGGGCTACGCCGCTTGAGCCGCTCCCGGACGAAGAGTCGCCGCAGGAGCCAAGGTCGCCGGTGGTGCCGGAGGATGACGCAAGCGATCCGGCGCCTGCCCAAGACGAAGGTCCGCGAGACCTGCGACCGGACTAAGCCGTTCCGCGATCAGCCGCCAAAGGCGTTCGCATGGTCGCGCGCGAAATCCTCAAAGCGGCGGGGGCGGTAGCCGGTCAGCGCCACAAGGTCTGGGCTGACCGCTGCGGCGTGCCCGTCCGCGAACCAGGTCTGCAACTCGGTCACGGCTCTCGCATCCCAGTCCGGCAGGCCCATGCCTCTCAGCGACTGCTCCGCCATCTCCGGCGGAACCGGCACATAGGTCACCTCCCGGCCGGCAACTGCGGACAGCGTGTTCGCCATCTCGGCACAGGTCAGCGCTTCACTGCCCGTGAGTTCGTGCACGCAGCCCTCATGGCCGCCGGTCGCCAGAACCTGCCCGGCGGCGGCCGCAACGTCGCGCACATCCAGATAGCTGAGGCGCGCCGCGCCGAGCGGCAGGTAGAAGCGGCCCTCGGCGCGGATCGGACCTGCCTGCCAGAGGAGGTTCTGGAAAAACCCGTTCGGCCGCAGGATCGTCCAGCCTAGTCCTGACGCCATGAGCATGGCATCGCAGCTGCCATGCTGCCGAAGGATTTCCGGGGCGCTGTCTACACCTGCGCCAAGCGCGGACAACCGGACCACACGCTCCACCCCGGCCTCGCGGGCAGCTTCCAGGCCGTTCTGGACCAGGGTCTCAGCCTGCTGATGAACCGGAGTCAGCAGGAAGACACTTGCAATCCCCTCCATCGCTGCGCCGAGCGTGGCGGGATCGGACAGGTCCCCTGTAACAAGATCAAACCCCATCCTGGCAAGGTCCGGCGCCCGTGCCGGGTCGCGCACCAGCACTCGGGCAGGTAACTGCCGGTGTTTCAATTCTGCCAGCAATGCCCTGCCGACCGTGCCCGTCGCGCCGGTCACGAGTAGTCCAGCCTTGTTCATGCGCCCCTCCCTTGATGTCAGGATACGCGCAGACCGTCCCCCCGGTCAGACAGGATCATACGGGAAAATGCTCGCCGTTGCACCCATATCCGTAAAGTCCGGGCTCATCGCCGGGAAGCAGTGCGAGATCAGCGTTTCCGGGTTCCAGCCTTCGAGGCGGGCCATGGATTTCACCGGGCGCGGCTGGTCGAACAGGATCACTTCATTGCCGCGCACGCCGAAAATCTGTCCGCTGACGTTCGAGGATTGATCCGAGCAGAGCGCCACGGCAAGTTGCGCCACCTGGTCGGCGCGCATGCCATCCTTCATC
>JBKBVT010000283.1:0-2734 GCA_046289305.1 Hyphomonas sp. | reverse complement strand
GGGCGGTTATTCCGCGGCCACCAGGAAATGCGCGACGATGGCGGAGACGGGTTCGGCGCGGTTTTCCTGCCAGGCTTCGGCGCGGACCGACGCCATGCGGCGGCCGAGCTTCAGGACGACGGCGCGGGCGTAGAGGTCCTTGGCGTGGCCCTGGCGGAGATAGTCGATGGTCAGGTTGATCGGCCTTGGCGGGCGGGGGAGGTCCGAGACGAGATAGACCTGCAGCATGGCCGTCAGTTCAAGGAAGGACGCGATGGCGCCGCCATGCAGGGCGCGGATGGTGACATTGCCGATCAGCTTGTCCTGGAAGGGCAGGATGGTGGTCATCTCGTCGCCGAGGATTTCGCAGCGCATGCCGAGCGTCTGCACGAAGGGGATGCGCGCGAGGATGGCGTTGATATCGTCCGCCCTCGGATTGGTGGCCGTTTCGGTCATGCGTCTTTCTTCTTCCGGCTGCCGCCGAAGCGGGGCTGGTTGATGGCGAAGGTGCCGGCGGCGGTGGCGATCAGCCGGTCGCGGCTTTCATGATAGGCCCAGGCGCGGGTGAAACAGACCGTGCGGGTGAGGTGGTAGCATTCGGCCTCGCCGATGATGTCGCGGCCTTTTTCGGCGGGGCGCATATAGTCGATCCGCAGGTCGATGGTGGCGACGAAGCGCAGCTCCGTCATCGCGGCGGTGCAGGCCATGCCGCAGAGATTGTCGAGGAAGGTGGTGATGACGCCGCCATGGATCACGCCGGTCTCGGGGTCGCCCACGAGATGCTCCGCCCAGGGCTGGACGCCGCGGACATGGCCGCGCTGGACCTCCAGCACTCTGAAGCCGACCTCGTTGCCCCAGGGCACGGCGCTGTTCATCAGATCGACATGCTGGCGCATCATGGCGGCGATACGGTCAGAGCCGGAGGTGTCGTCAGTCATGGAAGGCTTACCCCGCGTCGGGATTTGACGCTTGCTGAAGGGCGGATAACATCACTCCCATCGCTAACAAATCAAAAACAACCGGCGAGGCATTTTCAGGAGGCACTCACATGGCGTTTGAAACGTCGGCTAAACCCAAGACCTGCATCATCGGGGCGGGCTGTTCCGGCTTCACCATGGCCAAGCGGCTGAAGGATGCCGGGCTGGCTTATGATTGCTTTGAAAAGTCAGACAATATTGGCGGGAACTGGTATTATCAGAACCCCAACGGGGTCTCCTCCTGCTACCAGTCACTGCATATCGACACCTCCAAATGGCGGCTCGCGTTTGAGGATTATCCCGTGCCGGCGGACTGGCCGGACTTTCCCCACCATGCCCAGCTCCTGCAGTATTTCCATGACTATGTGGACCATTTCGGGCTGCGCGAGACGATCACGTTCAATACCTCCGTGACCGATGTGGCGGATCTGGCGAATGGGCGCTACCGGGTGACGCTGTCGACCGGAGAGACGCGCGACTATGATGCCGTGTGCGTGGCCAACGGCCATCACTGGGACGCGCGCACGCCCACCTATCCGGGCGCGTTCAGCGGCTATCAGGTGCATTCGCATTACTACCGCGACCCGTTCGCGCCGTATGATTTCCGCGGCAAGCGGGTGATGATCGTGGGCGCGGGCAATTCGGCGATGGATATCTCGTCGGAACTGTCGCAGCGCCCGATTGCGGAGAAGCTGTTCATCTCGATGCGGCGCGGCGTGTGGGTGCTGCCGAAATACATGGACGGCAAACCTGCGGACAAGGCGGCGCTGCCGGCCTGGATGCCGGCGAAGGTCGGCCGCTCACTGGCCAAGGCGAAGATCAAGAAGACGATCGGGCGGATGGAGGATTACGGCCTGCCGAAGCCGGATCATGAGCCGCTGGAAGGCCATCCCTCCGTCTCCGGAGAGTTTCTGACGCGGGTCGGCTGCGGCGACATCACGCCGAAGCCCGGCATCGACCGGCTGGACGGCGACAGCGTGGTGTTCACGGACGGCACGCGCGAACAGATCGACGCGATCATCTGGGCGACGGGCTACAACACGACCTTCCCCTTCTTCAGGCAGGACGAGTTGACGCCCAAGGACAATGTGTTCCCGCTGTTCAAGCGGATGGTGCAGCCGGGGCGGGAGACCTTGTTCTTCCTCGGCCTCGCCCAGCCGCTGCCGACGCTGGTGAACTTTGCCGAGCAGCAGTCGAAACTGGTGGCCGCGGCGCTGGAAGGGAAGTATGTTTTCCCGGCGAGGGACGACATGCTGCGAATCACTACCGAGGATGAAGAGGCGCATCTGGGCCACTTCTATGACAGTCCGCGCCACCGGATGCAGGTGGACTTTGGCCTGTATTGCCGGGACCTCGCGAAGGAGATCGAGCGCGGGGCGAAACGGGCGCAGGTTACCGCATGAGGGCAGGCGGGCGCCTGATCCTGGCGGCGTGCCTGCTGTTGGTGGCAGCGGCCTGCGCCTCCGGCGGATCGCACCCGAACCAGGCCGTCCTGCGCATGCCGCCGGTGGATTACGGCCCGCCGGGGGATGTGCGCAATCCGGCGCAGGGGCCGTTCCAGCCGAACCAGTTCCTGCGGCTCTGCCCCGGCGCGGCCGTCTCGAATGCGCCGCCGGCGGACGCGGAGCGCTGGATCCGGGAGTTTCATCCCGTCATCGTCGCGCATGGCATCGTGCTGGCGACGGTGCCGACCAATGATGTGTGCCTGACCTCCGGTTTTGGCTATCGCAGCGGCCGGCTGCATGCCGGCATCGATGTGGCGAGCCGGCCGCCGGGCA
>JBKBVT010000282.1:0-2740 GCA_046289305.1 Hyphomonas sp. | reverse complement strand
CCTCCTTCAGTCTGTGATCTTCTCGCTGATCTTCACGGGATACGGCCTCAATCAGTATGGGCAGATGACCGCCGGCGAAGCGATCGGCACGGCGGCGCTGGTGGCGATCGCTTCGCTCGTGTTCACAGGCGTCTGGCGCAGCTTTGCTTCGCGCGGGCCTATGGAGGTTCTGCTGCGCCGGGTCACCTACTGGGGCCGCTCATAAGTCCTGAAAATGCCTTTTTCCTGCCACCAACCTCCTGATTGCAAACAAAATTATACGGCACAGGGAACAAAGGGGCGAGGCACGTGTTGTTAGGTCATGCATCGTCGCAACAGGGAGACGAAGATGAAGACCGCCATTCACAAGCATGCCGCCGCCGGACTCGCCGCCATTGCGCTCGCAATGCCGGCTTTTGCCCAGGTTCCGCCAGCCCCGCCCGTCGAGGCGCCGCAACCGGTTGCCCCGATTTGCGACGACATGAAGCTGGATATCTATTTCTCTGCCTACGAAACCGCCCTGACGCCGCAATCGGCCAGCGTGATCGAGGCGGCCAGCGAGCATCTCAAAGGCTGCTACGTCGCGGCTGTCTCGCTCGATGTCCTATCTGAAGAAGCCCACACTGACGAAGAGGCCGCAGACCTCTCCGAAGCGCGTGCCAACACCGTTATTTCCGCGCTGATCGAGAAAGGCGTCGAACCTCTGGCCTTTGAGGCGGATTTCCGCCGCGTTGACGCTGCCGCGCCTGGAGCCGCCCCGATGGTGGAGCCCATGGCCCGCCGGGTGAGCGTTTCGTTTGAAGTTCGCAACCGTTTCGGCACCATCTAACCTCCCTCTGGTGCCGTCCGCGCCCTGGTCAGACTACCCCCTGACCAGGGCGCACTTGCATCTGAAACCGGTATCCGAGAGTTTCTTTTCCGGCGCGCCGCGTTAGAACGGCGTGCTTCTGGCCATCGGCCTGAATGAGCCGACACGGCTGCAACCGGAAAGACACCGCATTTCATGACGCAAACCCGGCGTATCCTGATCACCTCCGCCCTCCCGTATATCAACGGCGTCAAACATCTCGGCAATCTGGCCGGGTCGATGCTTCCGGCGGATGTGTATGCGCGGGTGATGCGCCTGAAGGGCCATGACGTCACTTACATCTGCGCGACCGATGAGCATGGCACGCCGGCCGAACTCGCCGCCCAGGCAGCTGGCCAGAGCGTGCAGCAATATTGCGACGAGCAGTACGAGATCCAGAAAACCGCCGGCGAGGGTTTCAGCCTGTCCTATGACTGGTTCGGGCGGACTTCGCGGCCCGCCAATCACACGCTGACCCAGCATTTCGCGCAGATGCTCGAGCAGAACGGCCTGATCGAGGAGCGCACCTCCAAACAGGTGTATGCCGTCGATGATGGCCGCTTCCTGCCGGACCGGTATGTCGAGGGCACCTGCCCGCATTGCGGTTATGAGAAAGCCCGCGGTGACCAGTGCGACAGCTGCGGCCGGCTGCTCGACCCCATCGACCTTAAGAACCCCTACTCCGCCGTGTCCGGCAGCCGCAATATCGAGGTGCGTGACACGGTGCACCTCTATCTCAAACAGACCGGAATGCAGGACACGATCCGCGCTTGGGTGAACGACAAAGGCGCAAACTGGCCGCAGCTCGCCGTTTCCATTGCCAACAAATGGCTGGATGAGGGGCTGATCGCCCGCTCGATCACCCGCGACCTCAGCTGGGGCGTGAAGGTGACGGATGCGTCCGGCACGCCCCGCCCCGGCTTCGAGACCAAAGTATTCTATGTCTGGTTCGATGCGCCGATCGGCTATATCTCCGCGACGCAGGAATGGGCTGAGGCCTCGGGCAAGGACTGGGAATGCCTCTGGCGCCGCGACAAGGGCGCGGACGAGACCGAATATGTCCAGTTCATGGGCAAGGATAATGTCGCTTTCCACACAGTGAGCTTCCCCGTCACGCTGCTCGGCTCGGGTGAGCCGTGGAAGACGGTCGACAAGCTGAAAGCGTTCAACTGGGTCACCTGGTATGGCGGCAAATTCTCGACCAGCCAGAAGCGCGGTGTGTTCATGGACCAGGCGCTGGATATTCTGCCGGCGGACTATTGGCGCTGGTACCTGATCGCCAATGCGCCGGAAGGCTCGGACGCCGCCTTCACCTGGGAAGGCTTCCAGGCGGCGGTGAACTCCGACCTTGCCAACGTACTCGGCAATTTCGTAAACCGGATCACCAAATACTGCGCCGCGAAGTTCGACGGCGTTGTGCCTGATGCGGGTACGCCGGGCGAGGCGGAAGCCTGGATGGAAACAGAACTCCGTGAACGGCTGAAAGCGCTGGACGCGCATTATGAAGCGATGGAGTTCCGCAAAGCGGCGGCAGAGACCCGCGCGCTCTGGGCCGCTGGCAATGAATACCTGACCAAGGCCGAGCCCTGGGTGAAATACAAGAATGATGTCGATGGCGCCGCAGTGGGCGTCCGCGCGGGCCTGAACCTCGCGGCGATATTTGCGATCATCGCCCAGCCGATCATTCCGGAAGCGGCGAAGAAGGTGCTCGACGCGCTCGGCATTCCCGAAGCAAACCGCACCTGGCCGGACTGGCAGGACACGGGCCTGCTGGACGCCCTGCCCCGCGGCCTTGCCATCACGCCGCCGGATGTCTTGTTTCAGAAGATCGAGGACGCTCAGGTCGCCGAATGGACCGAGCGCTTCGGCGGCGGAAAGGACTGACCTCGCCTCCCTAGCGGGACGCGCCGTCCT
>JBKBVT010000281.1:0-2763 GCA_046289305.1 Hyphomonas sp. | reverse complement strand
GTAAGCGCGACGCCGATCCCCTCCTGCCATTTTTGACTTGATCCAGCCATTCTGCGCGGATGCGCGTGACGGGGGGGTTGGATTTTGGAAGTAGACGGCAAAATGGGCGTCCATTTGGACGGCTCGATGGGTGTTGGATTTTCTCGGCTGGAAGTGATTGAGGGGCCGAGTGGTCGGCGGCGGCGCACGAAGGCAGAGCGGGCGCGGATCGCGGCGGAGAGCATGATGCCGGGGGTGACGGTCGCTGATGTGGCGCGCAAGCATGGCACGACACGCTGGCAGATCTACGATTGGCGCAAGCAGATACGCAAAGGCAACCTGGTGGTGCCCGAGAGCGTGGCATCCTTGCCGGTCTTCGCGGAACTGGTGGTCGATGACAGCGCGTCCGCGGCACCGGTGGCGGCCGCAGGGTCCGATCTCGAGATCGTTGTGGGCGATATCGTGATCCGTGCTGGCGCTGGTGCCGATGAGGGGCAGCTGACGCGGGCGATCCGCGCGGCACGGGCTGCAGCATCGTGATGTTCGGTCATGGCGGGCCGGTGAAGGTCTTCGTGGCGACGCGGCCGGTGGACTTTCGCAAGGGTATCGATGGCCTGGCGCTCGCGGTGCAGGAGATGTTCGGGATGGACCCGTTTTGCGGAGCGGCCTTTGTGTTCCGGGCGAAACGCGCCGACAGGATCAAGCTCTTGATCTGGGATCAGACCGGCATGGTTCTGGTCCACAAGCGCCTGGAGGGCGGCAAGTTCGTCTGGCCACAGGTGCGCGACGGGGTCATGCGCATGTCCGGCGCGCAGTTCGCGGCCCTTTTTGAAGGCGTGGATTGGCGGCTGGTGCGGCCAGAGCGGGCGCGGCGCCCGCTGGCTGCAGGGTGATGGGAAATTGCGCCGAAAGGCCTGTTTTTACTGGCCTCACAGGGCATCCTGTGATTCACTTCTCTCATGGAAGCCCCTGATCTTGCGCGCGAAAATGCTCTTCTGAAGGCCCGCCTCGCCGAGGTGGAGGCGACACTGGCCGAAACCCAGGAGGCCAATCGGCGGCTGCAGGATATCCTGCGTGCGGCGCAGCGCGAGAAATTCGGCAAGCGCTCCGAGAAGCTCTCGCCAGACCAGTTCAACCTTCCCCTGGAAGATGCGGAATTTGCGCAGGGTGTGCTCGAGGCCGCGCAGGAGAAGGCTGAAGCTGCGATGCAAAGGGCGCGCGGGGAAGCACCGTGCAAGCCGAAGCGCAACCGCGGCCATCTGCCGTCGCATCTGCCCCGGGTCGAGCGGGTGATCGAGCCTGCCAGCACGCTCTGCCCCTGCGGCTGCGGCGAGATGGCCCGGATCGGCGAAGACGTGTCCGAGCGGCTTGACGTGATTCCGGCCCAGTTCCGCGTGCTGGTCACGCGCCGCCCGAAATATGCCTGCCGCCGCTGCTCACAAGCCGTGGCGCAGGCGCATGCGCCCGAACATGTCGTCCCCGGCGGTCTGCCCACGGAACTCTTCATCGCCTGGATCATCGTCTCGAAATTCGGTGACCACCTGCCGTTCTACCGGCAGGCCGAGATCTTCAAGCGGCAAGGGATCAACCTGGATCGCGGCACCCTTGGCAACTGGGTCGGCCGCGCCTGTTTCCACCTCATGCCCGTCATCAATCACATGCGGGCACATCTGCGCGGCGCCGATCGCATCTTTGTGGATGAAACCCGCGCGCCTGTTCTGGACCCGGGCCGAAAGGCCACCAAGAGCGGCTTCTTCTGGGCTGTGGTGTCCGATGATCGCGGTCATGGCAGTGCTGGCCCACCCATCGTGCTGTTCCATTACGCCCCCGGCCGGGGCAAGGCGCATCCGCTGAACTTTCTGGCCGGATACAGGGGTCGCTTCCTGCAATGCGATGCCTATCAGTCCTACAATGCGCTGACCGAGATCGCGCGTGACAACGGCCCGTGGCAGCTGGTCTATTGCTGGACGCATGTCCGCCGCCGCTTCGTCAAGCGCTTCGAGAGCGATGGCTCACCCATCGCCGAAGAAATGCTGCGCCAGATCGGGCTGCTCTACCAGATCGAGAAAATCGTTCGCGGAAAGGATGCTGCCGTGCGCCTTGCAGCCCGACGTGAGCATTCCGCACCGATCATCACCGCGCTGAAACCATGGCTGGAAGCCCAGCTCTCGCGGATCCCACAGAAGTCCCAGCTGGCCGAAGACATCCGCTACACGCTGGGGCATTGGCCCGGCCTGATCCGCGCCCTCGATGATGGCACGCTGGAAATGGACACCAACCCGGTCGAGAACCAGATCCGCCCGATTGCCCTGACAAGGAAGAACGCATTGTTCGCGGGCAACGAAATCGGCGCCGAGAACTGGGCCATGCTCGCCTCGCTGGTCGCCACCTGCAAGATGTCGAACGTGAACCCCGTCGACTATCTCGCCAATACCCTGTCCGCCATCCTCGACGGCCACCCGCAAAGCGGCATCGAAGACCTCATGCCATGGCGCTTCAACCAGCCGTCAAGCCTCGCCGCATAGGGCCAAGCCGTAGCGCTTACGATTTCCTCGCTGGCAAACTCATAGATCGGCATGGGCAATTAGGACCTCTCGGGAATTGTCCCCATCCAATCGCAGCGGCACCCCGCGTGCAAGCGCTGTCAGGTTCCCCAAGAGTGCCCCGATCAAGCGGAGAGTGCGACGCGACTCCGCGCCATTCGTTGGTAAGCGCGACGCCGATCCCCTCCTGCCATTTTTGACTTGATCCAGCCATTCTGCGCGGATGCGCGTGACGGGGGGG
>JBKBVT010000280.1:0-2769 GCA_046289305.1 Hyphomonas sp. | reverse complement strand
CCCTATCCGGCCGGGGGCGGTCTATGTCTTCGACAAGGGCTACTGTTCCTTGAGTTTGTGGCAGAAAATACATGACACAGGCGCCGTCTTCGTCACCCGGCCAAAGTCCAATGCCGCCTTCGAAACCATTGGCATGAATGACATCCACCCGTCCGAAGATGCCAACATCATTGCTGACGAGATCGTATGCCACAGGAGCAAGAATACCTGGCGCGGGACCCTCGACTTCCACATCCGGCGCCTCACCGTCCGGCGCGACGATGGCAAGCTTCTGCAAATCGTTACCAACGACCTCACCCGCTCCGCCAGCGACATCGCCGCCCTCTATCGCCAGCGATGGCAGATCGAACTCCTGTTCCGGTGGATCAAGCAGCACCTCAAAATCAGACGCTTCCTCGGACGCTCCGAAAACGCGGTCAAACTGCAAATCTACGCAGCCCTCATCGCCTATCTCTTGCTGCGTCTCGCCGCCCGTCTCGCAAAAAGGGAGGACATACAGCCCATTAGGTTTGCTGAACTCGCAGCCGCGTCACTCTTCCTCAGAAAGGCCATCGAAAACATCGACAAACCAATCTTTTGCCGAAGGCAAACCCAAAGCTACGACCCGCAACAAATGTCCCTCAAACTCAAATGACGTACTTTCCCCGGACAGCCCTGCACTGGGCGGGAGAGGGGTCTAACTCGACCACTGAACCCCTCTCCCATTTATGGGAGAGGAGGGGCCCGCGCCCAAAGGGCGTGGGAGGTGAGGGCTCTGCCGCCGAGGCCTCGTCCCTTGCGCCCCCCGCCTTATCCAACAGAATCTGCCCCGCTTTCCCAATAAAAACAAAGCAATAAAATAAATCCATCCCCTTGTGGTCCCACCGGAGGTATACTCTGCCTCAAGATGCACACCCGCGCCGCCCCCTCTGTGAACATCACCTGGCTGCAATGGCTGCTCTGGCCCTTGCTCCGCCCACTGATCGCTGCGCGCCTCTTGGCGCTGAAGCTGCGCATCCGCGCGCAGTATGGCCGCGGCGTACCCTTTCAATATTTCGTCACGCCCTGGGGCGAGGTTCACTTCCTCCGCTTTCGCGCGGATCCCGCCGGCATGGCGCCCAGCCTCCGCCTGCTGGGCGATGCCGGCTGGCCGCAGCCAGAACCCCTTGCCCACCGGCCCGCGCGCCTCGCCGCGCTCTTCGAACTGCCGGCTGCGCCCGCGCCGCCGCGCCCCTGCGCGGTCCTCCGTCCCCGTATCATCTCGTGGCCTGCCGCCGTGCAGCTTGCCCCCGACACGTCCTGACGCACGCCGCCCCCTCACAATCCAGCCCCACCTCCCGCACCGGCCAGGCCCGGACCTGCGGGCAGGGGCGCTGGCATCAGCGCGCCTCAACGGTGCGTGAGAATTCCTCGTTTGTCGCAGACCCCCGCCCATGCGATGCAACGCGCCTCAACCCAGCGAGCCAAACCCATGCCCACCTTGCCCTTCTACCAGGTCGATGCCTTCGCCTCCGCCCCCTTCGAGGGCAACCAGGCCTGCGTCATGCCGCTTGAGCGTTTCCTGCCGGACGAGACGCTGCAGAAGATCGCGGCGGAAAACAATGTCGCCGAGACCGCCTTCCTCGTTCCGTCATCGGACGGTGTCTGGACCCTGCGCTGGTTCACGCCCGCCGTGGAAGTGCCCCTCTGCGGCCATGCCACACTGGCCTCGGCATATGTGCTGTTCCATGAGATGGGCTTCACCGGAGAGGTCATCCATTTCGACACCGTCCGCTCCGGCCGTCTCAGCGTGCGCCGCCTCGAAGATGGCCGCCTCGAGATGGACTTTCCCTCAGCCCCGGTGACGCCCATTCCGGTCACGGACGAGATCGCCGCCGCCCTCGGCGCCCGCCCCCTCGAGGCCTGGGCCGGCATGTTCTACGCCGCGCGCTTTGAAACGCCCGAAGACGTCCGCGCGCTCGCCCCGGATGTCCGCAGCTTGAAAACCCTCGGCGCCGAAGGTGGCGGCTGGGACCGCGGCAATTTCGGCTGTTTCGCCCTCGGCGGCGAGGCCGGCATCGATGCCACCTCCCGCTTCTTCGCCCCCGGCTCCGGCATTGACGAAGACCCCGCGACGGGAAGCTGGCACACTATGCTCGCGCGCATCCTCGCGGAACATTTTGGCAAGCGCGAAGCGAGCTGCCACCAGGCCTATCCCGGCCGCGGCGCTGTGGTCGGCGTGTCTCTGGAAGGTGACCGCTGCAAACTTACCGGCCATGCGGTAACGGTGATCGAGGGGCAGTTTCGGCTCTAAGCTCGTTGCAGTTTGACAAGTGATCGCCGCCAGTATCATCTTCGCACGCAATAGATATTTGGGCGGGAGCGATGTTGTTCAGATTAACCCTACTTTCAGCCGCGCTCGCTTTGCCGGTCGTTGCTAATGCATCTGCAGATGAAAGTAAGTATACTTTGAATTTTGGGCAGCTGGTGGATGCATGCAACCGGGCTGATTCCAACTGGATCAGTTTTTGCGACGGGTATGTTCAGTCACTGATTGATTCCTACTACAGTTATCAGGCATTCGATGACATCAAAATTTGCCTTCCTGCAGAGGTATCCCGTGCGCAGTTGGCCGGTGCGGTCGCTGATACTGGTAAAGCATTGTTAGAGGTGGAACCAATTTACTCCTCCCGGAATGCTGCAATGGTCGCATTAGCGATATTGGGCAGGAAGTATCCTTGCGGAGATTAGGCCTTGGCGCTTACGCCGGAATCTCTTTCCCAGCCCAGTCAAGACATTTTCCCGAATCGT
>JBKBVT010000279.1:0-2776 GCA_046289305.1 Hyphomonas sp. | reverse complement strand
TTAAGCCCCGCCTTGCCCCGGCCCGCCAGTTTCGGCCCGCCCGTTAGCACACCGGTTGGAAACCTGTTCCGCCCCGGCACAAACCCCCGAATCCCGCCCCATTCCCGCCCCGAAGATGAAATTGGCGATAGGAATGGGGTGTGGGTGGAGCGCTAATGTTTTCGTCACGCCCGATGGCCGAAAGGCCATCTGGGCGCCCATCTCCCGATATCGCCGAATGGCGCTGGCGTTGTAGGAACAAGAACAAGGAAGCCGTCATCGCGGAGGCGCTACTCACCACCAGGCATTCTGGGTCCCGGGCATTTGCTACGCAAATCCCGGGATGACGCCGCCTCTTGAGTTAAGCTTCGAGGTTCGTCATCCCGGAAATCGCAAAGCGATTGTCCGGGACCCAGACTCATACTTCAGAAATGAACAATCCCGGTCCCGAGCAGGCGCGGCGCACTTCCGGGAACACCCCAGCCACCAACTCATCCCACAAATCGCGCCAGTCCGGATTGACCGTCTCGATCAGTCTCAGCTTCCACGCCCTGTGCCACCGCTTGACCTGCTTCTCCTTGCGGATCGCCGCATCGATCTCATCATGCATCTCGAACCAGACAAGCGTCTTGCACCCATACTTCCGGGCAAACCCCGCAAACACATCATGCTTATGCTGCCAGACCCGTCCAACCAGATCCGAAGTGACGCCGGTATAGAGCGTCCCATTGCGCTGCGAAGCGAGGAGGTAAACGTAGCTGAACTGCATGCGAGGAACATAACATGAACTTCTTCTATGTCATGATCTTTTTTGAACTCGTTGGTCGTCATCCCGGGAGGCGCAAAGCGCCTGCCCAGGACCCTGCCTCAAACCTAAGCACATGGCATTCTGGGTCCCGGGCATTTGCTCCGCAAATCCCGGGATGACGACACCGGAAGCTTAGCTTGAGGTGGCGTCATCCCGGAAATCGCGTAGCGATTGTCCGGGACCCAGCACTTCCTACCCAGCCCTTCCAACAAAACCCCTCACAACCCCGCCAGCAACTCCAGCGCATCATTCTCGCGCACCTGCGCGCAGTGGCGGCGCAGCATGGTCAGGAACATCGCGTCGCCGCGTTCGGTCTGGTTCACCAGCATCGCTGCGCCGAACGCCACCGAAATCCCGTAAAAGCTGAACCAGCGATAATGCGTCATCAGGTCTTCGAGCGCATAGCCCGTCACGCCCTCGGCTGTCAGCCGGTCATGATAATGGCGCAGCAGCGCCGCTTCATGCTTCGGCCGGTCCTCGCGCGTCAGGCCGGCGCCGATGAAATACGCCACATCATTCGCCGGCGCGCCCTTGCCGACCGTCTGCCAGTCGACCACCGCCAGCGGCTTCTTCGAGGTCTCCGGCCCGAACAGCATGTTGTCCAGCCTGAAATCATTATGCGTCAGCGCGAACGGTCCGTCATACGCCGCGCCCCATTTCGGCAGCGCCGCGGCATAGGCGTCGCCCACCTCAATATCGTCCGGGCTGAGCTTGTCCGCATACCGCGCCTTGAACCCGCCCCACAGGGCCGAGACCGCTTCCGGCGTCAGCGCAGCCGGCGGCGCGGAGGCCGAGCCCTGCAGCCAGTCAAACCGGTCAAGCTCGCCATCATTCCAGTGCGCCGCATGCAGCACCGCGGCTGCGTCCAGCGCCCGGCGCGCTTCATCGGGGCCGCACCCTTTCAGCTGGTCGCCCTGCTCAGCCGGTGACATGTCTTCCATGATCAGGGCAAAGCGGTTGGTCTGCTCGTCATAATCTGTATACAGCGCATTCGGCGTGATCTTCCCCGCCACCTTCGGGAATGTCCGGTAGAAGAACACCTCACGCCGGTAATGATCGAGCAGCTTGGCCGCCATCAGGCTCGCCTCGCTGGCTGACGGGAATTTCCCGACCACGGACAAAGGCGCTTCCGGTGAGGCAGACACGTAATCAAACACAAAGCGCACATTCTCGCCGATCTGGCCGGTGCCGATCGATTTGGCCGTCAGCCCACGCACCTTCGCCTCGATGCCTATGGTGGCGAACAGCTCATTGAACCAGTCGGCGCCAAGCTCCAGCGGATGCGTGTCCAGACCCGGCCGGCTCACGCCGCAGCCCCGTCGCTGGAGCGGCTCTGGCGTCCGGTCAGCTTGCGGAACTGGCCAAGGCGGTCTTCCGCCCGGCGCAGCCCTTTGTCGAGCGCTGCCATTGTCAGCGCGAAATCGCCGTGATGATCCTTGCGCCAGGCCCGCTCGGTCTCGCCGATCACAAAGGCAATCGCCACCCGCTTCAGGCTCGCCGGCGCGCCGCTGTCATCATCGAGGCCGGCAGACGCCAGTGCCCAGGCCGCCGTGGCATGCCGGTGCATCGGCAGGCGCACGACATGGGTCAGCGATGTCTCGCGGAATTTCATCAGCTCACGGAGCCCTTCGCGGTGCGGCTCCATCGCCTCAAACCGTTTCATGATCACATCGAACAGCCGCTCGCGGGCCTCGCTGTCCTCCGGCACGCCCTCGGCCGACATTGCCTTGTCGAAATGCGAATCCATCGCTTCGACGATATCCTCGCGCCCGGCCACGCCGTGAAAATCCGCGAGGCTCAGCCCCGCTTCGGCGGCAATTTCCGCCAGCGTGATCTCGGCCCATGGCTTCTTTGCGGCCAGCGCCAGCGCGGCGATCAGGCCCTTTTCGATAACTGTGTCGGTGTTGGCCACCGGGTTTCCTCCGTCGGGTCAGTCGGCTTCTTTTGACAGCTGCCGGTCGCGGGCTGCGGCGGCGCGAAGGGCGTCTC
>JBKBVT010000278.1:0-2808 GCA_046289305.1 Hyphomonas sp. | reverse complement strand
TCTGGAACATGGCTCAAGCATCGCTGCATCCGCGCCCAAAATCCTCGCAGAATTTGAGCAATGAGCGCACTTTATTGATAAGAGTTTTCGGTGTATCTGATGATTCATGGAAAAATTTGACGAGACGGACCGGGTCCTCCTGCGCGCGTTGCAGGCCGATGCCACCACATCCCTGGAATCGCTGGCCGAGCAAGCAAGCCTGTCCGTCAACACCTGCTGGCGGCGGGTGAAACGGCTGGAGGCGGCCGGCATCCTGACGCGCCGGGTCGCGCTGGTCGATCCCGACAAGGTCGGGCTTGGCCAGACCGTGTTCGTCGCCATCCGCACGCGCGACCATTCCGCCGCCTGGCTCGAGCGATTCGCGGGCACCGTCCGCGCCATACCGGAAGTCGTCGAATTCTACCGGATGGCCGGCGATGTGGATTATCTCCTGAAGATCCAGGCCGGCAGCGTCGCCGATTATGACCGGGTCTACAGAACGTTGATCTCGCGGATCGACCTGGCCGACGTCAGCGCGACCTTCGCCATGGAATGCCTCAAGAACACGACCGAGTTGCCGCTCTAGTTAAGGGCGAGGCCGCTAATCGTGATCATGACCGCGTTCATGGATGCCCGCCGGGTCGGCCGCATCGTGCAGATGCCCGCGATGGTCATCGCCATGATCATGCCCGTGTTCGCCATGGCTGTGCAGCGGTACGGTCATCAGCAGCGCCGCAATGACGATGCCGGCGCCGAAGGCCCCGATGGCGCGGGCCGGCGGTTCTTCCTTCAGGGGCTGCATGAGCGGCCCGGTGGCAACGTAGATCAGGAGGCCGGCCGAAACCGCATAGAGGCCGGCAACGGTTTCCGGTCCCAGCCCGCCCATGAACACACCGCTCACTACTACGCCGAGCGGCGTCGTGGCCGCCGCCGCCAGGAAGGCCCAGAACAGCGCTTCCCGGACCCGGTAGCCATGCCGCGCCAGGATCGCAAACGCGATCACACCTTCGGCAAACTCGTGCATGATCAGCGAGGTGGACGCATAGACCCCGGATTCGTAGCTCGCCGCGAAGGTCACCGAATAGATCACCCCGTCCAGGAAGGAGTGCAGCGCCACCGCCAAGATCGGCGTGATCGCGCCGGCGCGGCTCGTCTCCGGCTTCTCCGGGAACAGGCTGCGGATGGCGAAGGTCATGATCAGACCGGCGAGGAAGCCGCCGAGCAGGAAGTTCGGCGCCCGCGGGCTCAGCAGCAGCGCCTCAGGCAGGATATGCAGCAGACTCAGCGCGATCAGCATGCCCCCGGCCGCCAGCGAGAACAGGCCCGACTGGCGCGCCGTCCAGTCGCTGCGCAGCGCCACCGCAATCAGCCCGAGCGAGGCGATCAGGGCTGCCAGCAGGCCGAACAAAAGGGGCGCCTGTAAGGATAAGGGCATCAGGGGTGAGTTTCCGGTCAGTCTGGCCCGCGGCGGGTGACGCAGCGTGATTATCTGTTTATCGTCGGCCCGGTCGCTGCGGTGCCTTGCGCTGCTTGTTATAATGTTTCATTCTAGTCTCTGCCAGTCATTTTTTGCGCCTCTGTTGCTTTTGGTCTTTCGAAAGGCGGCAGACGGCGCGTTTGAACGCGACTAAATCCTGAGGAGCCTGCCCCCATGTCGTCCAAATCGTCCCTGTCCCGCTTCGCCCTGCCGCTGCTAGCCGGCGCTGCCCTGTCCGTCCTCGCTGCCTGCGGCGGTGAACCTGCCGGACCGGCCGGCGATACGACCCTTGTCGAAGATCTCACCATGGTGGAGACAGAGACTCCGGCCGAGACAGGCGTCGATCCGGCGATGGCCGGGACGGAAGACCATGACGGCGATCATCATGACGAAGATGACCACGGCGAAGACGACCACACGCATGTTCACTCGCATGACGATGACGACCATGCCGGCGGCACGCCGCATGTGCACGGCCTCGCCGATCTCGCCATCGTCCTTGATGGCAGCACACTGACCGCCGAACTGATCTCGCCGCTCGCCAATTTTGGCCTGTCCGAATCCGAAGGCGTCATCAGCCCGGCCGTCACTGAGACCCTGCCGCGCCTGATCATGCTGACCGGCGGCGGCTGCACCGCAGACACGCCAGACGCTGCCATCGACCAGTCCAGCGGCCACACCGATGCCCGCATCCAGTTCAGCTGGACCTGCGCAAACCCCGCGGATGTCATGTTCGCCAGCTTCGCCGGCTTCACCAGCTATCCGGGCTTCGAGACGGTCAACGCCGTTTATATCAGCGACGGGGCACAGAAAGCCGCAGCGCTGACGCCTTCCGCGCCGCAGTTTTCGCTGCAATAAGGGCGCATGGCGGATCCTGTGATTGACATCGAAGGGCTGCGTTTCGCCTGGAAAGGCGGCCCGCCGGTTCTGGACATCGAGCGGTTCACGCTGAACGCCGGTGAGCGCGTTTTCCTGCGCGGCCCGTCCGGCTCCGGCAAGTCGACCCTGCTCGGCCTGATCGCGGGCGTCCTCGCGCCGCAGGCCGGCCAGGTGCAGGTGCTGGGCGCCGACATGACGACGCTCTCACCGCCAAAACGCGACCGGCTGCGCGCTGACCGGATGGGCGTCATCTTCCAGATGTTCAATCTCGTCCCTTACCTGTCGGTCACCGGCAATGTCCTCCTGCCGCTGCGCTTCTCCGCCGCTCGCAGGAAGGCCGCAGGAAATGATCCGCAGGCGGAGGCGCATCGCCTTCTCGCCCGTCTCGGTCTGGAGGATCCCTCGCTGCTGAACCGCCAGGTGTCGGATCTTTCCGTTGGCCAGCAGCAGCGCGTCGCCGCTGCCCGCGCCCT
>JBKBVT010000277.1:0-2815 GCA_046289305.1 Hyphomonas sp. | reverse complement strand
AGCAGAGCCTTGAGGCGTCGAACCTGCAGCGCGCAGTAAACCTGATCTGCCAGCGTATAGTCGGCATACGTCGCTTCCGCATCAAGCGACTCGATCCGGCGGGCGAGGTCTTCCAGGGATTTCCAGCGGCGCGGCCCCCGGAGGAAATGCAGGTCCAGCAACCGCGTATCCAGATGGCCCGCCACGAAGGGATGTTTGAGCACAGCCGCCAGAATCGCCGGATCGCCGGGGTCCGCCGCCCACCGGGCACAGAGGCCGATCAGGCTGCCCGCGAGCGTGCGCCCGAGCGGCACAGGCGCCGAAGGCGGCACGTCCACACCCCAGCGCCCGAGCAGCGCCGACACGCGCCGCGCAAGCCCGGCATCCGGGGACACCAGTGCCGCCGTCTTGCCAGGCGTTGCCAGCGTCTCACGCAGCAGCAGCGCCGCCGCCATCGCCTCGCTCGCCTCATCCGGCGTCTCGATGACGCGCAGCCCGGAGAGCCCATCACCGACAAATTCTTCCAATGGCTGTCCGCTGGCGGAGGAAAGCGCCTCAAGCGTTTCCCGCCAGTCGGCGGTCGCATCGGCCGGCGCCAGCGCTTCCTGGATCAGCCGGATACGGGCCATCGCGGGGCCATCCGGATGCACATCCGGCCAGCCCGCCACATCCGCCGGTGACAGTTGTAGTGCTCTAAGGGTCCGGATCAGCGTGCTCTGCGGATGGCCCGGCGACGTGGCAACCTCATCCCATTGATCCGGGCTCAGCGCGGTGTCGAGGCCCGGCAACACGACCAGCCCAATCGATAGTCCGAGCGCGGCGCGCATCAGGATGCGGCCATCCGGTGTCGCCCCGGTGGAGCCGGCGATGATCACCGGTCCGGCCGGCGGCGCTGCCTGCCAGTGCGCCGCCATGGCCTTCGCCGCGCGGACGGATTCGGCATAGGGATCGCGCGCACCCTGCTCTTCCAGCCAGTCCGGCCAGAACTGCGTCACGATCTTCAGGAAATCGACCGACCGCTCCCAATGCTGCGCGACATGGTCGGGCGCGAGGCCTTCGAGTTTCGTCCAATCGGCCCGCTCACTCATCGCGGCCTGTTCGAGCAGATGAGACAGGTCCCGCGCCGAAGCGAGCGCAGAGGCCGGCGGAAGCTCCGTACCCATCACGCTCAGATAATACCGGCGCACCAGAGACGCCAACGCCCCGATCCGCTTTGCTTTGGACAGCGGCATCGCCGCGCCCGCGAGCGCCTGTTCGGCAATCGGGGGCGGATCGCCGCTGTCCGTGTCGCCCATCGCGCGAATGTCCGGGGGCAGAAGGGCTGCGCCGCCAGACGCATCGAACAAAGCGAGCATCAACGCCCGCGCCGAGCGGCGGTTCGGCACATAGATGATCGCTTCGGCGAGCGCGTCGGGATTGGCGGCAAGATCAAGTTCGGCGGCAAGACTGCGCGCGAGTTCCTTGAGAAATGCCGCGCCCGGCGGGATCGACCGGATGCGCAGCGCGCCCTCGCCGAACAGCCGCTCAGCCGCCATGACAGCCCATCCACATCTCGGCATCTCTCAGCGCGGCAGGATCGCCCACATGCAGCCAGAACGCATCCAGCGGAAGCCCGCGGATCCGACCGGAAGGGATCAACTCGTCCCAAACCTTCACGGCGGAGAAACGCGCCACGGGCCGGTCATCATAAACCTGCGGCTTGATAATCCGTACACCCGCATAGGCCCAGGGCGCAGACGGCGCCTCGCCCCGGCGTGTCAGGCGGCTGTCATCGCCCAGAAAGAAATCCCCCGGCCCGTCAAAGCCGAGCGCCCGGCCGGTATCCGCCAGCAGCAGCCGCTCATCCTCCGTCTCCGGATCGAAGGCATCCGCTAGCGCCAGCAGCGGCTCGGCGGCTTCCGGCGCCCAGAAGGCATCTGTATTCAGTACAAAGATGGGATCATTCCCCAGCAGGCCCCGCGCCTTGGCAATGCCGCCGCCAGTTTCGAGCACTTCGCCGCGTTCATCCGAGATCACCACCTCGAAGGGCAGGTTGCGCGCCATATGCGCCTCGATCTGGTCGGCAAAGTAATGCACATTGACGACCAGGCGGCGGACGCCGGTCATCGCGAGCGGCGCCAGCACCCGATCAATGAGGGCTTTGCCGCCGACCTCGACCAGCGGCTTCGGCCGGTCATCCGTCAACGGACGCATCCGCGTGCCGAGGCCGGCGGCGAGCACCATCGCCGTATGCGGAACAGGGATGCTCATGAGCTGGCCTCGAAAACAAAGGGTGTCTGCCGGCGGACGAAGTCGCGCATGGAAGCCAGCGCCGGATGCGAGAGATTCTGCGCGAGCAGCTGGATCTGGCGCGGTTGGAACAGGCCATAACGCGGCTTGCGGTCGCGGTGCTGCAGGCGGGAGAACACGCCGGCAATCCGCAGCGCGTTCAGCGCGCCGATGACCGCGAGGCGCTCATCAAAAGCCTCCCGGCTGCCGCCCGTCCGGTCCAGGAAGGTCCGTATCGCCGCTTCGGCTGCCTCCGGCGAGACATTCCGGCGGGCATCCTGGGTCAGCATCGCCATATCCCAGGCGTCCCAGCCGCGCACCGCGTCCTGGAAGTCCAGCAGGCCAACCCGCCCCCCCGGCAACCAGAGCAGATTCTCCGCATGATAATCGCGCAGTGTGAAAGCGCGCGGGAAACTCATCGCCTTGGCGATCAGCGCATCGCGCTCGCTCTCCCACTCGGCCCGCGCCGCACCGCTCAGCGCCGTGCGGCCCGCCTCGGCCGGCAGCCAGTCGGCATAGAGATCGGCATTTGCGCCAAGCGCCACCGCGTCAAAATCCAGGATCGGCC
>JBKBVT010000276.1:0-2838 GCA_046289305.1 Hyphomonas sp. | reverse complement strand
ATGACTGGACGGATGGGGATTACGGCCCCGTCCAGCAGGATGCGCGCATCACCGCCATCCGCGAAGCTTTTGAAGAATCCGGCATCCTGCTCGCCCGTCCGCGCGGAAATCGTGGGGATGGCGCGCCGCTGGTGGGCGCAGACATCGCCCTCGAACTCAGCCCGCACCGCGAAGCTGTTGACCGGGGCGACCTCCCATTCCTGGATCTGCTCCGCGAACACAATCTCGTCCTGGCGCTCGACCGGCTCATTCACTTTGGCCACTGGATCACGCCCGTGATGATGCCGAAGCGGTTCGACACACATTTCTATCTCGCCCCGGCGCCGGCCGGGCAGGTCGCCGCCCATGACGGGCGGGAGACGACGGATGCCGTGTGGCTGTCGGCCAGTGAAGCGCTCGAACAGGAAAAAGCCGGGCAGGCGACGATCATTTTCCCGACGCGGATGAACCTCGTGAAGCTCGCCCGCGCGGCCTCGCTCGAAGATGCGCGCCAGCGCTTTGCGGCGGAAGCGGTCGTGACCGTCCTGCCGCAGCCGGGCCGCACCGAGGCGCAGGAGCCGTGCCTCTTCATTCCGGCCGAGGCCGGTTATGGCCAGACGGTTGAACTCTTATCGAATGTGAAAGTCTGAGGCGTCAGCCTGAAGCGGCGACCTTCTCGGCGACCTTGCGCTCGAGCGCATCGCAGAGCTGGTCGGCGACAGATTGCGAGCCTTCGCCCTGCGGGCCTGTGGCCACGGCGGCGCGGCAGGCGTCGATGTGCAGGTTGATCAGCGCGCTGTTTTCGCCGGGTTTCGTTTCTCCGAGCAGGGTGCAGAGCGATCCGCACAGGCGCGAGACTGCGGGGAACCCGTAAGACGAAGCGGCGCCGCGGATATTGTGTGAGCAGGTGTAAAGGGCTCGGTAAGCGTCGGTGCTGGTCTCGTTGGCGCGGACAACCGCCCAGGCCTCGCGCAGTTTTTCGAGATCATCGCGCATCCAGCCTTCGAACTCGTCGGCGAGTGCGTCCACCGCATCTTCGGCTTTCGAGAACATGTCTTCCGGGTCAGCGTCCGCGTGCAATTCCGGTGCTTCGGCAGGCGCGGCCATAGGTGCAGGGGCAGGCACATGCGGCTGTTCGGCGGCCTGCACGGACGCAGGACGGATGACGCGGGAAATATCGGGGGTCACAGGCGCAACAGCCGGCTTGCGGCCCAGCTGTGTCAGTTCCGAAGCTTTGGACAGAAGTTTGCTCAACATCACATGACCCTCATTTTCGAGCGGTCAGGTTAACCAACAAGGTTTAACATTCGGCTGATGCAAGCCGTTGAATCGTTTCAGAAAGCGAATTGTTCCGTAAGAATCCGCTCATCCAGGGCATGGCCCGGATCGAACAGGATGTTCAAGGTGCGTCCCGGATCGCTGTCGACTGTCACATGCGCAATATCGCGAACTTCCTGATTATCTGCCGATGCGGACACGGGCCGCCGATCCGCTGCTATGATTTCGATGTCCACTTTCGCCTCGGCCCGGAGCAACGCGCCGCGCCAGCGCCGTGGCCGGAAGGCTGAAACCGGGGTGAGCGCCAGCAGCTTCGCCCCGATAGGCAGGATCGGGCCATGCGCGGACAGGTTATAGGCCGTCGAGCCGGCGGGGGTTGCCACCATGATGCCGTCGCACACGAGTTCCTCGATCCGCACGCGGCCGTCGACGGTGATCCGCAGGCGGGCGGACTGGGCAGTCTGGCGCAGCATCGAAACTTCGTTGATCGCCATAGCCCGGTGAATTGTCCCGGCTATGTCAGTTGCAACCATGCGCAAAGGCGAGAGCGTGGCACGCTCGGCCGCCTCGATGCGCTCGGCCAGCCGGTCCGGGCTGTAATCATTCATCAGGAAGCCGATGGTGCCGAGATGCATGCCATACACCGGCTTGCCATCTGAAAACCGCCGCCGCAGCGTGTCGAGCATGGCGCCGTCGCCGCCAAGCGCGACGATCACGTCAGCCTCTTCCTCGGGGATATCGCCATAACGGCCGCGCAGCAGCGGCAGCACCTGCTGCGCCTCGGGCCGTTTGGAAGCATAGAAGGCAAGACGCAGGGCACTCATCTGGCGGCATGTGGGAATGTTTTGCCTGCTCCGTCAAGGCACGGGCCTCGCGCCGGCCGTCCTGACGGCGCGGCAGGCTCCCGCATGCGGAAAAGTGACGCCAACGTCATCTGAATCTGGCAGTCCGGCCCAAGTTGGGCTAATTTGCCCTCAAACAACAATCAGACAGGTCCGGGAGAGATTCAAATGGCAGACGGTGCAGGCAAGGTGGATATCCGCAATTCGGTCTCCGAGGCCGAGTGGAAAGCGCGTGTGGATCTCGCGGCGCTGTACCGTCTGGTCGCGCTGCATAACTGGGATGACCTGATCTTCACCCATATCTCCCACCGGGTACCGGGGCCGGAGCATCATTTCCTGATCAATCCCTACGGCCTGCTGTTCGAAGAGATCACTGCCTCCTCGCTGGTCAAGGTCGACCCCGATGGCAACATCGTCCAGGCGACCGACCACATGATCAATCCGGCCGGCTTCACGATCCACTCCGCCGTTCATGCCGCGCGCGACGACGCGCATGTGGTGATGCACCTCCACACCGATGACGGCGTGGCCGTCTCCTGCATGAAGGAAGGCCTCATGCCGCTCAGCCAGACCGGCATGATCGTG
Organism: Hyphomonas sp.; assembly: GCA_046289305.1. GTDB lineage: Bacteria > Pseudomonadota > Alphaproteobacteria > Caulobacterales > Hyphomonadaceae > Hyphomonas. Next base: position 154 of record JBKBVT010000276.1, on the reverse strand, counting down.
CGGCATGATCTCGCCTATCATGACTATGAAGGTATCGCCCTCGACCTCGGCGAGCGCGAACGGCTGGTGGCCGATCTCGGTACGAAAAACTCCATGCTGCTGTATAATCACGGCACGCTGACCTGCGGCGGCACGGCGGCGGAAGCCTTCACCC
>JBKBVT010000275.1:0-2864 GCA_046289305.1 Hyphomonas sp. | reverse complement strand
GAGCCCGAAACTTCCTCAGCTTCGTCGTCCTCGCCGCAGCTATGATATGGATGCGTTGAATGTCGATTCTGCCTAGGCCATCTGGCCTATGCCGGGTGCATCAGACGCCCTAAATGCGCTTGAGGGACAAATACGGCGTACAGAGACAACATGGAAAAAGACACCGTATCGGCGCTACGCGAACTCTACCGGGCTTCTGAGGCGCGGGCCGCAAGATTGCGGCTACTGATGGAAGCCGGGCGGGATCTGGCGCTCGCGGATTCAGCGACAGTAAACGCGGTTTTGAAGCAGAGCGCCCGCCGTGCTGCCCTGTTTGCCGGTTATATGGACGGCGACATCGTCACCAGCCCCAACGCTGACGGAATTGCCCTGATCGCACCGGGCCCGGAAGCCAGACGGATTGGAACACTTACCATGACCGGCGGGACGCCCGGCCCGCACCTCGACGACGAAGATAACCGGGCTCTGCTGATGCTGGCGCAACTGGCCGCCGCCGCCATTGACCGGATCGGCCGTGAGGCAGAGCGAAACACTTTGATGCGGCTTCTCCAGGACCGGGAGCGCCGGTTGGAGCTCGTTGTCAGCCGGTTGTTTGCGGCGCAGGAAGAGGAGCGCCGACGTGTGTCGCGGGAGTTGCATGACAGCGTTGCCCAGACGGCTACTGGCCTCTATCGCAGGCTTGAAGCCTTCGAGCATTCATCCGGGGGTGCGATGCCTGCGGATCTTTCCTCAATCGCGCGTTCGCTCGTACAGGAACTCCGAACTGTGATCGCCGGCCTGCGTCCACCAGCCCTCGATGATCTTGGCCTTGCGGCAGCAGTCTCAGCGCTGGCGGATAGTTTGAGAACGGATGGCTACCATGTCTCCATCGAAACAAGCGGTCCTGACCACTGGCCGCCTGTCATGGAAACGGCTTTCTTCCGAATCGTGCAGGAGGCTTTCTCGAATATCCGCAAACACTCTGGCGGGCACTGCCGGGTTGACGTGTACCTTTCCGGCGATCCGGATCGCGGGCGCTGGCAACTGGTCGTTCGGGATTTCGGGTCAGGCTTCTCGCCGGACATTCTATCCGGTCCGGCCAGAACCGCTGGCGAACGCATCGGACTGGAAGTGATGCAGGAACGTATGGCGGCGCTCGGAGGCCAGTTCAATGTCATCTCGAAACCGGGGGGCGGTGTTCAGGTTGAAGCCCTGCTGGAGCTGCAGCCTGCATGACACGTGCCCCTCGCATTCTGATTGTTGACGATCACGCTCTGGCCCGCGAAGGGGTTCGGGCAATCCTGACAGCTGCAGGTTATGAGATCGCAGGTGAAGCCGCCTCCGGAACCGAGGCAATCCGGCTTGCCGGTGAACTGGAACCCGATCTCATCCTGCTTGATATCCGCCTCGGATCACAGCCCGACGGGCTTCAGGTCGCTGCCCAAATCCGAGAGCAAGGGCTGGCTGCGCGAATTCTGATGCTCACCCTGCACGACTCGCCGGATTACGTTCGCGCTGCGCTCTCCGCCGGTGCCTCGGGCTATGTCCTGAAGGATGCGAGCCTCAGGGAACTCTTACGGGCGGTCGAGCAGGTACTCTCCGGGCAGACCGCCATCCCGGCCGACCTCCTCGCAGCGATCCTTTCCCGGCCTGCGCATACAGGTTCCGACAGCGCAGCGATCGAGCGGCTCACCTCCCGCGAGCGCAGCGTACTGGACCTGATCGCAAAGGGGCTGACCAATAAGGCGATCGCCCGGGAGCTGTCGATCAGCCCGGCAACGGTCAAGGCGCATGTGGAACGTGTGCTGGCCAAGCTCGGTGTCGCGGACCGGACCCAGGCGGCGGTTCTGGCTGTGCGTACACAGACATACGAGAGCTGAACGAAGATGCAGCCCCTTCCTTTTGCAAGTTCAGTCAATCGTCTGTGGGCGAACCAGCCCCTGGCCCTCAAGGGCCTCGTCGTCGTGGCGCTGCCACTGGCCATTCTGATAGCGGCGCTGACGCTCCTTTATCTCTCAAGTGAGGCTGAAGCTGCGGCAGAAGACGATGTCCGCCTCGCTTTTGCAATCCAGCGGGACACCTATCAGGTTCACGCACTGCTGGCCGAAGCGGCCGGGGGCGTGCGGGGCTATCTCATCACGCGGCAGGACCGCTTCCTGACGCCCTATCTGAATGCGGAAGCCGAGATGCCGGAGACGCTGCAGCGGATACAGACAGCGATACGGGATGAAGAAGTTCGCAGCCGTTTTGGCCGCATACCGGCCCTGACGGACCGCAAGCGTTCGGGGCTGTCAGACCTCCTCGACATGTCTGCTGAGGGTATTGCGGCGGACGCTGCCCCCGTCATTGCCGCGCTGGAGGCCAACAAGCTTGTCCTGGACGAGCTCAGAAACGAGATCCACGAAATCCAGCGGCTTGAAAGCGCCCTGCTTGACACACGGCGCCAGCGTGTTGACGCTGTGCGGGCGCGCTATCTGGCCCTGACTGGCGTGAGCGCACTCGTCGGCCTCCTGGGAAGCCTCGCCGCGGTTTTCCTGTTCTCAACCGGAATCGTGCGGCGGGTCCAACTCCTCGAAGCCAATGCCGAGCGGCTGGAGCGGGGCGAGCCGCTCAGACCCCTGCCTGAAGACCGGGACGAAATCGGCCGGCTCGCAAACCGCCTGGAACGGGCAAGCGCATTGTTGAGAGCGCGCGAACAGGACCTGCGAGAGGGAGAAGAACGCTTCCGGCTCGTGATCGAAGGGGTCCGCGACTATGGCATCTTTGCGCTCTCCCCTTCAGGACATGTCACCAGCTGGAACACCGGCGCCGAGCGGATCAAGGGCTGGCGCGCCGACGAAATCCTTGGAACGCATTTCTCCCGCTTCTATCCTGACGAGACGCGT
>JBKBVT010000274.1:0-2866 GCA_046289305.1 Hyphomonas sp. | reverse complement strand
GAATTAGAAGGCACGCCGGTCGCTACCTGGACCGCCGGCAAAAACCCGAAGAAAGCCGAGCCAGGCAATAAAGCCCAGGAACGCGCCAAGGAGCGCGCCGAAAAAGCCGCCGCCAAGGCCGCTGCTGCCGAAGCGCCTGCTGAAGCACCTGCCGAAGAAGCCGCCAGCGAAGGCTGAGGTCTCGCGAACGCTTGAGAACAGGCCGGTGTCCCGAGAGGGGCGCCGGCCTTTTCATTTGCCTGAACGCCAGCCAACGCCGCTTGCCGCAGCCGTTCAGGCAGGCGCGTGTAATCCAGCGGGGCAAACCTCAGGGGACCCACAATGCTTAACCGTACACTCTTCCGCCTGTTTCTCTCGGCCGGTCTCGCCGCCGCCGCCCTCAGCCCGGTGGCGCTCGCCCAGCGCGGCGGGGGAGGGCGGCCGGACCTGCCTTCGGGCCCGCCCAGCATCATCCTCTACTCAGACACGAACCTGCGCGGCCAGACCGTCGAGCTGACCTCGGACCAGCCCAACTTCAACAACATTCGCTTCAATGATCAGGCCCGCAGCATTGAAGTGCGCGGCGGCGTCTGGCTGGTCTGCGCCGATGGCAATTATCGCGGCCGCTGCGAATACATCGACCGCACCGTGCGCAATCTCGGTGAGATCGGCCTCTCGGGCACCATCTCCTCGGCCAAGCGCGTGCCTTATGACAAAGGCCCGCGCAGCTATGACATCACCTTCTTCGCTGACGGAAACTTTTCGGGTGCCTTCGTCGGCTTTGACCAGGGCGAAGCCAATCTCTCGTCGGCCCGCTTCAACGACGTCGCCAGTTCGATCATGATCAACCGGGGCACATGGCTCGTCTGTGAGCATGCGGACTATCGCGGCCAGTGTGAGATGCTGGATGCCTCGGTCAGCAATCTGAGCGCGATTGGCCTCAACGACAAGATCACATCCTTCCGCCGTTATGACGTCCGCCGCGAAGGCCCATGGCGCCGGCCGGTCGCCCCACCTTCCCGCGATGTCCGCGGCGGTTTCGAGGGCGAACAGAGCGTGTTCTTTCCCGCGCCAACTGAACATGGCCGCCGGATACAGGACGGCGCCGGCGCCGGCACCCGCTTCTGCCGCAGCATGGGTTTTTCAGAGGCTGCCTATAAAGCGCCGGGCCCTGTTCTCTCGGACGTCGTCTGCCGCTAGAAGGCGGCGGATGACAGATCCGAACGCAAAAGACAGGTTGATTCCCATGGGCGTCCTGAAGGGCGCCCATGGCGTGCGCGGCGAGGTGCGGGTGAAAAGCCTGACCGGCGATCCGTCCGCCCTCTTCACCTACGGCCCGCTTCTGGACGAAGCCGGCAATGTGCTCCTCACGCCCGTGACGGCCCGCCCCGGTAAGGAGCATTTCATCGTCCGCCCGAAGGAATCCCTCCAGAAAGAAGCCTGGGACGCGCTGCGGGGCAGGTTCCTGCATGTCGCGCGCGCGCGCCTGCCGGAAGCAGACGAAGACGAATTCTATATCGAGGATCTCGTCGGCCTCGCCGTCTATTCCGGCGGGGATGAACCCGCAGGGCGCGTCCGGTCCGTGCAGAATTATGGCGCCGGCGACCTGCTCGAGATCGACATGCCCGGCGCGGCGGCAACCGTGCTGGTGCCCTTCACCCAGGCCGATGTGCCGGTGGTCGATCTGGCCCGCGCGCGCGTCATCATTCCCGAACTCGCCGAATGGGCGAACCCCGAGGCGGAATAGCCCCTCCCGAATTGTTGCACGCGGATTGCAGTTTGTTGCGGGACGTTCAGGTCACCCATGTCAGGTTGGCATGGTAACGGACGAAAGGAGTCCCAATGCGGTTCCCGCTCCAGCGCCTCGCGCTTGCCTTTTCGTTTCCGCTCGTCTTCGCGGCGCCCTCCCTGGCGCAGGGATACGATGATGAGTGGCAACCGCCCGCAGCGCTCGCGCTGTTCAGTGGCGCCAACTTCACCGGCGAGGTCCGAGAGGCCTTCGACCCCTTTACCAATATGCACGATCTCGCCTTCAACGACCGGGCAAGGTCTGTTGCGGTTCTGGCGGGTCAGTGGGAACTCTGTGAACACCACAACTTCACCGGCCGCTGTGTGTTCGTGCGCGAGGACGTCGCCGATCTCGGCTGGTTCGGCCTCAACAACCACATCTCCTCCGTCCGCCCGATCTTCGAATATACCGAGGCCCAGCATGGCCTGATGTTCAGCCGGGATGATTATGGCTACATCCGCTACGCCCATAATGAGAGCTACGGCCACGGGACCTGGAACCGGGGCTATTCGAGCTCGGTCCGGATCAGCGTACAGCATTATGGCTATTCGCCGGACTATCTGCGCTACGGCTATTATGATCCGCGCTGGGGCTACGACCCCTACGGCTTCGCCTGGAGCCCGTTCGGCGGGCCGCGCTATGTCTCCTATGTCTACCGGGTGCATCCGCGCCCCATCGTGATCAACAATTACTGGCGCACCAACTGGGCATCCTCGCACCCCAAATGGCACCGCCGGGGCCACCGCGATGACTGGCGCCGCAATGTCGACTGGCGCAGCGATGGCCGCGACAATCGCGGCCGGCCAGACAATAATCGTCGCGGCAACGACTCTGCAGGTCGTGGTGGCGGTCGGGATGACCGCTTCGATGGCCGCGGCCGTGGCAATGATGGCCCCGGCAATCGCGGGCGCCCGGACGAGGGACGGCGCGGCGGTGATTTTGCAGGCCGTGGCGGACAGGGCGGTGAGCGGCCCGATGCAAGGCGGCCCGGCGGCGATCGCCGCGAAGACGGACGTACCGGTAACCGTGGGTCTGACGACGCCCGGGCCAGATATCCGGGCGCCGGAACACGCAGTGCAGATGCTGCGCCGGTGCCCG
>JBKBVT010000025.1:0-20195 GCA_046289305.1 Hyphomonas sp. | reverse complement strand
CCTTTTCCAGAAAACGCCGCTCGTCTTCGATGGTCCAGATCGAGTCGATCCGTTTCGACCGATAGGTTTTGCCGGGGCGCTCAACGGGATTCATTGGCACAAGCCCACGGTCGAAGGCCCATGCGATGATCAGGGCTAGGACGGATAGCGCATAATCAGCCTGACGGCGGGACGACTGCGCCAAGCGGTCGCGCCAGTGCAGAAACTCGCCACGGGTTCGGCGGTCTGACAGAGCGGCAATCGGGAAGTCTCCGAATTCGGTTTCGATCTTGCGGATCATGCGGACGTAATCGCGCCGGGTCTTGTCGCCCAGATCCTTGAAGCGCGCGCTTTTCTGATAGGCATTCAAGACGCTTTGCAGGGTGCCGGTTGGCTGTGTTTCATTCGCTGCAATTGCTTTGTTGAAGGCAGCTAGGAACGCGGGGTCGCCGGGCTTGCCGGGCAGACGCGGACCACCTTTCCAAGCGTAGTAGTAGGTAACAGAGGTGCCATCCGCCAGTTTCTTCGAAACCTTGTTAAGCCCTTTCATTCGCACTCGCATTGCGCTTGGCCTTCCATGTCTCGAATGGGTCTGAGACTGCGTCAGACGGGGGCTGGGCCCCCTGCACGCTAACTCTTATGGTTCCGTCAGGGGAAACCTCAACCGCCCCCACAGTCAAGCCTGCTGCCTGTGCAGCCTTTACGGCCCTCACAAGGTCAGTCTGCTTAAATGTGGAAGCGGCGCGGCCCATGCGTTATCAGCCTGCGAACGCCGAACCGTTTGCCTTGGCTTGCGCCTCAGCATGGGTTTTGATTTCGTCAGCGGTCGCAGGACGTGCCGACTTCAGCGCGTCGAATTGCTTGGCCTCAGACGGGGTGGCATAGAAGACCGTGCGTTTCGGAATCACTTCCTCGACGCCGTCTTTGGCGCGGATGATCTTGGTTTTCGAGAACAGCTTAGCCATGGTCGATTCTCCTCAGAAGCCGGACAGACGAACGCGAACGGTCGCCGTGTCAGCGGGTGCAGCTTCAGTCGCCACGCCCAGTTTCGTGTTGCCGCTGGCGGTCGAGGTCGCCAGCGAAGTGGTGGCATTCCAGTAAACTGCACTGCCAAGCGCGAAGGCGTTGGCTGCAACCTTGGGCAGTGCAAAGATGCCTACGGTTACAACGTCTACGTCTTCGCCGATTGCAGCGTCACCGGCAGCGATGCCCTTGATCTCGCCCGCGATGACGACACCGCCCGAGGCGACAGCGACAGATGCGGGGAACGTCAGGTTTTCACCGGGTTGAATATAGTTCTTCATGTTCAGATTCCCTTGTGGGCGTTGATGTAGACGATTGCGGAACTGCGACTGCCGCGCAGGGCGGCAAGTTCGCGGTCGAGGGCGGCTAGCGCCCCCGCCATTTCTGAATCCGACTTGTAGGTGATCTCCTCGCCGGATTGGTCGCGGACGCTTCTGACGCCCTGAAAGCGGGCCTCTTGCAGCGAAGCCCGGAATTCCAGAAGCTGTTGGACGCGCCAGTCCATCAGCCCGCGTTCCGGTAAGCGCCGCGCCAATCGGTCGCGCCTGCACCGAAGTCCAGCGTGACGCGGAATTCGCGGCCAAGGACTTCCCATCCGTCGCGGCTGGAAAGCTGCGGGCCCGGTGCCGACGACAGATAGGCATATTCCAGAACGGGCGAGGTCGTGGGATCCCCGAACAGGAACCACTGGAAGCCGGTCAGGCGGGGTTCGACCAGCAGCGTCAGCTTGCCCGCGAAGGGATTCACGTCATCGCTGTTGCTGGGGTTGATCGCGGCCAGCAGCTTTTCGGCGGTGGTCTCAAGCGCAGGACCGACCAGCAGGAAGCGGGGCGTGACGGAAACCGGAGTCTTGCCGTCCAGACCTTTCTGCGAACGCAGGGCAAGGCGGGCTTCGGAAAGAGTCTCTTCACTGATCGTGTCGCCGGTTGCAGCAAGGTTGCCGTGGGTCGCATGGAACAGGTTCACGCCGTCAGCCATCTTGACGCCGCCGCCGCTGTTCGCGGTCAGCAGGGCCAGAAGCTGGGTCGCTTCGGTCTGTGCGGCAGCGGACCCCATCAGTTCGCCCCAGCGCGAGAAAGCGCCGAGGTCGTCATTGATGATCGCCTTTCGAGATAGTGAGAAAATGCCGCCGAAGGTTTCCAAGCTGTAACCCTCTTGGGCTTCGCCGGTCGTCATGGCTTTGATCTCGCCAGCCTCAGTCACCTTTTGAAGGCCGGACATCTCGCCCAGTTTCAGGATCGACATGGGGCGGAAGTCTGCAGCCGTGCGCTGGCGGGCCAGTTGCTTCAGCGGCGATTGCGCGGCCTGATAGGCGTTCGCCAGCACACGGTTGCCAGCGCCGGTCAGCAGTTCGGGGAAGTCGCTGGTCGTGTGCGTGGCGGCACGGGTCAGCATCTCTTCCCTACCCATGGTTGCAACCGACACGCCCGAACGGGTCAGGGCATCGCGAGCGAAGTCCTGAAGGCCCATCTGCGCATAGGGGCGCGCTGCATCGCTGGGCGTGGTGCCCATCATGCGGCAGGCAAGGGCTTCGGTCTGGCGTTCGCGAATGGCGGCGGGATCTTCGGACGATGCGCCAACACGAATGCGGGGCGTTTCCCGACTGCGACGGGCGGTCAGCGCGGCTTCCCGTGCATCCTCGCGGATTTCATCGTCGGACAGTTCTTCGCCAGCTTCCGCCATGCGAGTCTGCCAATCGTCGCCCAGATTATGGGCGGCACGAACGCGGGCAATCAGCGCCTCACGGTCGTCAGTTTGTTGGGTGTCTTTCGGCATTTCGTCTGCACTCCTGAAGCGTGATTGAGGATCGGCGGGCACGGCAACCGCGCTCGCCTCATGGATCGACCAAGCCGCCGCCGTGCGGACTCGGGTATTTCGACCGGCGATATTCTCGACAGCCTCGCGCCATTTCGTGACGCGATAGCCGATGGACACCCCGCGCAGGGTGCCTTCACGGATTCTCTGGATTGCCGGGGCCGCGTCTTCCGCTTGGCTCAGGCGCAGGGTGACAATCAGTTTGTTGCCTTCGAAGCGGTGCGAGGTGATGACGCCAATGACGTCTTGCGCGCCGCCCTGCTGATGGGCGTCCAGCAGCGGTGCCCCGACCAGATCGTCAGTATTCAGTCCGGCTTGATCGAGGCGTTCGAGATAAGCGCCCTTGCTGTCGCGCCTCAGCACGTCCGCGAATGTGCTGGCGACGGCTTCGACCGTCTGACCTTCTTCATTGAAGGTCGCAGGATAGAAGAGCGCCGCGCGTGTGTGCTTTTCACCCTGTGTCTGGTCAGCGGGGCGAGTGCTGGGCACCGCCCGGACGCCGGACGCCTTGTCGGGATTACCAGTCAAACGCATGTTCACTTTTCGGAATCCTTTTGTTCTGCAAGCGTTTTTCCAAAGGCATCCGCTTGGATTTCCGCGTCGAGGTCTTCCAAGACCCAGCCGCGTTCTGCGACAGCCTTGCGGCGCGACGTCAGGCCCAGTTCCAGTTCGGCGCGGGTCGCGGCCAGATCCTTCATGGGATCGACCTGCAACGGCTTCGGGGCCAGCCAGTCGGCAGACAGGTAGTCGCGGGGGTTCTGTTCGAAGTCCGGGGCTGCGATGCCGCCCGAAAGGATTCCGTGGGTGATGACTGCCCGCCAGACCGGCGAAAGGAACCGGGGCACAAGGACGCCGTATTGCACCTGCTCTACGCGCTGGCGGAATGGCAGCAGACCCGCGCGCAGGCTGGAATAGTTAGCACCCGACAAATCACCCGACACCAAATGGTCGGGAAGGCCCATGCCCGCCGCGATCTTGCGCAGGTTGTGGCGCAAAAATGCATCGGCCTGCTGAAGCTGTTGGGGGCTGTTGAACTTGATGTCTTCGCCAAGGCCGAGACGGATCAGCGCGCCCGGTTCCATGCTGGCGGTATCAGCCCCGCCGTGCGGATCGGTCGTCGCGCCGTTCACGTCCACGATAAAGCCGCTATGCATGGCAGCGACCTTCGCAGCCATCAGCAGGGCATCTTCATAGCCGTCTGTATCGCTGGCGGTCAGGATGACTTGCGCCAGCCACGAAACGCCCCGCACCTGTCCGGGCGCGTTCGGGCGGAAGACATGCAGGACCGAGTCCGCATCGACGCGCTGTGCGGGCGCATAGCTGGCGAAGGTGCTGGCCGGGCGTTCGGGCAGGATATGAAAGGCCACGCGCCGCCCGTTCTGGTCCAGTTCGACGCCCGCAAAGATCGTCCGGCCTTCTGACAGTTCGACCGTCTTGGCCTCGTCCAGCAGTTCGGGCGGTAAGACACGGATCTGCGGGCCGTCATCAGAGTCGATCAGCAGCGCCAAGCCTTCGCCAGCGACAACCATGGAATGGGCAATTGCGGCTTGCTGGCCCCAGAAGTCGGTCAGACCTTCAGCGTCTGCGCGTTCGGCCCACGTCTCAAAAAAGGCGTTGATCGCGCGGCGCATCTCGGGGTCGGGGTGCTTGCTGGTCGGCTGAAGGCCGGGGCCGACAAGCGCACCCGTCCAGTTCGCCACGCCCTGCGCGACCCATGGATTGTTCATTGCCAGATAACTGGCACGACTGCGCAGCGATTGACCGGCAGCGGCAATTTCAGGATTGATTCTGCCGAACTGGCCCATCCCAAATCCCCGACGCCCGCCCGCGGCGCCGTCGAAGCGACGGAGTTGCAGGGGTTCAGCTTTGCGGCGGAACAGATCGAGGATGCCCATGAGTTTAGCCCTTCGCAAACAGCGGAAGGATCTCAGCGATCAGTTCAGACGCGGGCAGCGTAAATCGTGCGATCTCAGCTTTGGGGCCTTTGCCGATCAGACGCAGGGCGTTCTCGGCACGTTCGCTGCGCGGGCGGTCCCGTTCCCAATCCGCACGGACGAAGACAGTCCGGTCTGTCGTCATGATGAGATGGAGGGCGAACGCTTCGCCAGCTTCGAGGCGCTGGATCGCCTCGGCGGCATGGGAAACGCCCATTTGTCCGCCGCTCGGCAGCTTCTCACGGCGCTCTCCCGACCCGCTAAGCCAGCGCGTCAGGGTATCAATCGTAGCGCGGGGGATGCCGAATTCTGATGCAATTTGCGCAAGCCGGATCGTCGCGGCGGCGGCGCGGTCATACAGAAAAATGCGCCCCTGCTGGGTGGTCGGCGGCAGGAAGTGACGCTGCACGAGGTTGCGCAGACCTTTCTCGAACTGCGCATGATGCTCATCTTCCACACCGTCTTGGCGTGCGAAGCGGGCTGCAATCTCGGCAAGTGTGTAATCGGTCATGTTCAGGGCTCCTTTGGGCTCTTTATCTTAGATGTAAGTTGACGAGTCCAGAACTTTCTGCGATGTAGATGACGGTTCCAAGTTCCAGAGAACGGGCGGGGCGGCTTCGGTCGGCCTGTCCACCCCATACCAACGGGTGGCTCCTCCTGACCGGACCCCGTTGGTGAAAGGCCTTCGTTTTGCTGCTTGGGGGCGGTCGAAACGGAGGTCTTTCTCTTTTTGAGAGACAAAGGAATGAACATGCAGAGCGATATTCAGAAAACCTGCGACGCGGACGAGCGCTTTGCCGCCCGCTTCCCCGACCGTAAGTGTTGGTTGCGCCCAGCATCACGCGGTGAGGTTCGCCAGATTTTCGGCCGGAAGGTGCGAGGCTGGCACCCCTGCCTTGCGGTCTGGCGCGAGGGCGAAGTTTACCGGAAGGCCCCGTTCCTATCGACGACGCGCGACGTTGCGGACGCCGATGACGGGGTGGCGGCAAACGCTGCGGTCAAGGCCGTCGAATCCTTGCGTGGCGGGGTTGTTCTGCGCATCATCACTGTGCGCTCTGGGCGCTGACATAGAAGTTAATTGGTAGGAACACGATGACTGAAAGCCCCCGGAAATCATCGGCCAATAAATTGAATGAATCGCCGGAAAAAATCGACCCCGGAATCCCCCGTCAAGACAAGATCGTTTTTGAAGAGGAAAAGATTGTCGAAAAGAAGTCCCACGGCATTCCTAAAACGCCTTGAACAAGAGGGTTCGAAAAATGGATAAATTTACCATCGGTGATCTAAAGCGTGAATTGGCCGGTTGGCCCGACGATACCGAAATTTGTTTCGCTGGCGGCCTCACATTCTATCGCCTTAAGAATCTGGGTGATAGAACCGCCCTTTTCGACTGGAACGAAATGGAAGCTGAACTGACTGATCGCACTCGCAAAACAATCAAGGTCGCGTTTATGCGGATGCCCGATCACGATGATGACAATCCTGTTCAGACGATGACCGTTCCGCGCCTTTGATTACCTTTCTAACCACTTGCTTCTGATCACACGCGACGGTCGCACAGGCGCTGCCGCACTGGCAAGTTCCCCCTGCCGCCTTTCCTTGTCCAGCACTACCAAAGACCGGGCTGCGACGGCATAGACAGCACAGTCCAACGCTTCGACCCTGCGCCCGCTCAGGCGGTGCCATTCGAGGATCGGAATACCTTTGATATATCGGGTGCGCAGGCGTTCCCCCGTAAACTGTTCAGCCCATGTTGCGCTCAGGCTATTGCTGAACCGCATGGTGCCCGAGGTGACGAGGCCCATGATTCGACGCTTGATCGAGTCCACGCCCACAAGCTGAAGGCGCAGCCATTTCTTGCCCGGCACGTTGCCCAAGCGTGTGGGCGGCTCACGGAATCCCGAGATGCCTTTCAGGGGGAAGACGCGCTGGGATGCGCGGCCTCGCGCAAATTCATAGACCGCTTCCGATGTCTGCCCGTCACCGGAGTCGATGAGGGCCGCGTCATAGCGCAGCGTTCCGCCAGTAGGATGCGCGAAGGTGCGGGCCAGCATATCCGACAGCCCCAACCACAGATCAGGCCCGAACGGGTCGCCCCAGATCGTTTCATGCGCCAGCACGATAGGCGCGTCCTCAGCGGTCCAGCCAATGGTTGTGACCTCAAGGCGATCATGCTGCACGTCCACGCCCCCGGTCAGTGCGATGACCTCTGGCGGGATGCGATCCAGACCCACAGGTTCTAGACGGCTCATGATGTCGGAATCGTCCATGCCGTCCGAGTCGTCCCGCCAGACCTGACCGGCAACCGTGTTGATCCACGTCTTCAAGGTCGCCGGGTCGCGCTTGGCCGCAAGGAACTCGCAAGCAAGGACTCCCCAAGCCGCTGTTGAAAGGGTCGAGGCCCCGAAGGTGTTAAGCCTGTAGCTATGATGGTTCTTCACCTCGGGACGGGTTGCCCGCCACCGTCCGCGTTCAATCATGGCGGGCTTGCCGGATTCTTCTGTGATGCACCCACAGGACTTGCACACATAATATGCGTCTTCCGGCTTGCCCTCGGGCCACTGGATCATGCCCCACGTCAATTCGTGGAAGTCGCCGCAGTGGGGGCAGGGAAGTTCCCAGACACGACAGTCACCTTCCTCATACGCGCGGGCAATCCGGGTTGTCGCCTCATCGACGGGAGTCGAGGCCATGACGATCTTGCGGCGGGTGCCGTAGGTCATTGTTCGGCGGATTGCGAGCGACACCGGATCGCCCTCGTCGCCTGCGGACATGTCGAGGCCGTCCACCTCGTCAAGCCACAGCACGCGGGCTGTTCGGGCGCGCAGGTTCTTAGGACTGGCGCCCGAAACAAGCGCCAGACTGCCGCCCGGATAGTGCCGGGACAGCATCGTGTCCCGCCCGCTGACATTTTCGGTCAGGGCAGATCGCAGGATCGGGCTGGCGGAAAATGTGGGTTCGATGATCGACGCCAGCAGCATCTTGCAATCGGACTCGCTTGGCATGACCACAAGCTGGGGCGCGGGATCGTTCAAGGCAAAGTGCCCGATGCCCGCGACCATTAGCTGGGTTGCCCCAACGCGCGCCGATTTAAGGATGGTCACGCGCTCGACTCGCGGGTCGCCAATCGACCGGGCAACCTCACGCTGCCACGGCATTAGAACCATGCGCCCAGACTGCGCCGCGACGGTCGAAGGCAGGCGCACGTTCGCCTCCACCCAATCGCCCAAGTCGATGTGAGGCGGTGGCGTCAGCGCGGCATACAGATCACGGCGCAGGGTGCGGAAAGTTTCAACGTTCATCGTGGATTTCCTCCAAAGCGGCGCGAACCTCTTCTTCGAGGATGACAGCGGCATTGCGGTCGAGGCCAACTCGGGCAGCGACTCGGGGCGGGATTGCAAGGATCTGGGACCGGAGATCCGTCGCGACCGTCACCCATTCGGCGCGCACGTCCGCAACCGCTACCATCTCGCCAGCGGCTAAACGGTTGTGCAGTTCGGCCTTTTGCGCCTGCGCTTTTATGAGCCGTAGCTTTTCAGCGGTCAGTTCGTTGGACCCGCCAGCCGGGCGGCTTCCACTGCGCGATGCCACTTCCCGCAATCTCACAACGTAATTGCGGACCGACTCCTGCACATCAAATCGGCCCCGGCTGGACCGGATGAAGATTCCCTCCCTCGCCTTGGTTCGGACCATGCTCACAGACAGCGAAAGAAGCGCGGCCATGCCCCTTTCGTCCATTTCATAGGGCAGCGTGGCCGGAACGGCAGGAAGGGCCTCTGAGGGGCTGTTTTCGCCGCCCAGCAGATCGTCAAACATGCCAGATTGCACGCTCATGTCGGATTCCCCATTTCGCAAAAATCTGAAAAGCGAAAACCCCTGCGGCTCCGAGTCCCCCGCAAGCCGTGCCCCCATGGGAAGGACCCAATTGCGGAAGCAAGACAGGACCACACAACCGGCAAGGGCTGATGCGACCACACAACCGGCAAGGGCTGATGCGACCACACAACCGGCAAGGGCTGATGCGACCACACAACCGACAGCCTTCTAGGCTTGAGACCAATCATCTTTGCTTCCCTTCTGTCCGGGTGCTGGAGGGGGCCGGACATCTGGACACCCCTATAGGGGGTTGTCCGTGTCTGTCCGGGCTGGCCCCTCCGCTGCACTGGTCGGACATTTCCGTTTTGTCCGGGCTTGTCCGGGTATGTCCGGGCTGATGGTCGACTCTGTCAGACGGCCTTGTTTTGCTGGGTCTGATGTGCTTTTCGCCGCTGTCTGGATGCTCAAACCCGGACAAAATGCCTTGTCCGACTAGGCTGTCGAGGGCGCGGCGGTACGCCTTCACCCGACTGTCGCGATTTGGCGCCCCAGACACGACCAAATGTCCGGGTTTGTCCGCCCCATCAGAGGCACAGAAGTCGCGCAGTTCGCGTTCTGCGATGGAGTCGGGCGCGGCTTCACCTGAAAATTCAGCTTCTAACTGGGCATCGCGGATCAGGTCTTCGACAGACCGCACAACCGCTCTTTCGCTGGCGTTCATCTTGGGCTCTGACAGATCGTCCGTCAGTTCCTCGCAACGGGGCAGAGTGATTGCGTCACCGTCTTCATCCCTGCCGCCGTCTTCGACAGCAATGCGGAATGCAATGTCACGGTCGCAGGTGCCATTGCGGTTCTTGGTCAGCTTCCCCCTGATAATGCCAGACTCGTCACGCTTCACATGCAACGCGACATCAAGGGCACCGTTCAGCAGGCTATGCCCGCGCGGGGTGCTGCCCTCTGCTTTCGTGTCGTGGTGGATCAGTACGACAGCCGCGCCCCACTGCGTCAGCTTGCGGGCAACTGCCACGACACGCCCCATTGCCTCTGCGCTGTTCTCCTCAAGGCCGGGGAAAGCCATTGCCAGCGTGTCGAGGATGATCAGCTTGGGCAGGCGTTCCTTCACTGCCGCGACCAGCGCCGCCAGATCGGGCGACTCTGCTGCCAGCAGGTTCGACACGCCTTCGACCAGATGGAATTCGGGCGCGTCGTCATGGGCAAGGCGCAAGGCCTTCACACGACCGCGCATTCCGTGCGGATCTTCGGCAGCGACATAGAAGACGCCACCGGCTTTGCAGCGCATCCCGAACGCTTCCCGCCCTTGGGCCACCGCATAGGCGAGGGCAGGGGCCAGCAGAGACTTGCCAGCACCGGGCGCGCCAAAGATGCATCCGACATCCCCTGCCGCGATCAAACCCTTGATCAGATAGGACCGCGCTGGGGCTGCGTCACATTCGGCAGGCGTCAGGAACGTCAGGCGCTGGGGCTTCTTAGCCTTGGCGGCTGTCGCGTCGGGCTGGTCTTCGAAGTCAGCGTCCAGATCGTCATACTGTCCCGGCTCTTGCCAGCCGAACGCTTTGGCGCGGATCATGATCGTTCCGCCGCCCGTGTTACCGGCGCGTCCGGCTTTCAAGCTACGCCAAACCTTCGCGCATTCGACGCGGCTGTAGTTCGGGTTTTGCTTAGACCACTGGCAGAAAGCGTCGAAGCCTTTGCGCGACCCGTCCGACTCCTCATGCAACGCCATGCCGATGTCGCGAAAGTCCATCCAGCCCGGCGCGCCATCGTTCGGGATATGGTTCAGCGCCGAAACGATGACATCCCACGACTGACCGCATTTGCCCTGTCCTTTGCGATCAGGAATGTCGCCACCTAAGATGTCATCGAACATATCTGCGACGACTGCCCCGCGCTTGCCGATGGCGGGCACGTCCGATGCCGTGTCGATCGGGCGTCCTTCGACCAAATGCACCTCTGGGTCGCAGCCGATGCCCCCGAAGTAATAGGATTGGCTGCGGGCGAACGACTCGCTTGCAAGGATGCCGCCTAGGGCGCCATTGACGCGGGCGCATAGGGCATCGCGCTCTTTGGGCGTCACGGGTGCAGAGACCGGGACCAGCACCCGCCAGCGGGGCGCGTCGGGCTTGTGCGACGGGGTGGTGTAAACCAGCGCGGCAATGTCAGCAGCCTTTAGCATCTGGACAGCTTCGGAAGCCGTCACACCCCCGGCGTCATAGTCGCCTTCGATGCCGTGGATTGTGCCAAGGTTGCCGTCATGGCGAAGTGAGCCCTTTTCGGTCCGCACGTCCCCGAACGTCGCCAGCTTCAGCAGGGGCAACGCTACTTTGCTGTCAGCCCGCATCCGACGGATGACACCGGCCAGCGTCCGAAGGCTCATGGCATCGGTGCTTAGGCGCTTGGCATGGACGTTGGAAAACCGCGTGACTGCAATGGGCGCATCAAGCGGTGACACGCCCCCTAGCAATCCGTCGTGATCGTGGTATATTCCGGCCTGAGGTTGTGTGACTTCCTCTCTGACTTTCGACCCGGTTGCGCCCGCCAGCGCGCCGGGTCTTGTCGTTTCCGGCCTTCGATCATCCCCCAGAATATCCGCGAACTGCGCTAAGGCAGTTGGAAATTCGTTTGTAACCCTTTGATGTTGCACTTCGTCTTTTCTCCATGGTTGGCGAAAAAACGTTGGTTATTCAATGGCTGGCGGGGGAATCATAATCCGCGTGTCGGGGGTTCGAGTCCCTCCTCCGCTACCATTAATCCTATATTATCGCGTTGGAATTGTAGCGAAAACGCCGTTTCTGAAAACGCCAGACCCACCACTGGACCCACCACTGCGACCGCGCTTGCGCGCGATCACACTGCGTCAGCGGCGACGGGGCGGGCGTGGCGTCGCGACTTCGCCGCGCGGCGGCAGCGGCCCGATCAGGCGGGCAGCCGTCTTGAGTGCGGTCATAGCCTCAGACTGGCTCAACCCCCATTGCCCGGCCATGGCCTTCCAGTCGTCCAGATCATCTTGGCTGATGCCTGCCCAGCAGCGCACCATGATCCAACCGACCCCGGCCGTGACGAACTTGTCTGCCTCGGCCAGCTTCTCGCCCGAAAGGAACATGCGGCCGATCCGGGCATTGAAGGCGTGCGGCAGGTCGATCAGGTCCCTTGCCGGGGACAGAATCTCGTCATTCTCGCGCATCTCGCGCACGCGCCGCGCACTGATCCCAAAATAGCACGCGGCGACGCCGACCGGCACGAGCATCGGACCCGGCCCGGCAAATGCCGGACCTGTCATCGTTGCGAGGACGTCCGCCATTAGTCCGGTGCCGTCTGGCCGAGGGCGAAGCTTTCAGGGTGGCGGATGGCGACGTCGACATCCTGAAAGGCGCGAATGACCAAACCGTCGCTTGCGGCCAGCGTCCACACATCTGCCCTGATATCCAGACCCGACCACATGCCCAGCAAAACGTCGGACCAGTTGCCGAAGAAGACATCACCCGCCTGCGCCTGATTGGACTTGTAGCGCCGATAGCCGTTCACGGTTTCTCCCTGTTCGACAAAAATCGGCGCACCGGTCTGCAAGGGTGTCGTCTTCAGGTGGCCGGCCATGGCTGCGCCGTAGATGTAAGCCAAAGAGCCGGTATCCGCGTTTGCGGTGGCGACTGCGGTTTCAAGCGCCACAATTTCGGGGAAGGTCGGCTGGCCATCCGTGGTCCAGTCGATTGCGCTGGCTGCAATGAGCTGGCGCAGGCCGGTGGGCGCGTTCGGGCTGGGGTCGCCATTCAGCGCCGCCCCGTCGATCGCGATTGCGATCCGCGCCGTCAGGTCGTTTCGCACCATGGTCTCGACGGCGGGCGTGGATTGAAGCATCAGACGCCGGGTGATCGGAATCGACGTGGCCACGGTCTTGGGCGACATTGTGACAACATCGGTCGACGGGCGCGAGTCGGTCACAGATCCGCCCTCGGCAAGCCATTCATGCGACGCACCGCCGGACAGTCGGGGGATTGCGACGTTGCCGATCAGACCGCCCAGCATGATCGCCCCGGCCTGCATGATGGACAGCCGGTTGCGCAGCCCGTCGATGAAATTGCCTTCAAGCAGCTGCGTTGCCACCAGTTCCGCGCCCTGACCCGCGGTACCCGTGTTCATCGCCCGGTTGAAATTGCGGTGAAGCAGAACGTCGGGCGGCACGAACGCGCCTTGAGGCTCGCGCCCGGTGCGCTGCGCGAACGCGCGCGAGGCCTCGAGCTCGAATCCGGCAGCGCGGGCGCTTTCCTCGGTCGGCGCCACGAGGTGGCGGACGAGATTCATGATCGAAAAATTGTCCGCCTCACGCTCGGTCAGGCCGATCATATGCAGATCACCCAAGGGCCGCGTGCCGTTCTCGTTCATGCGCGCGAAAATGCGGGATTGCAGCTGTTCCACCGTGGCGCCGTTGCGGATCGCTTCGGAGGCCAGATCCTGGACGCGGTATTGCTCGCCCATGTCCAGCAGGCTCTGCACGCGGCTGCGCTCGCGCGCCTCGCCACCGTTCGAGCCGTCGTCGGAATTGCCTTGGGCCTCGCGAGGCTGCGTGCGTTCTGCCATATTCTTGCCTTTCATTGCTGCAGCCCGCCCGACGCCCACCGATGGGTCAGCCGGGACGGCTACGATTGAAATTTCGAACGGTGCCCAATCGATCAGCCGCACGAGGTCAGGCTGGCCGTGCCGCTTTTCGACCTCGATCTGATGCACCTCATATCCGACCGAAACATGGCGCCTGATGCCGTCTGCAATGTCATCGAACACCTCGCGCGCAGCCGCGCCGTTGCCAAAGCGAAGCACTGCCCGCGCCCGGCCCGCGTCGATCGACACGGATTCGACGACGCCGATCTGAGCGTCCCAGTCGTGGTTCAGCAGCACCGCAGCACCGCCATCCAGCCGATCCGTGCGCATGGCCTCGGTGCTGATCACAAGCACCTCGTCGCCAAACCAGCGCGCCACAGGCGCCTCACTGGCGAATGCAACCTGCACCGTGCGCGCCACGACGTCGACGGCGCCGACACGCGCGGCTCGGTTCAGGCCATCACCGGCCCGGCGCCGGATTTCTTCCGCTGTGACGGTCATACTGCACCCCCAAAGGCGAAGCTCGTCAGGCGCCGGACAAGGAAGCCGACATCGGCGAATGCACGCAGGATGCGGCTATCGTTCGCCGCGCCGGGGGCGGGATCAAGGCGCAGATCAATGCCGCCCCACTGGGCCACAATGAGATCTCCGAACCCGCCGCAGATCAGTTCGTCGGCTGGCATCGCAGGCGTGACCAGCGCCGGTTGGTCGGCAATTTCGCCGCCTTTCAGCACGCGCTGGCCGTCGCCCTCATATGTGCCGCGCAAGAGGTCACCCATGTCGGGCGAGAGGATGAATACAGGAGTTGCTGCGTGGCCGTCCTGCGCGGCGCGCAGCAACGCCGACACCTCGGCCCACGTCGGCCCGGCCCCGGCGAAACCAACCCGCAAAGCGGCGAGGGCCTGCCGCAGTCCGGTCGGGGCGGCCGCGTCCGACGATGCGCCCAGCGCGGCGGCGTCGATTTCATGGGCCAGCGCGGCCATCAGGTCGGCAGCGACCACGGCGGCCACGTCCGGATTGCCCTGAATCAACAGGCGCCGCGACACAGCGACAGCGGCGGCCACCGTCTTGGGCCTGATCACGCCTTGAGAAACCACCGGTGTGCTGGCGGTCACGTTCCCGGCTTCGGGCAGCCAGTACGCAGTCGCGCCATCGACGATGGTCGGGATCGCCGCGTCGCCGCGCAAGCCCGTGAGCATCGTGGCCCCGGCCCGGCCAACGACAGCCGCCGCCCGCAGGGCGCCAGCGAAGGCGTTCTGGTTCGTAGCGACCAGCTCGGCGCCCTGACCGGGGGTGCTGGCGTTCATCGCGCGCGCCAGCTGGTCTCCGGGCACGGCCAGTCCGCGAACCGGACGGTGCGCCACGGCGTGCGAGGCGCTGCGCTCATGCTCGGCGGCCCGGCGGGCGGCCGCGTCGGTCGGGTCAGCCAGAAAGGCCAGCGCGCGGGCGAACGAATAATTTTCAGGCATGAAGCGCACCCCGCAGTTCTGCCGCTGCGCGATCGCACATCTCGGCGGCGAACTTCGGCCCCCGTCGCGCGGCGATGTAGGAAACCGCGCAGGCCAAGGCGCCCGGCATCAGGTCGTTCGGATCGCAGCCGATTGCCTCGAGCGCCTTGACCTCGAGGTGCAGGATGTCGGCAAGCGTGCGGGGCAGCGGCACAGGGTCGGCCGTCAGCGAGGGGGCAGGTTGGGGGCGCATGGCGGCATCCTTCCAAGGTGGGTTTATCTGGCGGAAAACTGCCACTGTCCCGGATGACCAACCTCTGGCGGTTTTTCCATGCGTCCCGGTATTTGTCCGGCTTCCGGCCCGCTTCAAACGCGCAGCGCTGTCCTAGCGCGAGGGTCGACATAGTAGCGCGCCCCTCGCCCTAGGCCCTCGCACAAGTAGTTTTTTGCGAGCCTATGCCACCCGCATGTCATCCCCCCCCGGAAAGGACCCATGACCTCATACAGAGGGCGACCGCCCTGCGACCTCGCCCGTCTTAACCTGCTACTGGCGGTACCTGTGATGGGCAGCCAGCTCAGCATCCGCCGCCTGCTCTGCTGCGACTCTGGCTGTCATCTGCTCGATGATCGCACCAAGTTGTGCCGCTCGACGCTTCCTATCATGCGCATCCTGATCGGGGCTTCTCTGCGGTTCGGGTAATGCCTGTGAGCGGCGCTGATGGTCACGGATTCGCTGCGCTGCGCGATCCAGTTCCTCGACCACGGCGCGACGATGGGCGACCATCTCTTCGCATACCTCTTTTAGATCGTGCCAGGTCGGAAAAAAGCGCCAAGTGCGGACCAGCAGCGCCTCATGGACAACGTCAGAGGGATATGCGCGCAGCCGCGACAGGTAAGCTTTAAGCTTCAGGTCATCAGTGTCACTCGACGAACGCCGAGGCGCGACTATCAGATCGAGCTCAGCCAGCCACATGACCATCTCATCGTCGGTCGGCGGGGCGAACGCGCCCTGCATCCGATCACGCATTGCTGTGATGCCATCCAGACCGCCTGCGACAGTGGCCACAGACCGCCCGGTCGGCTCATATCCGACGAAAGCGCCGCCGTCATACTTCGCCTTCATGTCCTTGTTCACGCGCAATTCGACGCCGCATTGCCGCGCCAGCGAATCCAGTGAGCGATTGACCCCAGCTGGACGGCACGACGCCAGCCTGATGTTGGTGTTTGCCATTTCTCGTGTCCCGTTCCATGATGCGGACCATCTGGTCCTCGCGAAGAATAAAATCCAAATCGGTCGGCCAGTCTTTCCCGGGCTTTCGCCCGCAAAGCCAATCGTCAGCCTCGATCTTTCCCAGATAGATCTTCCAGCCGTCGATACCGGCCAGATCGCCCAGTCGGGCCGCGATGGCCTTCCGGCGCTTTTGAGTGATTTTTTGGACCCGGCTGACGTGCTGCCGGGTCGCCAGATCGTTCCAAAGCTCCACTGCCCTCACGACAGGATCGGGTTCAGTGTCTGGGGAAGCGAGCTGAAATTCCTGCGGGCAATCTCCGTCCCGTCCCGGCCCGCACATTTCAGAGAGAGGACTCTCTAAATGTTCAGTTCTATGTTCATTACTATGTTCGGGCGAACGCTGGTTCGCCCTTTCTGGAACCAGCGTTCGCCCTTTATGGAACGCGCGTTCGCCCTTTCCTCTTTCAATGGGCGAACCAGCGTTCGCGCCTTCGTCACATATGGGTGAACTGGTGTTCGCTCTTTCTTTATCAAAGGGTGAATCAGCGTTCGCCCTTTCTGCGTCTGAAAGGTGGCCTGCCGTTCGTGATTTCCGCGCTGCCCGGGCAACCCGGCCATCCTCTGCCCTCGCCTCGATCAGCTTCACGTTGAGGACATAGACGCTCGACTGCGCCCGTCCCCGGTCGGTTTCCCTCCTGACAATCAGGCCTTGTCCTTCAAGCCGCTCCAGCACCTTCTGGACGCCGCGACGGCCCATGCCGCCAGCCAGATGACCCAAAGTTTCGATGGACGGGAAGCATGTGTTCCCACCGTCGCGGACGTGCCGTGCAAGCGCCAGCATGATCGCCAACTCGCTGCCTTGGCAGACAGCTGCATCCTGCACATCTGCCATCAGGCGAAAATTTACGGCGCCGGGGCCGGTTGTGATCACGTTTCCGCTTGGTTTGTGATCACAAAGCTCGTAATCTACCATTCATGTCCCGCTTTCTGCCTATGCCCCTCGCCGCTTAGCCCCGGCGGGGGATATCTTTTTTGCGGATAGTTCCAGCCTGATCATGCGGCGCGGGGGGCGCTGTCCAAGGCCTGCTCAATCTCTTGGCGCTTCCAGCGCGACGAGCGACCGAACTTCTGCGGCCGAGGCAGCAGCCCCTGCCGGGTCATCCGGTAGACCGTCGCCTTCGAGACCTTAAGGAGGGCTGCAACGTCGTGGCTGGTGAGCATTTCCATGGTCGTGGATGTCATCGGGCGGGATTCCTTGTTTACGGCTTGCTCGCCCGTTATCCCGCCTGCGCCTCTATGATTCCTCTGGCGGAATTTCCGCCCCAATGCCGGTAGTTTCTGGCCTACGTCGCAACCATGGCGCGTGCCTCGGTCCATTCCCAACTGAAGCAAGTCCCTTCCGAAGGTGCTCAATCACCTCACGCTTTGCGGCTGCATCAAGCTGCGACCAGAAGCGCACGGCAGCCAAGTCATCGAGGCTCAGGACTGGGATCGACGTTGAGATGCCGCGCCGCCTCATGCTGCACCGACGGTCGCCAAGGCGCCCTTAGCAGGCAGGTTGGGCCAATCGCGCGCGCAATGGGCAGGGTTGACTTCCATTATTTCGCGAGCCTCTGCCCATAGCCTTCGATGGCTCGCGAGATCTGTGTCAAATGTTCCGAAAGCGCTCAGCGCGGCAGCCTTGGCGATCCAGTCCCTGGCCAGTTGGCATGGCTCTGCCACGATCAAATCCTCCAACTCCTTTCGGGTATCTGACAGGGGTTTGCAGCGCGAGTCGGGGGCGCCTTCGGCGTATGCTTCCTGTTCCGCAGCCTCCGCAGCCCGCCAGCGCCGGAACAGAGCCATGATGGGGGTTTGTGAGAGCCCCTCGTTGCCGGGCGCGAACAGGGCGCCGAGGGGCAGGCCGGATGCCACCAAGCTGACCGGTGCGGCGGTTAGAACTTCACGCCGATTCATGCCGCACCGCCTTTCGTGATCCCGCCAGTCTGTGCACTCGCCGTGCCGTCGATATAGTCGGAAACCTCGCGGATTGAGGCGAGGCTGACCCCGCCGCGTTTGTAGATTTGGATGTGGCCCAGTTCAGCCCAGCGGTACAGCGTGAATCTGCTGATACCGAACGCCTCGGGGGCCTCTTTCGGGCGGATATATTGGCGCTCTGGCAGGGACATCATGCACCCCCTTTCGTGAAGCGTGCGCAGGTCTTTTGCAGTGCGTCGATGTCCGCAGGCTTGCATGCACTGCGATTCATGGTCATATTCATGGTGAATTCCTATGGTGGGTTCAAAAAGGCCGCGCCGGGGTTCCAGCCCGCGCGGCCTTACTCTTGCGCGGCGCCTTCCGCCTGAGCCTGCTTCATCAACATCAGATTGATCTGGGCGGTTACTGACCGGCTCTCGCGCATCGCGATCTGTTTCAGCGTGTCCAGCAGATCGGCAGGGACGTTCAGCTTGAAGTGTTTGGTGTTGGGTTTCATGCGGCCTCCTTTCGATAGTCCATTAGTGAACTATCATGGTCCGTTGCGTCAAGAACTTTTCTGGTTCAATCGTGAACCATGGAAGAATCAGCGTCTGTTCAGTTCAAGCTCAACATCCCGATGGCTCTTAAGGACCGGCTGTCCGAAGCGGCGGCACGCAGCGGGCGCAGCTTGACGTCAGAGATCATCACCCGCCTTGAGGCGTCCATCTCGATCTCGGATGACGGGGGGCTCGACTTTACGCTCGAATCGCTCGAGCGATTCGTCGTCGGCGTCGTGAAGCGCGAGACGCAGGATCTGGCGGCGCGGGTTTCTGATCTTGATGCAGATATCGCGATACAGGCGCTCAAGAACAGCCGTCGCTAGGGCGGGTCGTTCGCGGCATACCCTCTAAGCTGCTGGACCGGCCCAGCGCCCGCCAACGGCCAGCAGGGCGGCGCTGGGCGCTATCGGTGCAGCCTGACCACCTTCCCGCCTGCCTGCCGCAGATAACCCGCCCACGCGTCCAGCAGCTCGCGGCGCTGTTCCAGCAGATCGGAACGCTGATAGGCCCGCTCGACCTTGGATCCTGTGACGTGAGCAAGGCTCAGCTCAGCCACCTCGCGCGGTGCGCGGGCGCTGTCTGCCGCCCAGGTGCGGAAAGTTGTGCGGAAACCATGGGTCGTGATGCCGGTCACCCCCATACGGCCGCGCAGCGCCGAGAATGCGTTGCTCGTCATTGGCCGGGCCGGTCCTCTGGTTTTGGCCGGCGTGGCAAAGATCAGGTCGCCGCCAAGTCCGCGCACCGGCTCGATCGCCTCCAGCGCCGCCGCAGACAACGGCACACGGTGTGCACGGCCCATCTTCATGCGCTCGGGCGGTATGGTCCACACATCCCCTTCAATCTCATCCCAGCGCGCGCCCAGCACCTCGCCCGTTCGCGAGGCAGTCAGGATCAGGAACAGGTGCGCGGCGGCGGCAATACCCTCCTGTCGCTCGAGCCGGGCGAAGAACGCGGGCGCGTCCTGCCAAGGTAGGGCGGCGCGGTGCTGAACCTCGTGCTTTTGAGTGCCCAGCGCCACCAGCGCGGACGCAACGGGATTTTCGCCAACATAGTGCCCCTTGGCTTTCGCCCAGTCGAACACGGCGCGGATGCGCTGGGCAATCCGCCGGGCAGTGTCGGGCTTTTTTGACCAAATCGGGTTCAGCACGGCCAACACATCGCCATGCGCGAGGTCGGCAACCTCTCGGCGGCCAAGGCGCGGCATCACGTCCAGTTCGAGCGAGGACCACCAACGTTCCGCATGGCCCTCACTCGACCATTTGCCGCGCCGGGCTTGGAACGTCTCAAGTGCAATCTCCCGGAAGCTCGGGCTTGTCCGCCCCCAGACCTCGCGCGGGTCTTTTCCGTCAGCAATGATGCGGGCGAAGTCATTTCGCTTGGCGCGGGCCTGTGCGAGCGACAGAAGCGCCAGTCCGCCAAGGCCGAACTCGGTCCTCTTTCCAAAGAGGCTGGCGCGGTAGATCCAGCTTTTCGCGCCCGTCGCCTTGACCTGCAAATAGAGACCGGCTCCATCTGCCAGAAGGGCCGGGCCCTTGGCGGCTTGGACGGCCCGCGCGGTCAGTTTATCCCGAACCTTCATCCTGCCAGACCCACCACTAGACCCACCATCGCGACAGCGTGACCCACCATTTGCAGGTTGTCTCATGCTGTCTCATGGTGATCGGCCTATCGTAATTATCGTTCTCTGTCAGTGCCTTTTACACCCTCCTGCACCCTTGTGCACGTTCCGTTCTTGAGCCTCCTCCGCTACCATTTTCATCTCATTGTTATACCGGGCGTCTTGTCACGGCGTGCGCGTCGGCGGATATTATCCGTCGCGCGG
>JBKBVT010000273.1:0-2873 GCA_046289305.1 Hyphomonas sp. | reverse complement strand
ACAAGCGCAAGATCGAAACAACGCTTCCAACGCTGGGGTTCTTGCAAACCCACGCATTTAGCACTATCTAGAATCGGTTTCTAGAAAGCTTCATCATGGCCCTCAGCATCAAGACCGAAGAAGCCGACCGGCTCGCGCGCCTGCTTGCCGAATTGACCGGCGAGACGATGACGGAGGCCGTCACCAAGGCGTTGCGGGAGCGAGTGGAGCGGCTGCGGGGGGGGCAGGCGGCGCACGAACGGATCGCGCAAGGGGTGGCATATGCGGAGTCCATTCGTCACCGGTATGACTGGAAAAACCCCATTAGCCAGAAAGAGTGGGACGAGGCTGGCGGCGATGCATTCGACCAGGAAGCCGGTTGAAGCTTGTCGTCGATTCCTCGGCTATCGTGGCCATTCTGCGCGGCGAACCGGAGGCGGAGCGGTGTCTTTCTGCCCTGACAAAAACGACGCGGGCGCTCATAAGCGCAGTGAATTACGTTGAAACGGGAACGGTTCTAGCCGGGCGCGCGTCGCCTTCTTACCGCCAGCAATCGGTCCACGATCTCGATGGGTTTCTAAGCCTTTACGATATTGCCATCGCTCCGGTGACGGAAGATCACGCGCGCTTTGCTCTGCGTGCCCGGATCAAATATGGCAGAGGATTTGGCGCACCGGCGGGGCTGAACTTCGGCGATTGCTTCGCTTATGCACTGGCCAGGACCGAGAACGCGAAGCTTCTATATGTGGGCAATGATTTTGCGATGACGGATGTGGAGGGCGCGATTTAGACGCGGCCTCTAAATCGCCGGCTGAATCGGCCCGTCTGCTCGTCCGTTCACGAACTGGTCGACATACTCGTTGTCGCTGGCATAGACATCGGCTGCCGGGCCGCGCCAGATGATGCGGCCTTCGAACAGCATGGCGATTTCGTCGGCGATCTTCCTGGCCGAGGCCATGTCATGCGTGATCGTCACGGCGGCGGCGCCGAGGCCGAGGACCATTTCGCGGATCAGATCATTGATCGCATCGGCCGTGATCGGATCAAGTCCCGTGGTCGGCTCGTCAAAGAAGATCAGTTCGGGCTCGGAGATAATCGAGCGGGCGAGCGAGACGCGTTTCTGCATCCCGCCTGAAATCTCCGCCGGGTACAGCCCCGAAACTTCCGTCCCGAGACGGACTTTCTTCAGCGTTTCCATCGCGCGCTCTTTCGCGTCGCTCCGGCGCATGCGTTCGGAATGGATCAGGCGAAAGGCGACATTCTCCCAGACGGTCAGCGAGTCAAACAACGCTCCGGCCTGGAACAGCATGCCGATGCGGGCCCGCATGGCCTCACGTGCCTTGCCTTTGGCGTTGGTCACGTCCTCGCCGTCGAACAGGATACGGCCGGTGTCCGGCGTCATCAGGCCGAGGGCGTTTTTCAGCATCACGGATTTGCCCGAACCCGAACCGCCGATGATGACCAGGCTCTGCCCGCGCGCGACATCGATATCCACCCCGCGCAGGACATGGTTCTTGCCGAAGGATTTCTCGACATTTTCGAGTTTCAGGAGGGGCTGCACAGCGGTCTCCATCACAGGCCGATCCCCACGAAGATCGAGGACAGCACATAGTTGAAGGCGAGGATCAGCACCGCCGCACCGACCATCGAGAGAGTGGCCGCGCGGCCCACACCGGTCGCGCCCGCCTGGCTGCGGTCGCCCTGATAGCAGCCCATGATGGCGATGATGGCGCCAAAGAAGGTCGCCTTGATCAGGCCTACGGCCATATCATTGAAGGTCACGAAGTCGAGCGTGTTGCGCAGGTAAACCGTTGAGTCGAAGCCCAGGCCGAACACGCTGACCAGCCAGCCGCCCATGACGCCGATGATGTTCGCCAGCGCCACGAGGATTGGCAGGGTGACAAGCGCGGCCAGGAAGCGCGGGGCATAGAGATAGCGTTCGCGCGGGGCGGAGAGGGTTTCCAGCGCGTCGATCTGTTCGGTCACGCGCATTGCGCCGATCTCGGCTGCAATGCCGGCCGAGACGCGGCCCGCCAGCATCAGGCCGGTGATGACCGCGCCAAGCTCGCGCGAAATGCCGAGCACGACGATGCTGGGCACGAACTGCTCTGCGCCGTAGCGGCTGCCGCCTTCATAGATGTTGAGCGCCAGCGCTGCGCCAATGAACACGGCAGCGAGGCCGACCACGGGCAGCGAGTAATAGCCAATCTTGACCATCTGGCGCAGGATTTCCGCGCCATACCAGCGGGGTGTGAACGCCGCCGCGATGACCCGGCCTGAAAAGATGCTCAGCTGCCCGATCTCGGCGAACAATCCGAGCGTTGCCCGGCCGATGAGCTGTATGGGGTTCTGCATGATCAGGCTTCAGCGGTAGACACGTTGCACACGGGGGCCAAGTCCTGTCAGCAGTTCATAGCCGAGCGTACCGCACGCAGCCGCCTGCGCTTCTAGCTTGGCATTCTCCCCAAGGAATTCAACCCGCGCGCCCGGCTTTGCGGCGCGGGCGCAGCCGGTCACGTCCAGCGTGATCAGATCCATCGAGACCCGCCCGAGAACCGGGCAGGCCTGCCCCTCCAGCCAGCCGGTCAGCCGGTTTGCGCCCGCGCGCGGGAGCCCGTCCGCATAGCCGATGGCGCAGGTGGCGAGAAGGCGGTCTTCCGCCAGCCTGTGGGTCGCGCCATAGCCGACGCTGGTGCCCTTGCGCCCGGTGAACAGGCTGAGGATCGCCGCTTCCAGGATCACGGCCGGCCTCAGGCGCACCTTGTCCGGCGGCGCAGAGCCGCCATACAGCGCAATGCCCGGACGGGTCAGGTCATAGGCATAGCCTTTACCAAGATAGCATCCAGCGGAGTTGGCGAGGCTCGCCGGTGTGTCCGGGAAAGCGTCGGCGATGT
>JBKBVT010000272.1:0-2908 GCA_046289305.1 Hyphomonas sp. | reverse complement strand
CGGTCGAGGAGGATATAGGATTTGACCGCTGACGGCTCAGACGGCGCGGGCATTGTCTTGGCCTGCGCGGTGGCGGCGAGAATAAGTCCAGCGGCTATGGCGCTCAGTGTGCGTGCGATTTTCATGGTGCGTCCCTTCCTGTTGGCTCAGGCTGTTTCCCGAGGTCCCCAAGCCCTGAAAGCTGCGCCGGGATTGCGGCACGTTCATGTCGGGAACATGCCGCCAGGAAGGAAAAAGGGCCATTTCCTGAGAAACGGCCCCTCCAATCTGAACAGTCATTCAGACTAAGCCTTGTTTACGTATATTCCGCAGACGGATCAGCTCCCCTTGCGGCGCTTCACATCTTCCTCCCCGGCCTCGCGGCGGTCCTCGTCATCGAAGTTCACTGCCTGCGCCTCGTCCGCGAAGAAGTTCCGGCTCTTGGCCGCCAGCTTGCGCATCGACGTGTCAAATGTCCCGGAGCTCATCGCCATCGATTTTCCGCGGATGACACCGACCGCATCGGCATCGTCGAACTTCGCAAACTCGGCGCCGAGGAACACGACTTCCCAGCCCTTCGCCCGCACCCGGTCGAGCGCCGCCTTGGCGCCCTCCTTGGTC
The DNA here is from genome assembly GCA_046289305.1 of Hyphomonas sp. Lineage (GTDB taxonomy): Bacteria > Pseudomonadota > Alphaproteobacteria > Caulobacterales > Hyphomonadaceae > Hyphomonas. The sequence continues at coordinate 2,308 of JBKBVT010000272.1, read as the reverse complement.
ACCTCGGCCGAAGCATTCTCCTGCCCGTCGGTCATCACCACGATGATCGCCTTGTCCGGCTTGTCGCCTTCCGCCAGCGCCACGATCCGCGCCAGCGCGTCATAGAGAGGCGTCATCCCGCGCGGGCTCGCCTCGTCCTCGCCGACCCTGGTCCAGGTCGCGGCGGCCACGCTGCGGCGGATCAGGTCGAACTTCAGCCCGTCATGATGGTCGAACAGAGCCAGCGTCACATCGGTTGGCACCGGTGGCGGGGCGCCTGCCTCCGGCGTTGCCAGCGCCTCGGCATAGGCGTTCACCGAGGACAGCGCTTCGGTCCAGATGCCGGACATCGAACCCGTCCGGTCAAGGAGGATATAGGCATGGATGGACGCCGGATTGGCGGCGGGTTTATCAGCTTGTGTCATGAGCAGTCCTCCGTCGGTGCGCCCCCACGCCGGACAACCCAAATGGGAAAGCGCCCCCTCGGTTAAAGGGGGCGCTGATTATTTTTCTGTGCTGCAGGTGCGAGCGCCGTCAGGCGAACTGTGGCGCGATCTTCAGGTTCTTCACCCAGCCGATTTTTTCCAGGAACAGCAGCACCGTGCCGTTATAGTCGACAATCCGGTTCCAGACGCCCTTGCGCGGGCGGTGAAGCGCGCTCTGCGGTTCGTCATGGTGATGGTCGTGAAAAGCCTCGCCGCCGGTCAGCAGGGCCATCACATGGTCCGCCCAGGCCGGCGTCTTGAGGTGGCCGAGCACATTGATGCCATACACCGTCGCATGGAACTGGATGGCCCGGCCGATGATAACGCTGGCATGCAGCAGCGCCGTCAGCACCAGCGATCCGCCCGCCGCCCAGACGATCAGATAGATCACGGCCGGAATGACGAAATGGATGACGATGCTGATCTCATTATAGAAACGGTCCATCCAGACGACGATCGGATGCTTCTTCAGCCAGAGCGGCATCGGGCGGTCAGTATCCTTCCGGTCGCGGAACAGGATCCAGCCGACCCAGGCCCAGCGCTTGGACTCGAAAGGGTTGTGCGGATCACCCGGCTGGTCGGCAAAGCGGTGATGCTGCGAGTGATAGTTCACCCAGTCCTGCACCCGGCCCTGCATGGCAATCATCAGGTTCAGCATCGCCAGCACCTGCGCGGGCGGCGCCAGTTCCCCAGCGCGGTGCTGCAGGATCCGGTGCAAGGGGCCGATGCCCATATTGCACCAGAAAACCGAGAAGGCGATCACACCGAAGGCGAGCAGCGGATACCACCAGTGGAAGGTCAGATCGCTGACGAACACGCCGAGCAGGATCATCGTCACAAACAGGGCCACCCCGATCACGGGATAGCCGAACGCGGAAAAGAAGCTTGGGATGTCGAAATTCTTCCAGGTTTTGGGAATCGCGACGGAACGCGGTGTCATTGCAGTCTCAGTCCTTGTCAGCCGGGCTGCCGTCCGGAATGACTGCACCCATGGAAATCCGAATATCGCATCGGCTCCGTTACTCTCAGATTAAGGTCTCACTGGGCCGGATTAAAGGTGTAAATGAGTGGCAGCTGCACTCTCAACGCTTGTATGGCGGGAATGTTGCGCCGCAGGTGACGCGCCCGCCCGGTTTCCGCTATGACAAACGCGCGTAAGGGCAAATGGGGCCGCAATGAGCGACGACAATCGTCTTAAAGTAATAAGGCGCGTCCACGAACTTCTCGAGCTGGACGGGGACGCAAGCCAGGACGAAACCGAGGCGCGCGCGCTCTGCCGGTTACATGAGACGTGTATTGAGGCAGGCGACTCCATTACGCTGAATTGGCAAGAAGCCACCTTCAAATGTGAAGGAGGCTCAGGCTCCTTTGTTGATTTGATAAATCTACTTGAATCGAAAAACCGAGCAGCGCAGCAAGTCCTGCAGGGAGAGCTACTGCCAGCTATAACGGAGCCGAGCGAGAACCCGCCCTCTCCACCGACGACTTTTTCTATGACTGTCCGCGCCGCCAACCCCGTGCGGAAGACAGAACCTCAAGTCCTCCAGCTCCGCCCCGAACAGCAACTCCCCACCCCTGAAGAAATCGCCGCCGAGCGCGAGCAGCGCCTCGCCGCCCTCCGCGCGGCACAAGCTGAAAAGCGCAAAGGCCGCAGCGAGCGCGTTATCATCGGCGTGCTGGCGCTCGTCTTCGTCATCGCCGGCCTCGCCGCCGCCGGCCTGCCGCTGGCGATCCCGATGGACGCAGAACTCCGTTTCACCGCCACCGCTGCCCGCGCGCTCAGCGGCCCGGCCATGCTGCGCGTACCCGCCTGCGAAGGCCTCGCCATGGCCGAAGCCGCAATG
>JBKBVT010000271.1:0-2940 GCA_046289305.1 Hyphomonas sp. | reverse complement strand
GCGCAGCGTCATCGGCGTCTGGGTCTATTTCATCGGCTATGTCGTCGCGGTGTTCATCCTGATGGCCGGTTTCGCCTTCCTCGGGCAGCCGATCGAGGAATCGATTCGCCTTTCGATTGGCGGACTGACGAGTTCAGGCGGGCTGGTCGCAACCGCGGAGATTGAGGGCCTCGACACCAGAGCCCAGATTTTACTCATTTTTGCCATGCTTTTGGGCAGGGTGGAGATTCTCACCGTGCTGCCAGCACTTTCCCCGAGTTTCTGGAGAGGGTAAAGCGGGAGTGCACTTGCGAAGGTGTGGCAATAACATTAGCTGCCGGAATAATGATAACGAGAACAAGAGAGCCAGACAATGTCCGCCGATAAGAAGCAGAACCTCCAGGACACCTTCCTAAACGCCGTCCGAAAATCGCGCACACCCCTCACCGTCTTCCTCGTCAACGGTGTGAAACTGCAGGGAGTGGTCACCTGGTTTGACAATTTCTGCGTACTCCTGCGCGGCGATGGCCGCCCGCCCCAGCTGGTCTACAAGCATGCCATCTCGACCATCGCGCCGAGCGCGCCGGTCCAGCTGTTTGACGAGGAAATGGAGGGAGACTAGTCCCCATTGAAACCAGGCATGATTGATCGCCTGCCGGCCCCGGAAATCGCAGGGGTCGTGATTCCCTGGTTCACCCCGGCGGATCGTCCGGGTCCAGACCGGTTGCCGGAAACGGCGGGCCTCGTTGAGGCGCTCGGCTGCGAGCTCGGCTTCATCCGCCCCGAACAGGTGCGCAACGTCAACGCCTCCTATCTGCTCTCCGGCGGTCTGCTCGACCGCATGGCGGAGGACATCGAGGCGAAGGGCTGCACGGTTGCCGTCATCGACGGCGCGCTGACACCGGTCCAGCAGCGCAATCTGGAGAAGCGTCTCGGCGTCAAGGTCATCGACCGGACGGGGCTGATCCTCGAAATCTTCGGCCTCCGGGCCCGCACCAAGGAAGGCCGGCTGCAGGTCGAGCTGGCGCGTATCCTCTATGAACGCTCGCGTCTCGTGCGGACCTGGACCCACCTTGAACGCCAGCGCGGCGGTTCGGGCTTCCTGTCCGGCCCTGGCGAGAGCCAGCTCGAGGCCGACCGCCGGATGCTGGACGATCGGATCATCCGCCTGCGGGGTGATCTCGATGATGTGCGCCGCACGCGCGCGGTCCAGCGGGCCGGGCGGCGGCGCTCCGGCAAGCCGGTGATCGCGCTCGTCGGCTACACCAATGCCGGCAAGTCGAGCCTGTTCAACCAGCTGACCGGTTCGGATGTGCTGGCCAAGGACATGCCGTTCGCGACGCTCGATCCGACGATCCGCCGGATGGACCTGCCGACGCTGGGCGAGGCGGCGCTGATCGACACGGTCGGGTTCATCACGGACCTGCCGACCCACTTGATCGACAGCTTCCAGGCGACGCTTGAAGAGTCGCTGCAGGCGGACCTGCTGGTGCATGTGCGCGACCGGGCGAGCGCGTCGGATTTCGACCAGGTCGATGATGTGATGCGCGTGCTGGAGCGGCTGGAAAAGGAATCCGGCCATCCGCTGCCGCCGATCATCGAGGCCTGGAACAAGATGGACGCGCTGCCGCCGGAGCGGGCGGCCTCTCTCGAGGTGCAGGCGTCGACGATGGCCGACCCACCGGCGGTGCCCGTCTCGGCGGTGACCGGGCAGGGCCTGCCGGAACTGCTTGCGCTGATCGAGACGGCGCTGCTGCGCGGGCGGGCGGAATACGCCTTCCACATGCCGCCCGAAGACGGCAAGGCCCGCGCCTGGCTCCACCAGCACGGCGACGTTACCACCGAAACCCAGCAGGACGACGGCTCGGCTGATCTGACGGTGCGGCTGTCTCTGGAACGCCTCGGCCAGTTCCGGACGGAGTTTCCGGGGTTGGATGCTGAGCTGGTGATCTGAACTCCGCCTGAAGTCCGCTCACTCCCGCGCTTTCCTTTTAATCCGCTCACCCCCGCGAAGGCGGGCGCCTCGTGAGGAAGTGCGCTGCCTATCCAGATCCCCGCCTGCGCGGGGATGAGCGGGCTCCAAGGTTTTTACCCCCGCTCTCCAGCCTTCACCCTCTGCCAATACGTCTCCTGCTCATCCAGCGTCAGCGACGCAAAGTCCACGCCCTCCGCCGCCGCCGCAATCTCCATCGCCCGGAACCGGCGTTCGAACTTCGCATTGGCGCGGCGCAGGGCCTGTTCCGGATCCACCGACAGCCGCCGGGCAAGGTTCGCGGCAACAAACAAAAGATCGCCAATCTCGTCCTCGATGGCATCAGTGTCGCCGCTCGCCATCGCGTCCTTCACTTCCTCGACCTCTTCGGTGAGCTTGTCGAAGATCGGCGGCGTCTCGGTCCAGTCGAAGCCGGTGCGGGCGGCGCGTTTCTGGATCTTCTCGGCCCGGAGAAGCGCGGGCAGGGCAAGGGCCACGCCGTCGAGCGCGCTGGCCGAACCAGCCACCTCACCCTTCGCGGCCCGCTCGGCGGCTTTCATCTCTTCCCAGGCGGCGATCTGGCCATCGGCGTCCCGGCGATCTGACGCTTCGAACACATGCGGATGGCGGCGAATCATCTTCGCATTGATCGCGGCAATGACGTCGGCCAGGGCGAAGGCGCCTTCCTCTTCGGCCATGCGGCTATGGAAGATCACCTGGAAGAGCAGATCGCCAAGCTCGTCGCGCAGATCGGCCCGGTCGCCGCGCGCGATGGCGTCGGCCACCTCATAGGCTTCCTCAATCGTGTAGGGCGCAATGGTCGCGTAAGTCTGTTCGAGATCCCAGGGGCATCCGGTTACCGGCGTGCGTAGCCGGGCCATGATATCGACCAGTTGCAGCAGCGCTTCGGCGGCCGCGGAGGGCCTGGACTGAGTGTCGGGCATGGCTGGGCTCCCCGCCGGGTTCGCCTCGTGTTTAACGGCTCGCGG
>JBKBVT010000270.1:0-2975 GCA_046289305.1 Hyphomonas sp. | reverse complement strand
TTCCGCCTGAGGATGATTGCCGCGCCGGTGTTCAGCGCCTGGCCCACGCCGCAGAGCCCGCCCGTACCATGATACAGCGGCAGCGTGATATAGACCCGGTCCTGCGGCACAATCCGGCAGGGCGCAATGAAGCTGCGCATCATGCCCTGCGTGCGCGCCTGGGTCAGCCGCGCGGCCTTGGGCATGCCGGTCGTACCGGAGGTATAAACATAAAGGCAAAGATCCTTACCCAGAAGACCCGCCCGGTGCGACCGGTCCGGCCGCGCATCGGACGCCGCCGCCAGCGCCGCGCCCAAATCCTCGCCCATGGTTCCGCCCAGCGACCAGACTTTCGGCGCCGCCGAAAACAGCTCCGCCGCGCCGCGGATCGCCTCGTCCTGCTCCGCCCCGGTCACGACAATCTTCGCGCCCGAAATGTTGACGCAATGCGCCAGCGCGTCGCCTTCGAGATTGTGATTGATCAGCGCCGTGACGACCCCGATCTTGGCAAAGCCGGTCCAGGCCGCGACATAGTCCGGCCGGTTCTCCATGAACAGCGCCACGCAGTCGCCGGCCTTCAGCCCCCGCGCCAGCGCCCAGTTGGCAAACCGGCTTGCCGCGGCGTCAAACTCCCCATACGTCAAGCTCTGGCCTTCAAACCGGAACGCCAGATTGGCGCGAAACTTGTCCGCCGCCTGCTCCATATCATCCGCCACCAGATGATCGGACTCCGGCGTGATGTCGCCCGTCCATTTCTTGACGAGTTGCACATCCTGGAAAAACCGGAACTCCCGGGCGAGTACGGAAAAAAAGCTCATAAACAATGCCTCCCAACGCGATTGGGTCTTTAATTGATCAATCTTCGTGAATGTCTACAGTCGGGAAGTTCTCATGGATTGTCAAAGATTTCACTAAGTCTGTTCCCGTTTTTCGCCCTCCATTGCGTTCCTGGCCCGGTCTGCTAATTGCTGCGCCGCACAAGAAGAAAGGACCCCGCCATGAGCATTGATCCCGTGGGCGACCTCCTCACCCTGCTCGATCTCGAGCGCCTCGAGCTTGATCTCTTCCGCGGCCAGAGCCCGGATGAAGAGGAAAGCCAGCGCGTCTTCGGCGGCCAGGTCATCGCCCAGGCGCTCGTCGCAGCCTATCGCACCGTGCCGGAAGACCGCGCCTGCCATTCCCTGCACGCCTATTTCATCCGCCCCGGCGATCCCACCGTGCCGATCATCTACCAGGTCGATCATTCCCGCGATGGTGGCAGCTTCACCACCCGCCGCGTCGTCGCCATCCAGCATGGCAAGCAAATCTTCAATTTCGCGGCGAGCTTCCATGTCCAGGAAGAGGGCTGGCACCACCAGCACGAGATGCCGGATGTGCCGGATGCAGACTCCCTCGGCGACCGGATCGAATGGCGCCGCAAATTCGCCCAGCAGGTGCCGGAACGCCATCGCGGCCATTTCCTGCGCGAGCGGCCGGTCGAAATGCGCGAGGTCGACCCCCTCGATCCCCTGAAGCCGGAAAAGGTCAGCGATGTGCAGCATCTCTGGTTCCGCGTCGCCCGCCAGATCGACGAGGCGCCCTGGCTGCATCACTGCCTGATGGCCTATGCCTCCGACATGGCCCTCCTCGGCACAGGCAACCGCCCCCACGGCGTCTCCTGGATGACCGGCGAGCTGATGTCCGCCAGCCTCGACCATGCGATGTGGTTCCACGCCCCGATTCGCTTCGATGAATGGCACCTCTACACAATGGACAGCCCCTATGCCGGCGGCGGGCGCAGCTTCAACCGCGGCTCCATCTATGATGCCTCCGGCCGCCTCGTCGCCTCGGTCGCCCAGGAGGGCCTGATGCGCCGCAACGCCCGCTACAAGCCGAAAGTCTGACAGATACGCGCAGTTTCGCGGCGAAAAAGCCTTGCGCCCGGCCCGCATCTCTTTACATCGGGACTCCGGAGCGTGGCGCAGTCTGGTAGCGCATCTGGTTTGGGACCAGAGGGTCGTAGGTTCGAATCCTATCGCTCCGACCATCAACCCCACTGATTTGCCGAGAGGCTCAGACATGGAAGCGCGGATCTTCAGGCCGTCCAAGAGCGCGATGCAATCCGGGCGCGGCGGAACGCGCGGCTGGGTGCTCGAACTGGTCAATCCCGACGCCAAACGCCGCCCCGATCCCCTGATGGGCTGGACCAGCATCGACGACACATCCGGCCAGGTCCGCCTGCATTTCGACACGCGCGAGCAGGCCATCGCCTATGCCGAGCGCGAAGGCCTGAATTTCACGGTGGAAGAGGCCCGCGACCGCACGCGCCTGGTCAAATCCTATGCCGAGAACTTCTCCGCCGACCGCAAACAGCCATGGACACACTGACATGGACACACTGACCCGGCCCGCGCTACTTGCCGGGTCCATGGCCCCGTAGCTCAGCTGGATAGAGCGCTCGCCTTCTAAGCGAATGGTCGCAGGTTCGAGTCCTGCCGGGGTCACCAGCGGCCGTATGGCAGTCAGCCTCAGGCTATAACAACGCTCCGCCTCATCTGGCTGGATGCGCTTCTCTGCGCGTCACCTCTTCCTTGAATCCTTGGAACGAAGCGCCCAAATATGCTATACTACACCAATAGTATGATTATGCGCGCGATCTGGAGGCCAACATGACAACCATCCGCAAGACAATCACCCTCACCGATGCCCAGAACGACTGGATCAAAGCCCAGATTGATAGCGGGTCTTACACCAATGACAGCGAGGTTCTGCGCGACCTGATCCGCAAGGCCCAGCAGGAAGATGCTGACATCAAAGCCATTCGCGCAGCCCTCGTCGAAGGTGAAAGAAGCGGCATAAGCCAGCGCAGCCCCGAAGACATTCGCGCGGCCGTAAAGAAGTGAAAGGCGCTCGATGCCTGAGCGCCGCTATCGCTTAACCCGCGCGGCGGATGCTGATCTTGAGCGGCTCTACAAAAGCGCGCCACACCGCCTATCCAACATTCTGCGGCGAAAATA
>JBKBVT010000269.1:0-2977 GCA_046289305.1 Hyphomonas sp. | reverse complement strand
CAGCTGCCGCAGGAAGCGAACGCCCCGCGCGTCGAGAAGGCCGACGCCGATGACGACGTCATCATGTGGCTGAACCTCGCCAGCGAGAATTTGCGAACAGCAGACCTCACAGACTTTGCCAACAGGAACCTCGTCGACCGCTTCTCGGCGCTCGACGGTGTGGCGCGGATTCAGGTCGGCGGCTCGCGCGATTATGCGATGCGCGTCTGGGTCGACCGGCGCGCCCTTGCGGCCCGCAACCTCGCCGTCAGCGACATTGAACGCGCGCTCCGATCCGAGAACATCGAAGCCCCTGCCGGAACGCTCGAATCCGGCGCGATCAACTATACGCTGCGCATCGACCGGCCATTCCGCTCAGCCGATGACTTTGCCGGCCTCGTCATCGCGCAGGGCGATGGCTATCTCGTCCGCCTCGGAGATGTAGCCCGCGTGGAACGCGGCACCGTCGATGACCGGACCATGTTCCGCGGCAATGGCGAACCGATGGTCGGCCTCGGCATCGTCAAGCAATCGACTGCCAACACCGTCGATGTTGCCAGCGCCGCCAAGGCATTGGCAGCTGAACTCAATCAGACCCTGCCCGACGGCATGCAGATCTATCAGGCCTTCGACAGCTCCGTCTTCATCGAAGCCTCGATCAAGGAAGTCTGGACCACGCTCGGAATCGCCGTCGTGCTGGTGACGCTGGTGATCTTCCTCTTCCTCGGCAGCTGGCGAACCACGCTGATCCCGGCGATCACCGTGCCGGTCTCGATCATCGCGACCTTCATCGTCCTCTATTCCCTCGGCCTGACGCTCAACCTTCTCACCCTGTTGGCGCTAGTGCTGGCCATCGGCCTGCTGGTCGATGACGCCATCGTCGTGCTCGAGAACATCCACCGGCGGATGGAGGAAGAAGGTGAAACCCCGCTCGTCGCGGCCTTCAATGGTGCGCGTCAGGTCGGCTTTGCGGTCATCGCTACAACGCTGGTGCTGATTGCCGTCTTTATTCCGATCACCTTCATGCAAGGCGATACCGGGCGACTGTTCTCCGAATTTGCCATCACCATCGCGGCGGCGGTCGGCTTCTCGAGTCTCATTGCGCTGACGCTATCGCCGATGCTCGCCTCCAAACTGCTAAAGCCGCATGTGCACCGCGCCGAGAGCGACAAGAAGAAGCTCACGGACCGGGTGGATGATGTGTTCGGCAGCGCCCGCAAAGGCTACGGCAAAATTTTCGACTTCCTCGTGCGCCGGCCGATCGTGATCGCCGGGGCTATCATTGCCGTCATGGCGGGCAGCGTGTTCGTGTTCCAGCAGCTCGGCCAGGAATATGCCCCGCCCGAAGACCGCGGCAGCTTCTTTGTCGTCGTCCGCGGACCGGAAGGCGCATCCTTCGAATATATGGAGCGCTATCTTGACGAGATCGAACGCCGCCTCCTGCCCTATACAGAGAGCGGCGAAGTCACCCGCCTCCTGATCCGCGCGCCCGGCTTCGGCGCGGCCAACGCCTACAACCAGGGCAACGTCGTCGCCGTACTGGCCGACTGGGGCGACCGCCGCCCCGCCGATGACGTCATCGCCGAGATCAATGGCAAGCTGTCCGACCTGCCGGGCATTCAGGCCTTCGCCCGCATGCGTCAGGGACTTTCCGGCGGCGGCGGGGGCGGCAATCCCGTCCAGTTCGTCATCGGCGGGCCGTCCTATGACCACCTCGTCGAATGGCGCGACACCTTCGTCGCGGCGCTCGAGGCGGACAATCCGGGCATCACCGATATCGACTGGGACTATAAGGAAACCCAGCCGCAATACCGGATCCAGATCGATTACCAGCGCGCCGCCGACCTTGGCGTGACCGTCACCGAGATCGGCGCGACGCTCGAAACCATGCTCGGCTCCCGCCGGGTGACGACCTATATCGAAGACGGCGAGGAATATGACGTCATCGTCGAGGGCCTGCGCTCGGAACAGAACTCACCGACCGATGTGCAGAACATCTATGTCCGCTCCACCCGCAGCGGGGAGCTGATCCCGCTCGCCAGCGTCATCACCCTGCAGCCCTTTGCCGACAGCCCGACGCTCAGCCGCTACAACCGGGTGCGCGCGATCACGATCAGCGCCAGCCTCGAGCCCGGCGTCAATCTGGGAGATGCGCTGAACGGCATGGAGCGGATCGCCCGCGACGTGCTGCCCTCCGAGGCATCGATCGACTTCCGCGGCCAGTCGCTGGAATTCCGCACAGCCGGCTCCTCGATCATCTTCGTCTTCGTGATCGGCCTGTTGATCGTGTTCCTCGTCCTCGCCGCCCAGTTCGAGAGCTGGACCCATCCGATGGTGATCATGCTGTCGGTGCCGGCGACCCTTGCCGGCGGCCTGCTCGGCCTGTGGCTGACCGGCCAGACGCTGAACATCTACACCCAGATCGGCCTGATCATGCTGGTTGGGCTCGCAGCCAAGAACGGCATCCTGATTGTCGAATTCGCAAACCAGCTGCGCGACCAGGGCAAGGATTTCGACATTGCGCTGAAGGAAGCCTCCCTCGCCCGCCTGCGCCCGATCCTGATGACCGGCCTGACGACTGCGGCCGGCGCCCTGCCCCTTATCGTCTCCAGCGGCGCGGGCGCGGAGACGCGCTTTGCCATCGGCATCGTGATCCTGTTCGGCTCGGTGGCGGCGGTGATGGTTGCGCTCCTCGTGGTGCCGACCGCCTATGCCCTGCTCGCGCGGCGCACCGGATCGCCCGGCGACGTCGCCCGCCGGCTGGAGGATGAGGCCGGGGACACCCGCCCCGTGGCGCAGCCGGCGGAATAACCGGCTCTGTAGTCCTGACACCAGGAATGCGCTGTTCCGGACCTGCCGGAATTAGGAGCTTGTGAACGCTGGCGCCTTACGGTTGACCGCATGAATCTGTTCTTCCGGTTCCTGCGTATCCTGCTCGCCGCACTGCTGACCCGGCGGCGCACCAGCCTGATCGACCTTCATGCGATCCGGTCTGCCG
>JBKBVT010000268.1:0-2982 GCA_046289305.1 Hyphomonas sp. | reverse complement strand
CGCTACACCCCGGTCATCCGCCGCGCCGACAAGCCGGACGCCGTCGCCTGGTTCATCCGCAACCACCCGGAAGTCACCGACGCGCAGATCATCAAGCTGATCGGCACCACCAAGGCGACGATCAACAATGTCCGCGACAAGTCCCACTGGAATGCGCAGAACATCCGCCCGGTTGACCCTGTGACGCTCGGCCTCTGCACCCAGATCGAGCTCGACGAAGTGATCACCAAGGCGTCGGACCGCCGCCGCAAGATGGACGCGGACAAAGCTGCGCGCTCGGAAGGCCCCGGCCTGACGCCCGCCAGCGACGAGCCTGTGGCAGAAGCCCCCGAACCGGAAGAAGCCCGCCGGAAAGACATCTCGGCCGCCGACGTTTTCCGCGACTTCGACTGAGCTCAGGCCTCCGCGCCCCGCCGCACGAAGACATAAAACGCACCCGAGCCGCCATGCTTCGGGTGCGCTTCGGCGTAGCCTGACACGAGGCGGCGGGCCTCAGCTGTCTCCAGCCATAAGAGAAAATTGCGCCGCAGCACCCCCTGCCCGGCCTTTCCCTTGCCGGTTATCACCATCACGCAACGGGCGCCGTCGGCCTGCTGGGCGGAGAGGAAGGCAGGAAGGGCGCGCGCCGCGCTGATCTGGGTGTGGCCGTGCAGGTCGAAATGCGCCGCGATGTCGAGCTTGCCGCGCCGGACCTTCTTCTCCCGCCCCCGATCCGCCAGCGGCGCCGGCATGGCAGGCGCAGCTGGCTTTGGGGCCGGAGGCGCAGCGGCCTTCTTTTCAGGCTGCGGCGCGGGGCGCTCGGCGATGCCCTCTTCCAGCGCGGCCTGGAAATCCGGCAGCGAGGCTTCCTTCGGGCCGATGGGCTTCACGGTCGCCGCGACCTTTGCCCAGGCGCGAGCCTCGTCCTCGCTGAGCTTGCGGCCCGCCATGGCGGTCCTCAGCCTTTCCGGTCTGGCATGTCCAGCGCCGCGACTGGGCGCGATCTGTGCATCCGGGCCGCCACCGTCCGGGGCAGCAGCACCCAGAGGCGCCCCGGCGCATTCATGGTGCCTGCGCGGTTGCCGGCATCCGTCCCCGTGCCGAAATAGATGTCGCCGCGCACCGGCCCCTTGATGGCGCCGCCGGTATCCTGCGCGATCAGCAGCCCCGACCATTGTCCGCCAAGGCCCGGCGCGGTCGTCTCGACAAACATCGGCACGCCGAGCGCATGAAAGGCCGGGTCAACCGCCATCGAGCCGAGCGCCGTCAGCGGCACATTATGCGCGCCGACCGGTCCGAGCGAAGCATCGCCCTCCGGAAGCGCCTGGAAGAATACGAAGCGCGGATTGGTGTTCATGGCCTGGCGCACTTCGGCGGGCGATGACCGGTCCATCCAGGCGCGGATCCCCTGCATCGAGCCTTCGCCCCGCGTGATCCGGCCGGTCTCGATCAGCCAGTTGGCGACCGAGCGGAAAGGCTGGCCGTTATGTGCGGCATAACCGGCCCGCATGGTCGTCCCATCCGGAAAGGTCAGCCGGCCCGAGCCCTGGATCTGCAGAAAGAACACATCCGCCGGATGCGCCCAGGCGATGGCCGACCCGGCATTCGCGGTGATCTCGGCCCGCGGCGGATAGGGCCGCGTTGTCCCGTTCGGCAGGCGCTGCAGCGGCGAGGCGCCATTGGCGACGAAATCCGCCGGCAGCGCCATGACCGGCTCGGTAAACCCCGGTTCGGGCGCACGCCGCGCGGCATAGGTCGGCTCGAAATAGCCGGTGAAGCGCGGACGCCCTTCGGTATCGATGATCTCGATGGGCACAAACAGTGATTCAAACACCCGCCGCGCCGACGCATCATCCAGCGGGCCGGACAGCGAGGCGCAGACCGGCGCCCAGTCTTCCGCCGTTCCGGCCCAGGCGGCGCTTTGCGACAGCGGCGCATCCCAGGCGCGGCGGGCAAGGCGGTCGCAGGTGCGCCGGAAAGCCTCGAGTGAGGGCGTGAGCGGCGCGGTCCGCCAGCCCGGCAGGTCGTTATAGGTCGCGGGGGTTGTTGCCGGCGGCGGATGGATCAGCCCCGGCGCTGTGGCGGGCGGCGGTTGCGTGACCGAAGGCGGCGGCGCGCCCGGCGCAGGCTGATGGGGCGTGCTCTGACAGGCAGCCACCAGGCACAGAGCGGTCAGGGCAATCAGGCAGGTACGGATCATGGTCTGCCCCTTATGCCGCCCGAGCGGTTAAAATGTCATGTGAAGCCTTTGTCAGTGACCCGTGTCACGACGCGACATCAACATCATCCAGCAGCCAGTTCGGATCGCCGGAGGTTACATCCCGCTTGAAGGTCCAGATCTCCCGGGCAAGACGCGTCGTCTCGCCGTCGCCGAGTTCGGCCTCATAGCGCACCGACACGCGCGCGATCGCGCCGTCGAGTTCCGCCCGGTCGATTTCAGTCTTCTTGATACGCAGAAGCTCGAACGCCTGCGTACCGTCCGCTTCGCGCGCCGTGATCGACGCGTCCCAGGCCTCATACACATCATCATCCAGCAGCGGACGCAGCCCGTCCCGGTCGCCGCGGGCATAGGCGCCGACGATCATCTGATAGGCCGCCTTGGCGCCCTTCATGAACTCTTCCGAGCTGAAAGTGCTGTCCGCATTGTAGATTTCTTCCAGTCCGCCAGCGGCCGGGCCGGTGAACAAGGGCCGGTCATTGTCGACACGCCGCGGCGCAGGCGTCGCCGGCTCGGGATTCGCGGTGCGCTGCTCGGGGTTAGGCGCAGGCCGGTGCATCGGGCCATCATTGCCGCCGCGGCCCAGCGCCATGTAAAGGCGCCACAGCACGAACAGGGCAACGGCCGCCAGGATCAGGACTTCTATCACGGGGTTGGACATGGTTCCGGGGCGATCCTTCGTCAAACTAAGTCTATGGGGCTGAAATAGTGCCCCTTGGCCGGGCTTACCACCCCATGCGTTGCGCGGCGCCGGGCCGCATGCTAGGCGCGCACCCTAACAGTAT
>JBKBVT010000267.1:0-3022 GCA_046289305.1 Hyphomonas sp. | reverse complement strand
TGACCCCGAAAGAGATCGTGCTGATCGTCGAAGGTCATGACGAGCGGTTCCGGACCGAGCATGAGGCGCGCCGGATGATCGCCTATGAGACCGCCAGCCTGATCCATTTCGCGGTCTGCAATCCGAAGAAGATGCCCAAATACACCCCCGCGAAGCGCTCGAAGCCCGCAGCAAGCCTGCCGCAGGCGGTTCAGAACGACATCGTGCGGGCGTGGTTCATGTCAAAGGTGCGAGCATAAAATGGCAAATGCCGTCATCGGCGCGCTGCGCGTCAATCTGGGGCTGGACAGCGCCCAGTTCAGCAAGGGGCTGAAGCAGTCGCAATCCGCGCTGCAAAAGTGCGGCAAGCGCATGGCCGTGGTCGGCGCCGGGATCTCGGCGGCGGGTGCGGGCATCGCGCTGGCGATGCGCGGGCAGATGAACGCCGCCGATGACATGGGCAAGCTGGCGCAGAAGATCGGCATCCCGGTCGATGAGCTGTCGCGCCTCAAGCACGCCGCCGACATGTCGGGCGTGTCGATGGGATCGGTGCAAACCGCGGTGATGCGCCTGTCGCGGGCCATGGCCGCGACGCCGGACAAGTTCAACAAGATCGGCGTTTCGGTCCGCGACGTGAATGGCGCGATGCGGCCCACCTCGGAGGTGATGGCCGATGTGGCGCAGGTGCTGTCCGGGATGCCGGACGGGGCCGAGAAGACCGCGCTGGCGATGGAGTATCTGGGCCGGAGCGGCGCCGATCTGATCCCGATGATGAATGGCGGGCGCGATGCGCTCAAGGGCATGTTCGACGAGGCCGACGATCTGGGCATCGTCATCTCGCCCGAGATGGCGAAGAATGCCGAGCTCTTCAACGACAATATCAGCCGCCTGACAAAGCAGTTCAGCGGTCTTTGGACCATGATCGCGGCCAATCTCGCCCCGGCGCTGGTGCGGATCTCCGATGTTCTGGTCTCGGTGGCGGCGCGGTTCCGCAATATGTCGCCTGCCCTGCAGGCGGTCATTTCCGGGCTGGCGGGCGCGGTGGTTGTTCTGGGTCCGGTGCTGTCGGGTCTCGGGCTGATGATCATGGGGGCTGCCCCCTTCGTCGGCGCCATGGCCAAGGTGGCGCTGGCGATCAGGGGCGTCTCGATGGCGCTGCTGGCCAACCCCATCGGCCTCGCGGTCGCGGCCATCGCCGGTGCGGCCTATCTGATCACGCAGGAATGGGACACGGTCGGGCCGTGGTTCTCGGACATGTGGGCCAACGTCAAACAGATCTTTGGAGGCTTCGCGGACTTTGTCGGCGGGATATTCACGGGAGATCTGGGCGGCGCGCTCGATGGGCTGAAGGCCGCGTGGGAGGGGCTGAAGGCTTATTACCAAACCCTCTGGGACGGCATCACCGGCATCTTCACCTATGCCTGGGAGAACGGCATCAAGCCGGTCACCGATGCGTTGGGCATGACCGAGGGCATCGAGACCGGCTGGCAGCGCCTGCAGACCGTCTTTGACACGGTCCTGTCGGCCATCAGCACCGCCTTCAGCACCGCGTGGCGCGTGATCGAGCCGATCTATGACGCGCTGAACTGGGTCTGGGATCATGCCGCCGAGCTGGGCAGCCGGATCAGCGGATTGGGTGGCGGCAGCACAGGGACAACGGCGCCGGACTGGGCCGACGTGATCGCGCCGCCGGTCGCACCCGCTGCGCCCACCGGCGACATGCAGCGCGGACTGGCGGGCGGCACGGCGGGGATCCGGGTGCAGGGCGCGAGCGACGCCGATGCCTATGGGACGGGCTTTGAGGACGCCATGGGGATCCGCTCACCCTCAAAGCGCATGATCGCTTACGGCGCGTTCATGTCGCAAGGCCTCGGCCTCGGCATTGCCAGTGGCCAGACCCATGTCGAGGCGGCGACCGCGCGCGTGGGCCAGTCGATGTTCGACGGCATGCAGCCCTATTTTACCGGCGTCTTCACCGAGGCGCGCCGCCTGAGCGATGTCTTTGACACTCTCAGATCCGGCTTCGCCAATATGCTGTCAGACATGTCGTCGCGGCTGCTGCAAAGCGGGCTGTCCGGCCTCTTCGGCGGCCTTCTGGGCGCCTTCGACCCCTTAGCGGGCGCGCTACGCGGCGCGGGCCTGCCCGCGGTTCCGAGCTTTGCCAATGGGGTGAGCGATTTCAGCGGCGGGCTGGCGCGGATCAACGAATACGCCAAAGGCGAGCTGGTCGCGCTGCCCGACGGCTCGACCGTCTTTCCGCACGACATCTCGCGGCGCATGGCCGACAGCGCCGCAGCGGGCAGCGCTGCGGCGGCCAGCATCAACGTCACTGTCAGCGGCGCGCGCGGCAATGCCGAGGTTCAGGAGATGGTCGCCTCGGGCGTCCGTCAGGGGCTGCAGCGCTATGACCGCGACGTGCTGCCCGACAGCGTGCTGCGGGTCAGCGCCGACAACAACCAGCGATACGGAAACACCTGATGGCCGAGATCATCGACTGGCCCTGCAGCCTGCTGCGGGTGACCTATCAGCGCCTGTTCATCCGCAATATCTCGCGCAGCGCAGGCGTCTCGATGCTGGGGCAGGACCAGATCATCGATACCGGCGCGCAGTGGTGGGAGGTTCAGCTGTCGCTGACGCCCTCTCATGAGGCGCCCCTGATCAAGGCGTTCGAGGCCAAGGTCAGCCAGATGCGGGGCCGGGCCAATATCGCGGCGCTGTGCCTCTTTGATGCCTATGGCTATGACGAGACCGTGGCGCCCCGGCAGAGCAGCTTTTCCGACGGGACATGGTTCTCGGATGGTCGGGGCTTTGCGGACCCAGGCCTGGGCGTCCAGCCGCTTGTGGTCGCCACACCCGCCGCGGCGGGCAGCACTTCCCTGACCGTGAGCCTGACCGATCCGGTCCGGCCACATCTGCGGATCGGCGATTACTTCAGCGTGAACGGATTTTGCTACCATGTCGTGGATCGCGATGTGGCGACCGGGTCGGTGCGGTTCGAGCCGATGCTGCGCGCAGAGATCCCTGCGGGCACCATCCTCGAGAC
>JBKBVT010000266.1:0-3026 GCA_046289305.1 Hyphomonas sp. | reverse complement strand
TGGAATCCGCGCTGGCAAAGCTCGACAAATACCATCTGCTGGTGCTCGACGACTTCGCCTATATCAGCCGCGATCAGGCCGAGACATCGGTCCTGTTCGAGCTCATCAGTGCCCGCTACGAACGCCGCTCGCTGCTGATCACCGCCAACCAGCCCTTCGGCGAGTGGAACAGTGTCTTCCCAGACCCGGCGATGACGCTCGCTGCGGTGGATCGCCTGGTCCACCACGCAACGATCTTCGAGATGAACGTTGAAAGCTACCGGCGGCGAACCGCCGAAGCGCGCCGGTCAGGCCCGGGCAGGCCAGCAGCCTTCACCACACCCAAGGTCCTTGAAGCCGTCCGCGACAATCAGGACGGCAAATAGACCTTGCCAGAGACAATCAAAATGCGCAAAAACTGTCGCGCCGCGACAATCAACTTCTCATCCTGATCGTCGCGCATCTCTCACCTTGATCGTCGCGCTACAGCTCGAGGCGATCCGGACCTGAAAATAACAATATTGCCAGCTCTTCCCTCACCATGGAGAATCGGCTGACTCAATCCAACCGGGCGTTTTTACACAGCCTCGGTCGACAGGAGACGCATTAATCGGCTGCGATCAACGGTAGCTAACGCGTTCTGTCACTCGAAAGCGGTCAGGCAGCTTCCCATCTGTGGACGCCCCAGAAGATGCAAGAGTAAAATCGGGTATTGGCGGTAGTCGGATGCTGCCATCTGTCCGGCCTGTTTGCGCGGGCGTAATGCCGCTGGCCCGTATGGGAGTTCGCGAACCGGATCCACATCACCCAGGCGTGCTCTGTCGCGCGACAATCAGGGTGAGAAAGCGCGACAATCAAGATGAGAATCTGGTGTGGGGGGATTGGCGCAGGGCGTAGCCCGTAGCCGGTTCCCCCACACCGGAGCGCCCTTTTGGGCTGCCGGAGATGATCACGGTGTCAGGTATGGTGGGGTTTTTCCTTTGGAGGAGGACCCTGTGTGTGCCTGGCCGTCACATAACCGATCATCAGATGAGGCTGTTTATGACATTGAGGAAAGACCACCCGGTTGCCGTCGCTGCGGCGAAGGCGGGGATGAGCCCGGCTGCAGGCTATCGCCGGTTGCAAGACCAGCGGTTGCCATCGCAAACGAAAGTGCCGCGCGGGCGGCGGCGTCCCGATCCGCTCGCCGGGTTCTTCGACGAGGAGGTGGTGCCGCTGCTGGAAGCAGCGCCCGGGCTCCGTCCAATTGCGATCTTTGAGGAACTGCGCCGTCGGCATGGTGATCTGCCGTTTGCGCGCCGAACGCTGGAACGGCGGATCAGGGGGTGGCGTGCGCTGCATGGTCCTGAGCGCGAGGTCATCTTCCGGCAGTTGCATGAGCCGGGCAGGCTTGGCCTGTCGGACTTTACCGATATGGGCGATCTCAATGTCACGGTCGCAGGTGTGCCTTTGGAGCACATGCTCTATCACTTCCGGCTGACCTATGGCGGGTTCGAGCACTGCCATGTGATCCTGGGCGGCGAGAGCTTTGTGGCGCTGGCCGAGGGGTTGCAGAACGCCCTGTGGTCAGCGGGCGGAGCGCCGCAGCTTCACCGCACCGATAGCCTGTCGGCGGCGTTCCGTAACCTTGCCGCTGACACCCGCGCTGATCTGACCACGCGGTATGATGCGCTGTGTCAGCATTACGGGATGGAGCCGACCCGCAACAACACAGGGGTTGCCCATGAGAACGGTTCGATCGAGAGCTCTCACGGCCACATCAAGGCTGCGGTAAAGGATGCCTTGCTGCTGAGGGGGAGCAGCGACTTTGCTGATCTGGCGGCGTATCGCGGCTTTATCGATCAGGTCGTGACCGCGCGCAATCGGCGCCATTACCCTTCGATCGATGTCGAGCGCCGGACCTTGCAGCCGCTGCCCGACACGCGCACAACCGATTACGAGGAAGTGCTGGTCAGGGTGACCTCATCGGGCGGCTTCACCTTGCGCAAAGTGTTCTACACCGTGCCCTCTAGGCTGATCGGACACCGCTTGCGCGCGCGGCTTTACGATGACCGGATCGATCTGTTCCTGGGCGGCACCCAGCTGATGACGCTGGTGCGCGGCCGCGCTGGCGACAATGGCAAGCATGGTCATATCGTTGATTACCGTCATGTGATCCACTCGCTGCGGCGCAAGCCGATGGCGCTCATGGGGCTGGTCTACCGCGACAGCCTGTTCCCACGCGAAGCTTACCGACGAATGTTCGAGCATCTGCTGGAGCATGAAGGCGAGCGCTCCGCCTGCAGGATTACCGTTGATCTGCTAGCCATGGCGCACGAGCGGGCTTGCGAGGCCGAGCTTGCCGGACTGCTGGAAGCGGATCTTGCCGCAAAGCGATGCCCTGACATCGCCGCCCTGCGCACCCGGTTCTCGCCCGATCCCGGAGATCTGCCCGCGGTCACGGTCAAGCTCGGGCGTCTTGCCTCCTACGACAGCCTGATCGGATGGGGAGAGGCGGCATGAGCACATCCCCGATGATCGATGCCCAGCGGCTCAGTCTGATGCTGAACGAGCTGCGCTTGCCGGCAATCAAGCACATCTGGGGCGACTTTGCCGCGCGGGCTGATAAGGAAGGCTGGCCTGCCGCCCGCCTCCTGGCCGCGCTCGCCGAGCATGAGATCGCCGAACGTGATCGGCGACGGATCGAGCGGCATCTGGCCGAAGCCAAACTCCCTGTCGGAAAGACCCTCGATACCTTCGCGTTCGATGCCGTGCCGATGGTATCCAAGGCGCAGGTCATGGCGATGTGCGCAGGGGACGGATGGCTTGAACAGGGCGCCAACCTGATCCTGTTCGGTCCCCCCGGCGGCGGCAAGACCCATCTGGCAGCCGCCATTGGCCTTGCGCTGGTCGAGAATGGTTGGCGTGTCCTGTTCGCGCGAACCTCCGACCTTGTGCAGCGGCTCCAGGTTGCGCGACGCGAACTGGCACTGGAATCCGCGCTGGCAAAGCTCGACAAATACCATCTGCTGGTGCTCGACGACTTCGCCTATATCAGCCGCGATCAG
>JBKBVT010000265.1:0-3035 GCA_046289305.1 Hyphomonas sp. | reverse complement strand
AAATAAAAGCCCGCATCGTAGTGTCGCCGCGCAGCCTCCGTTGGCAATTCCGGTGCGAGGATCGTGATGTCCGAGCCCTGCGCCGCCTGGCGCAACGATACGATGATGCCGTCGCCGGTCAGGGCTGCGGGCTCCAGCGCAAGAAACACCGCCCGACCCGATGGCGTGTCGCCCAGCCGCCAGACCTTTTCTGCGGCGAGCTTCGGGGCCGCCCGGAATCCCGCCGCGGTTCCGATCACTGATGCCAGCGCCTCACCACCAATGCGGAACACGCGCAGATCGTCCTCGGTGAGATCGACGTCGTGTCGGCGGTCGAGCAGACATTCAGCACGATATCCATCGCCCGCTTTCCGGATCGGCCGACAGGGGAGCCCGCATTCGCAGGCATCGCAGACCTCCCAATCGGCGAGCGGCGCCTGTTCGATGAGGACACGTTTCGCCAGCAGCCGGTCGAAGACCGGACCGAAGAACGGCGCGGCAAGCTCGCCGGGCAGGATCGCGTCGTCGCCAGCCTCACTCAGCCGCGTCAACAACCTCAAAATCGTCTCGGTCATTCATCAGCCCGTTCCGTTCGATCAGCTTCATCACCCGCGCCTCATGCTGGGTGCGGCGGAACTGCACGACGCCCGGGGGCCGCAGCTTGACCGTGACCTGTGGCTGGCGCTTGCCGTCGCCCTTGAACAGAACCCGGAACACAAGCTCGCCCAGCCGCCAGGCGCCGCCGAACGAGACCGGAGTGCTGCCGAAATGCTGGAGCGCGTCACCGCCGAGATCCCGCGACCGAAGCGTGCGCACCACGCGGGGATACCCCTTCTTGCCGGGCGCCATCAGGTCGGCCGCCGCCTCGATGATCAGCACCTTGTCGATCAGCGGATCGTAGGCGGCGTCGAAGGCGAAGCCCGGTCCGGCCAGTTCGACCGGGCGCAGGGTATAGAGGTCCTGCGCATCGTCGCCGTCGAAGAAGCCGGGCCTGTCGAGGATGATCGAGGCGAAGAGTTCCGCGATCTCGGGCTGATGCGCCTTCCTGATGCGGGCTAGCCGCAACATCCCGGTGTTCTCGGAGTATCGCAGCACGGCGTGGGAAATCTGGCGCACGCTGATGACCCGTTCGACCTGGCCCTCGACGACCGGCATGGTCGAAACCATGGAGCCGTGGCTGACCACGAGGTTGATCTCGTCATCGTCGTCGTAGTCGCCCACCCGGCAGTAGTCCCCGAGAAACGCGTCACGGAAGAGCGCGGCAACGGCCGTCCGGAACGCCTCGACCTTCTCCGCCGTCAGATCGATCGCGACGCCACGTTCCCGCCCGGCATATTCATGCAGGCGGTCGGCGGTGAGCATCGCCATGTGATCGGCGGCCGCGTCAAACAGATCGGGATGCTCCAGAAACACCCGGACGGCGATATGCTTGGGATCATGCGCCTTGTTCGGCGAGTCCTCGTCGCCGGTCTTCATGTCGGGGAACAGATCGACGCCCTGACGGGCAGCCTGCGCTTGGATGATCTCGAGGCCGCGGGCATCGCCCAGTTCCGCGATGCGGTGCAGATCGCCGCGCAGCCCCTCGGGGTAGCTGTCCTCGGCGCCGGTCAGCAGTTTCTCCAGCGCCACGCGGGCGGCATCTTCCTCCTGGTCCAGCAGGTCGACGGAGAAGCCCTTGTACTTGCCCTCGTGCCGCGCCAGCAGCGGCTTCATCAGGGCGAGATCGATGGTCTTGATGAACCGGGGGTTCACGAACTTCTTCAAATTGCCGGCCACGACGAATCCCCTTTCCTGCAAGACAAGTGTTCCTGTTACGTTCTTTTGATCGATTCTTCAACCTGTGCGGGATCGGTTGGGACGCTTTCCGACATCGACGAGTAGAGGCCAGAGGAGACGACTGCTCCGAGGCCCGCATGAAACGCCCCAATCCGCTCCCGCCCGACCAGATGACGCCCGCCGAGCGCCGCACTGAGCTGTGCGGCCTCCTGGCGCTCGGATTGGTTCGGTTGCGGATACGGGAGACGGGCGAAGTATCTGACGAGACTGGAGAACGTTGCCTACACTATCCGCCCGACCAATGCCGTCATGTAACTCCAACTCACCGGAGAAATGCATGAACAAGTTCGATCCCATCCCCGCGCGACTGGCCGCGCTCAAGACCACGCCGACGCCCGACCTGAAGAAGCAGTGGCGCGATCTGTTCGACAGCGAGCCGCCGCCCTTCAACCGGCGCTACCTTGAAAGCCGGCTGGCCTATCGCATCCAGGAACTCGCCTATGGCGGGCTGAAGCCCGAGACCATCCGGCGGCTTGAACGGCTGGGCGAGGAACTGGACGGCGGGGACAAGAGGAAGCGCGGCATCCGCGCCGACCGCGACCGCCCGATCACCGGGACGCGCCTGCTGCGCGAGTGGCAGGGCGTCGAACAGATCGTCACCGCCACCGCCGACGGGTTCGAATGGCAGGGGCGGCCGTACAAGTCGCTGTCCGCCATCGCGCGGGCCATCACCGGGACGCGGTGGAACGGCTGGGTTTTCTTCGGGCTGAAGAACCACAGGGGGCGGACATGACGAAGCCACCGGAGAAATCGAAGGTCGTCCGCAAGGTACGCTGCGCGGTCTACACCCGGAAATCCTCTGAGGAAGGGCTGGAGCAGGAGTTCAACAGCCTGCACGCGCAACGCGAGGCATGCGAGGCCTATATCGCGAGCCAGCGGTCCGAGGGCTGGGTGCTGGTCCGCGACCAGTATGACGACGGCGGCATCTCGGGCGGCACGCTGGAACGCCCCGGATTGAAGCGCCTGTTGGAGGACATCGAGGACGGGCTGGTCGATGTTGTGGTCGTCTACAAGATCGACCGCCTAAGCCGGTCGCTCGCCGACTTCGCCAAGCTGGTCGAGGTATTCGACAGGAACGGCGTGACGTTCGTCTCGGTCACGCAGTCGTTCAACACGACCACCTCGATGGGGCGGCTGACGCTGAACATCCTGCTGTCGTTCGCCCAATTCGAGCGCGAAGTGACCGCCGAGCGCATCCGCGACAAGGTCGCTGCCAGCCG
>JBKBVT010000264.1:320-3107 GCA_046289305.1 Hyphomonas sp. | reverse complement strand
GCTCTGGATGAGCGTAGGTTTACGGGGCAAGGTAGTTGCCTGCTGCGCTAGTAAGCGCCGACCATCGCCTTCATGCCCTCGGCGATGGCCTGCTGTTCGAGCATCTTGTCGACTGGCATCGGGATGAGGCCGCGCTCGAGGAGGTAGCCTTCCATGCCGATGGCGCCGTCATCGACCGAGAAGGCGACGAATTCGGCGAGCCCTTCGATCAGCGGCAGGTTCTGGTCCTTCACATAGAAGAAGATCACCCGCGCGAGGCCGTATTCGCCGGAGGCGATGTTCTCGAAGGTCGGTTCGACATCATCGAAGACCGCGCCTTTGATCCGGTCGGAATTCTGTTCGAGGAAGGAAAAGCCGAGCAGGCCAAGCGCCTCCGGCGAGCGGATGAGCGCCTGGACGATTGCCGCGTCGTGCTCGCCGAAATCGATCCAGCGGCCATCGGTACGCACCGTGTGCGCACGTTCGCGGAAGGCGGCGCGGTCAGTCTCGTACAGCGCCTGCAGCTGCGGGATCGCGCGGGCGCCGGCCTCCATGCCAAGTTCGACGAAGGCGTCGCGGGTGCCGGAGGTGGGCGGCTGGCCGAAGACCTGGATCGGCACGGCGGGCAGGTCCGGCGAGACTTCGTTCCAGTTGTTGTAGGGGTTGGGCATATAGCCGCCCTGCCCGTCCGGGATGTTCTGGGCAAGGCCCAGGTAAAGCTGTTCCAGCGTCATGTTATAGTCCGGCCCGTTGACCGAGACGCCCATGACGATGCCATCAAAGCCCATTGCCACTTCAGTGATACTGTTGACGCCGTTGCGGGCGCAGAGGGCGACTTCGGACTCGGTGATCGGGCGCGAGGCGTTGGCGATCGAGCCATAGAGCGGGCCGACCCCTTCGCAGAAGGCGCGGAAGCCGCCGCCGGTGCCGGTGGATTCGACGATGGGGGTGGGGAACCGCGTGACCGCCCCGAACCGCTCGGCAACCGTGCGCGAGAAGGGCGCGACGGTGGACGAGCCGACGATCTTGATCTTCTGGTTCAGCGCGATGGCCGGGACGGGCTTCTGGTCCGGGTCCATGTCCAGATTTGACAGATCTGTCTGGCCGCAGGCCGCCGCCGCCAGGAACAGACATGCTGCGCCGAACGCGCGGGAGAGAGAAACGATCATCTGGAAACCTCCGGCCAGTCCTGCGGCCCAGCCCGGCGGCAGATCCTGATCTGGATCAGCATTTCCGGAGGTGAGCGCCAAACGGCATTTATTGCAGGATATTGCAAGGCTTACTCGCTCAGTTCTGTTACTCTTTTGTGACACGTCTGTGTAACGGGCAAAAATTCCGCTTGCATGCCCGGGCGTTGTGCACTAATTGCACCTCTGAAAATTCGATGTGGCGGACATCTGGGCTAACCCGACAAAAAGGGGGGCCCCCTGTACTAACGCCCAAAGCTGGTTTGAAGCCCTTTGGAGGTTAGGTGTCATGCACACTTACGCGACCCCGTATCATATTGCGCGTCAGGAGCAGCCTGAGACGCCCGTATTCTGCTTCCGTCCGGAGCGTGTGACGGCGGCTGCCCGCTGGTTCGTGGAAAAATTCCCGGCCCAGGCATTCTATGCCGTGAAGGTGAACCCTGCCCCGCACGTGCTCGACGCCCTCTGGGACGCCGGCATCCGCAGCTTTGATGCAGCCTCCGAGCGCGAGATCGAGCTGATCCATGGCCGGTTCCCGGACGCGCGGATTGCGTTCCTGCACCCGGTGAAACCGCGCCGCGCCATCCGCCGCGCCTATCACGAGTTCGGCGTGCGCATCTTCGTCACCGACACCGTCGCGGAGCTGAACAAGATCCTCGAAGAGACCGGCTATGCCCGTGATCTGACGATCCTTGTGCGGATTGCTGTCTCCTGCGAAGGCTCGGCCCTGCCGCTGTCCGGCAAGTTCGGTGCGCCGGCGGCGGAAGCTGCGGAAATCCTCCGCCTCGCCCGCCGCTATGCGGACGAGCTTGGCGTGTCGTTCCATGTCGGCAGCCAGGCGATGAAGCCGTCGGCCTGGGCGACCGCGATGGCGGATGCCAGCCGCATCATCATCGAGGCCGGCGTGACCGTGGACATCGTCGATGTCGGCGGCGGCTTCCCGGCGATCTATGCGGACAAGACCCCGCCCGCGATGGAAGACTATGTCGCCATGGTGATGCGCTCGTTTGAGACGATGTTCGTGCTCGAGAACGCCGACCTCTGGTGCGAGCCGGGCCGGGCGCTGGTCGCCGAAGCCGAGAGCCTTCTGGTGCGCGTTGACCTCGCGAAGTCGGGCAATGCGATCTACATCAATGATGGCTCCTATGGCTCGCTCTATGACGCGGTGCATGAGCGCTGGGAGTTCCCGATGCGGGCGATTTCCGGCGATGGCCGCCGGCTGGGCCGGATGGTGGAATACACCGTCTACGGACCGACCTGCGATTCGGCGGACATGATGCCGGACAAGGTCTGGCTGCCAGCCGGGCTGACCGAGGGCGACTATATCGAGTTCGGCAATATCGGCGCCTATGGCCGGTCGATGTCGACCCGGTTCAACGGCTTCGGCGAAACCGAAGTGATGGTCGTGCAGGACGCGCCCTGGCCGACGCTCTACGCCTCGGCCGAAGGCGCCGAAGTCATCTCGATCGGATCGATGGCCACGAACTGAAGATCGGGAAAGCCGTAGCGTCTGAGGACGCGCGAGATCCCGTCTTCTGCTTCCGGCGGGCTGGTGAGGAACCCCATCCCTCCCTGCCCGCCGGAGCCTGTTTCAATCGGCATCACACGGATGGTCTGGCGG
>JBKBVT010000264.1:0-310 GCA_046289305.1 Hyphomonas sp. | reverse complement strand
GGCCTCGCCGCCGGGCGAAGCAAACAGCGGCGCCTGAGCGGCGGCGAAGGCTTCAGGCGGCACATCATCTCCGCGGGCATGGGCCTCGGCGAGTTTCACAAGCTCCAGGCTGCCATGCAGGATGACGCGCTTATCGGCGGCGAACTGCTCGATCAGCCGGGCGGTATAGGCGCGCCGGATCGTGCCGGGCGTTGCGAGGAGGCCGCTCGTGCCGGTTTCGGTCAGGCGGGCGGCGGGCTTGATCGCGGGGACCGTGCCGACGACCGGAATGTCCAGCACGGCGCGCACCTCGTCCAGCGCCAGCGTGCTC
>JBKBVT010000024.1:0-22459 GCA_046289305.1 Hyphomonas sp. | reverse complement strand
CTTCATTCGAAATCTCCTCATGCATCATGCCGAGAAAATTCTACTTATGCAGCCCCTTACTTTCGGGGGGGATTACCTTGCGCCCCGTTTCTTTCGCCTGTTGCGCAACAGGATACATCGTTGCGTCTTGCAACGCCAAGAAAACCTATTCGTGGGTGCCTCTAACCCAGATTAACGCAGGCTCACCCGCTTGACGGTTTTCAGTAGGTTCGAACCGATGCTGCCGTCGTTCTCGAATTGCTCGCCGCAGTAGTGCACCCGGATCCCAGCGCGGGAACAGACGTGCTCGTGATAGGCGCCCTCGTCGGCATTGGTCGACCATCGACCGCTCACACATGCATCTCCTCGGTAATGCTGGCAAATCCATCCGAACCGCCTGAATCCAGGGCTGAATGCCTCCGGTCCATGTAAAGCGAGGGAGGCCGTCGCGTCTCATGGCAGGGTCCAGAGCGCAAGCTGCGGCGCGGAAGCCATTCCGGCGGCTACCCCACTCAGGCAGACTAGGAGCGACAGCAGCACGTTTCCGATGGCGCGGAACATCTGGCCGTCTCGAGCAAGAGCCAGGGTTTGAAGGCTGAAGGACGAGACCGTGGTGTAGGACCCTAGGATTCCGGTGACCAGCAAGGGCCACGCCTCAGGACGGTCCGGGTTGAGAAGACTCTCCGCCATAACGGAAACAATGCCGATGAGAAAAGCGCCGGTGACGTTCACCGTCATCGTTCCCCACGGAAAGGTCTCGCCCACCGCGCGCGCGACGAGACCCGAGACGATGAACCGCGCCAGACCACCGACCGCACTTCCCGCAGCGACAAAGAGCATCAGGTAGACAAGATCCGTCATTCCTCCCCGCCCCTGTCAGTTGTTTGCAGAAATGCCGATGTGGCGCTCACACCTGGATTCATTGGTTGCGCTATTTCTTGTTCTTCTGATTTTCAGGGAAAGTCTCGCCGATAGTCGAACTGCCTACAGTTGTCATCTTGCCCTGCCGGAACAGACGCCCGTGCAGCGGGATCAACCCGGCGACCGCAAGGAGTGCGAAGGCCGCACCCGCAAGAAACGTCCACTGCGCGCCGAACGCATCCCACAATACCCCGGCGATGACGCTCGCCGCCAGAAGCGCGCCGCCGGTGACAAGGTTGAATATGCCGAAGGCGGTGCCCCGCAGTTCCGGCGGCGCGCTGTCGGCGACCAGCGTCGCAAGGATGCCTTGCGTGAAGCCCATGTGCAGGCCCCAGAGCACCACGCCCGTCAGAATGCCCCAGAGCCCCGGCGCAAATGCCAGCGTCAGATCGGCAGCGATCAGCAACACGAGGCCGATGATCAGCAGCGCGATCCGGTTCATCCCATCCGACAAGGCCCCCACCGGATAGGCCGACAGGGCATAGGCGACGTTAAGCACCACCAGCACCAGCGGCACGAACATGAGCGAGAGGCCCATGCCTTCGGCGCGCAGGATCAGGAACGCCTCGCTGAACCGCGCCAGCGTGAACACCGCTGCCACTGCGACCACGAACCAATATATCCCGCCCAGCCCGGCCAACTCGCGGCGGCTCAAGGGGTTCCTGACCTTGCGCAGCCCGGCCGGACGTGCGGGTTCGTGCACCACGAACAGGATCAGGGCGAGCGCCGCGAAGGCCGGGATCACGGCGACCCAGAATACCGAAGCGAAGTCGTCGGCAAAGAGCCACATCAGCCAGATGGCCAGGAGCGGGCCGATGAAAGCCCCTGCCGTGTCCAGCGACTGCCGTAGTCCGAAGGCCGCGCCGCGCAGTTCCGGCGGCGCGATGTCGGCGACCAGCGCATCGCGCGGTGCGCCGCGGATGCCTTTGCCCACCCGGTCGATGAAGCGGGCCGCGACCAGCCAGCCGATCGACGGGGCCAGCGGAAAGATAGGTTTGGTCAGCGCCGCGAGGCCGTAGCCGATCGCGGCCAGTTCCTTGCGCCGGCCGATCCGGTCGCTGAGCGCCCCGGAAAAGACCTTGGTGATCGCCGCCGTCGCCTCGGCGATGCCCTCGATGATGCCCACCGTGAGCGCCGTCGCGCCCAGTCCCACCACCAGATAGACGGGCAGCAGAGCGTGGATCATCTCGGAAGAGATATCCATCAGAAGCGACACGAACCCCAGCGCCCAGATCCCCGCAGGCAGGCGGCGCCACACGCGGCTCGTGTCCGGCTGAGTGGCTGCCGCCGGTTCTGCCGGACCCTCAGTCATGGCGCAGGCCTTCGCGCTCCGCCTGGTCGCGGGTCAGTCCGACATCGCGCAGCAGACGCGCGTCGAGGTCCAGAAGCGCTGCGCGCTGCCTCTGACGGTCCTGCCAGCTCAGGAAGCGATGCAGCAGGCGCGTCGCGCGGGGGTGTCCGCCTGCGAAGACGATCGCACCGGCGCCGGCGGCACCGAACAGGATGGACAGCGGAACCAAAGGTGCAATGGCCATGGGACCCTCATCTGTTCTCATCATGGGCGTCGAAGACGCGCCGGGCATAATCGTCGAGCACATCCGCGCAGCCCTTCAGCCGCTCTTCCGCTTCGACCGCGCGTTCGGCGCCGTAGAAATCGATCTTCCGGATCTTGGCTAGCCAGCCTTGCAGCTTCTTCAGATCGACGTCGTTCTCTTCCAGTTCGGCGTAGGTGTAGTGGCTGGCGGCGATCTCCTTGGCGACCTCGCGCTCGAAGTCGTCGCACTTGTCGAGGAATTCGACATAGGCTTCGTTGCGATCTGCCTTGAACCGCTCGACCACCTTGTTTTCCTGTGCCTGGTCGAGAGCGACGGTCTCGAGGATCACGCTCTCGCCCTTGGCCTCGGCGATGTCGTTTTCCAGCATCTTCAGACGACGCACATGATCGTCGGTCTTGGGCAGAAGGCACACGCCGTTCTGCAGATAGACCGCCCCCATGCCCTTCAACTTGCGCCAGACGGCGATCCGCCGCGCCGCGGGTTCGGGTGGGACCTTGTAGGTCAGGAGGAGCCAGGCAATATTCTGCATTCGAACGAGAATAATGTTACTGCCGTAACATGTCAATCATGCTTTCGACTGCTCGCACATTGTTGAGACTGCCACTGACGACCGCGCCAAAGTGAAGCGCGCCCCCTCACGTCAGAACCCTCGGCAAGCCCGAGCTTGATCCCGCATAACGCTGTAATCGGTCATCATCTCGACGGTCGCCGATCCTGCTGGCAGTCTCGCCACTTCATCCGCGGCGTGCGCCCGCAGCGCACCGCTGTATTCCACGACAGGCGGGCAGACGTTCGTGACGGGCGGTCAGCAAGCTCGTCGCGATTGCGAGGACGGCGAGCCGCCGCCTCCAGCATCCGGCGTTGGACATCATTGGCTTTCTCCGTGGTTTCAAGGCGTTCGGCGAGGCGTCCCGCTCTCTCGCCGGACCACCGAAGCGCGAGCAGGAACAGGAGCACGGTGAGGACAATGGCGCTGTAGCGCAGTGCCGTTCGCGTCCAGCCGCCTTGCGTCGTGGCGATGGAGGCCTGTGCCAGTTCGCATCATTGGGGCCGGGCGATTGGCGATCTCGGCCACGAGGTCCGGCTGATCCCGCCGGCCTATGTGAAGCCGTTCGTGAAGCGGCAGAAGAATGACATGGCGGATTCCGAGGCGATTGCCGAAGCGGCGTCACGGCCGACCATGCGGTTCGTGGCCGTGAAGAGCGAAGCCCAGCAGGCGGCGGCAATGGCCTATCGGACCCGCGACCTTCTGGTTCGTCAGCGCACACAGACGATCAACGCCCTGCGCGCGCATCTTGCCGAGCAGGGCATCGTGGCCCCCACCGGCTCCGCCCATGTCGGCCGCCTGGCGGCAGTCATCGACGGCGATGACGACATGCTGCCTGCAGCGGTGCGCGACCTGGCGCGTCTTCTGCTGGACCAGATCGCCGGGCTGGCTGCGAAGATCGCGGGCCTTGATGCCGAGCTTCGCAAGCGTGTGACCAGTGACGTCACGGCGAAGCGGCTGACCACGATCCCGGGAGTGGGGGCGGTGACTGCGGCGGCCATCACCACCTTCGCGCCGTCGATGGAAACCTTCTCGAAGAGCCGGGACTTTGCCGCCTGGGTCGGCCTCACGCCTCGACAACATTCGAGCGGTGGCAAGGACCGGTTGGGCCGAACCTCGAAGATGGGACAGCGCGACATTCGCCGACTCCTGATCGTCGGTGCTGTCGCCGTGGTGCGATGGGCTGCACGCAAGGGCGCGCTCGAAGGCTCTTGGCTTGCACGGATGCTGGCGCGCAAGCCGAAGATGCTGGTCGCCGTGGCGCTGGCCAACCGCATGGCGCGCACGGCCTGGGCGCTGCTGCGCAAGGGTGATGATTACAGGGATCCGGCGATCGCGGTCGCATAGACCTTTGACGTCGGGTTGTCGCCAGATGTGAGAGGGGGCGAGGGAGCGTAAGGGCAGACGGTCAAGAGACCGGGTCGGGCGAACCAGCATTCCGGGCGGAGCGCCTTTGAGCGCGGGTAAGCGAACTGGTCCCGACCTGCATATCTCCATACAGGCCCGCGGCGCATGAAAGGCCGCATCTTCGAGGCCGGACACACGACCGCACCTGATCACATGCCCAACCGTGCCCAAGATTCCGCTTGCATCCAAGGGGGCGTCCACACACGTCCTGAAGAACTGAGAAAGATCGTAATTCACCCACGTCAGCGGCTTCGTCGAAACATCATGCCCCAGGACTTTGAATCGCCCCGAATTTGTCGGAGACCATCAACTTCAGTAAGGATGATGGTTATGACAAAAAACCAAAATGGCAAATCGCTACTCGCTAGAGGTCCGCGCGCGCCGCCCGTCCGTGGGCAGGATTGGCTTTGCTGTTGTAGGCACCCATCGCGAATAGTTGTGTTAGAGTCCGCCGCATATCGTCGCGTCGAAGGAAGTCAGTGAAGCGTGTTCAGATGCGGTGAACAATAGCACTGGTAGTCTGGACACCCTACGCAGAAGGAAATCGTGCACTCCGCTGTCAGGTGGCTGAGCGGGTTGAAATGACTTTCCCGCGCAAAGACCGGCAATCGTTGACAATGGCTTGCAACGCGTCGAAACGATCGAAGGCAACGTGATGCGGTAACTCCTCGACCGGCGTCTTGCGGTAGCCTTGCGTGAAAAGCGCAAAGCGGTAGCCACCTGCTTGTGCGGTTTCGGCATCGACCTCGCTATCACCGACATAGAGCAGGGGCGGAGTTGGCAGGGCAGCAAAGGCAGCTTGTAGCGGTGCCGGATCGGGCTTTCTGACGGATAGGCTGTCGCCACCGATCACCACTTGGAAAAGCCGGTCCATGTCCAGCGCTTCGAGCACCTGCATGGACAATCCGTGAAACTTGTTGGTGCACAGGCCCAGCGGATGCCCGGCCCCGGCAAGGGTCTCCAATGCTACGATCACGCCGGGATAGGGGCGCGTAAGTTCGGCGGGGCGATCCGAGTATTGCGCCAGCATCCGTGCGTTCCAGTCCGGATGCAGGCTGGGGTTGAGGTCCAGCGACGCGATCACTTTTCGCACCAGCTGGGGGATGCCGTGTCCGATGAAGGACCTCAGCAACGGGTCCGGCAGCGGCCGATGGCCGAAATCATCCAGCATGCGGTTCGCGGCCGCCGCGATATCGGGAGCGCTGTCCACAAGCGTGCCGTCCAGGTCGAAAACGATAGCTTCCTTCATCAACATACCTCCAGAGGTCGGGTGATCAGTTTGGACAGCGCGCTGCCGCGACCATGTGAGATGCTGCACTGATGCTTGCGTGACACAGTCATCCGGCAGACCGCAAGGATATTCTGCCAACGGTCACATGCGCACCAGTTCGAGCAAAGCTTTCGGGTCACCGGCGGCTTCGAGATCCGGCAGGACGCGCAGCGCGCCAGAAAAGTCCTCAGCCGCAGTGTAAAGCGACGGTGTGACGATTACGCGAAGCCCCGCGCCCAGAGCCGAGAGCAGCCCGTTCCTGCTGTCTTCCAGCGCAAGGCAACTGCAGGAAGGCAGACCAAGCCGTGCGAGTGCCTGCAGGTATACGTCCGGGGCCGGCTTCTTGGCCGCCACCTCGTCACCCGCCGCGATGACCGAGAATACATGGTCTGCCGGGCAGCCCCACACGGCTTGGGCCAGCGCCTCGACATTGGGTCGGCTGGTGGTGGTGGCGATGGCAAGCCCGATGCCCTCGATCCGAGCACGGTCCAGAAGTGCCTGGACACCCGGTCGCAGCGCGATCTCCCCTGCTGCGACCAGCCCGGTGTAGCGGGCGGTCTTGGCGCGGTGCAGGGCGGCAATATCCAATCTGCCATCGGTGCCGCCGGTTTCGGCATGGAATGCCGCGACCCGCTCCTTGCCGCCGGTGGTCTTGAGCAAGCGGCGATAGTCGTCGCGGCTCCAGTGCCAGCCAAGCCCCGCTTCGTCGAAAGCCTCGTTGAATGCGCGGCGGTGGAGATCTTCGGTCTCGGCCAGCGTTCCGTCCACATCGAAGATCAGCGCCTGAGGTGCCAGTTCAGCCACAGGCGGCCTCGGCGGCGTCTCGGATGGCCCGGATGTTCGCACCGTAGGGTGCCGGATTCTCTACACTGCCGCCTCTGAATACCGCCGATCCCGCGACCAACACATCAGCCCCTGCGGCGGCCACCAGCTGCGCAGTCTGCGGCGTGACGCCACCGTCGATCTCGATATGGATCGGGCGATCACCGATCATGGCGCGCAGACGGCGCGTCTTTTCGACTCCCGAAGCGATGAACGTCTGCCCGCCGAAGCCTGGGTTCACGGTCATCACCATGACCAGATCAACCAGATCCAGCACGTCCGCTACCGCATCCGCCGGGGTGCCGGGGTTCAGAACAACGCCTGCCTTGATCCCTTGCGCCCGGATTGCTTGCAGAGTGCGGTGGATATGCAGCCCAGCCTCGATATGGGCGCTGATCAGGTCGGCACCGGCCTCGGCGAAGGCCTCTATATAGGGATCGACTGGCGCGATCATGAGATGCACGTCCATGAAGGTCTTGACATGCGGCCGGAACGACTTGACCGCGGGTGGGCCGAAAGTGAGGTTGGGCACGAAATGGCCGTCCATCACATCGACATGGACCCAGTCGGCACCCTGCGCTTCGATGGCCCGGATCTCTTGTCCGAAATTTGCGAAATCGGCTGACAGGATCGAGGGGGCAATCTTTATCGAACGGTTGAATGTCATGGTCTGGCCTCCTGCGTTTCGATGATCGGAATAAAAGTCGCGGCCCTGTGCGAGGCTGCGCCGACCTGTCCTACATCGACATCGGCCCGCGCGAAGACCCGGGAAGGAGTCCTGCCTCGCATCAAAGTGTTCCGTCGGTATAGCGCCTGGCCATGTCGTCCATCGGAATGACCTTGATCCTGGCGGCATTCCCTGCGGCGCCGAAGCGCTCAAACCGGTCTCGGCAAAGCCTTGCCATTTCTTCCATGGCCGGGATCATGAATTTGCGCGGATCGAATTCCTTGGGTTTTTCCTGCGCGATCTTGCGGATCTGGCCGGTGATCGCCATGCGGATGTCGGTGTCGATATTCACCTTGCGCACACCCGACTTGATGCCGCGCTCGATTTCCTCGACCGGCACGCCGTAGGTCTGCGGCATTTCACCGCCCGAGGCGTTGATAAGATCCTGCAGATACTGCGGCACCGAACTTGATCCGTGCATGACGAGATGCACATGGGGGATTTTCGCGTGGATCGCCTCTATCCGAGAAATCGCTAATGTGTCGCCGGTGGGCTTCTGGCTGAACTTGTAGGCCCCGTGGCTGGTGCCGCAGGCAATCGCCAGCGCGTCGACGCGGGTCAGCTTGACGAATTCCGCGGCCTCGTCAGGATCGGTCAGAAGCTGGTCGTGGCTGAGCTTTCCTTCAGCGCCTGAGCCATCCTCCTTTGCAGCCTCCCCCGTTTCCAGGCTGCCCAGGACGCCCAACTCGCCCTCGACCGAGGCCCCGACCCAATGCGCCATGCGCGCCACACGTTCGGTTATCGCGACGTTGTAGTCCCATGACGCGGGAGTCTTCATGTCTTCTTCCAGCGAGCCGTCCATCATCACGCTGGTGAACCCGTGGCGGATTGCCGAGAGACATGTGGCCTCGTTGTTCCCGTGGTCCTGATGCATGCAGACGGGAATGCCCGGAAACATCTCGGTCAGCGCCTGGATCATGTGGCGCAGCATGATGTCTCCGGCATAGGAGCGCGCGCCACGGCTGGCCTGCATGATGACCGGCGCGTCGCATTCTTCCGCCGCGCGCATGATCGCCAGACCCTGCTCCATGTTGTTGATGTTGAAGGCCGGCACGCCGTAGCCGTGTTCGGCGGCGTGGTCGAGAAGCTGGCGGAGGGAAATCAGTGCCATGGGTCAGACCCTTTCGTTCTGCATGAGGACGGCCACACCCGGCAGGGTGCGGCCTTCGAGCCATTCAAGGAATGCGCCGCCCGCGCCGGAAACATAGGTGAACTGGTGAACCACCCTGGCGGCGTTGAGTGCCGCAACCGTATCGCCGCCACCCGCCACTGATACGGCTGTGCCGCCACGGGTCTGTTCGGCCGCGACCCGCGCCAGCGCCACAGTCGCGGCATCGAAGGGCGCGATCTCGAAAGCCCCGAGCGGGCCGTTCCACAGAACCGTGCGCGCGCCTTCCAGAACGCGCGTGAACGCGGCCACCGCTGCGGGACCGGCATCGAGGATCATAGCATCCTTGGGGCACGCATCGGCGGCTACGATTTCGGAGGCTGTCGCTGCTTTGAATTCGCGTGCAACCACTACATCGGCGGGCAGATGGATCGTGCACCCCGCCTTTTCGGCCAATGCAAGGATCTCGGCCACGGTATCGACCTGATCGGCCTCGAACAGCGACTTGCCCATCGGCGCGCCTTTGGCAAAGAGGAAGGTATTGGCCATCCCCCCGCCCACGATCAGATGATCCACCTTTTGCACCAGGTTCCTGAGCACCGTGATCTTGGTTGAGATCTTGGCCCCGCCGACAATCGCCACCGATGGGCGCGCAGGGTTTTCAAGCGCCGCTTGCAGCGCGGTCAGTTCTTCCAGCATCAGCGGTCCGGCATAGGCGGGCAACAGCCGGACTATCGCCTCGGTCGAGGCATGTGCCCGATGCGCGCAGGAAAAGGCATCGTTGACGTAAGTGTCTCCGAGCGCGGCGAGGCGGGCGGCAAAGGCGTCGTCATTATCCTCCTCACCGGGTTCAAAGCGCAGATTCTCGACCAGCAGAACCTGACCTTGCGCCAGCCCGGCGGCTGCCGCACCAGCCGCGTCCAGCGTGGCAAAGCGAACCGGACAGCCCAGCGCACGCGACAGCTCATCGCGCAGCGGTCGCAGCGACAGGGCAGGGTCCGGCTTGCCCTTCGGGCGACCGAAATGCGACAGTACAACCAGCGCGGCACCTCGGCCCAGAAGTGGCCGCATACCTTCGGCAAAGCGGGTGATTCGGGTTGCATCGCTGACACGGCCCTCGGCCATGGGCACATTCAGATCGGCCCGGACCACCAGCCGCCGGCTCGCCACGTCGAGATCCGCGACAGACCGGATCACAGCAGCCTCCCCATCGCGACGGCGGTGTCCGCCATCCGGTTGGAAAAGCCCCATTCGTTGTCATACCAGGACAGGATGCGGCACAGACGCCCCTCCATCACCTTGGTCTGATCCATGTGAAAGACCGACGACCGGCTGTCATGGTTGAAATCCATGCTGACATTGGGGTGGTCGGTATACCCTAGAACCCCTTTCATGGGGCCATCTGCTGCGGCGCGGATGGCGGCGTTGATTTCCTCGACGCTGGTGTCGCGCGCCGCCTCGAACACCAGATCGACAACGGACACATTTGGCGTGGGCACCCGGATCGCGACACCGTCGAGCCGTCCCTTCAGTTCGGGAAGGACAAGGCCCACGGCCTTGGCAGCACCCGTCGAAGTGGGGATCATGCTGAGCGCCGCAGCGCGGGCGCGGTACAGGTCCTTGTGCATCGTGTCCAGCGTCGGCTGATCGCCGGTATAGCTGTGGATGGTGGTCATGAAGCCCCTCGAGATGCCGATCGCATCGTTCAGGACCTTGGCGACCGGTGAAAGGCAGTTGGTCGTGCAGGACGCGTTCGATACGATCATGTCATCAGCGGTGAGCGCGCCATGGTTTACGCCAAAGACTATGGTCTTGTCCGCCCCTTCTGCTGGGGCTGACACCAGAACCCGCTGCGAGCCGTTCTCGAGGTGCAGCGCGGCCTTGTCTCGGGCAGTGAAGATACCGGTGCACTCCATGGCGATATCGACGTCGCGCCACGGCAATTCGTCGGGATTTCGGATGGCGGTTACGTTGATCGGACCGAGGCCCACGTCGATCCAGTCCGCGCCCGTCGTCACGTCGCCCGGAAAGCGACCGTGGACGGAGTCGAAGCGCACCAGATGCGCATTGGTCTCGACCGGCCCGAGGTCGTTGATGGCGACGACCTCGATATCTGTGCGTCCCGATTCCACGATGGCACGCAGCACATTCCGACCGATGCGGCCAAAGCCGTTGATGGCGACTTTCGTTGTCATGATTTTTCCCTCAGATCAATTTTTTTGCTTTTTTCACAATCGCTTGCGCCGTTATGCCGTAATGCTCGTATAGCGCGGGCGCGGGTGCCGAGGCGCCAAAACCAGTCATGCCGACAAACCCGTCGTCATGACGCAACACTCCGTCCCAGCCCTGGCGGATCGCGGCCTCGACGCCGATGCGCGGGGCATTGCCCAGCACGACGCTGCGATAGTCTTCTGGTTGCGCGGCGAACAGCTCGAAGCTGGGTGCCGAGACCACGGCGGCGCGGATACCCTCGGCGGCCAGAAGATCGGCGGCATTCATCGTGATCTCGACCTCCGAGCCGGTGGCGATCAGCGTCACCTGCCGGTCATCTGCCATGCGCAGGGTGTAGGCCCCCTTCGCGGTCAGGTTTTCATCTGCCGTGTCGCGCAGGGTCGGCAGGTTCTGACGGCTGAGCGCCATGAGGACAGGCCGATCTGTCGTTGCCATGGCGATTTCCCAGGCCTCGGCCGTTTCCACCGCATCGGCAGGGCGCAGCACCGTCAGATCGGGGATCGCGCGCAGACTGGCCAGCGTTTCGACCGGCTGATGTGTCGGCCCGTCCTCGCCCAGACCGATGCTGTCATGGGTCATCACGAAAATCGTTGGCACCCCCATCAGCGCCGCCAGCCGGATCGCCGGACGGCAATAATCGGCAAAGGCCAGGAAAGTGCCGCCGTAGGGGCGGAACAGACCCGAGAGGGCGATCCCGTTCATTGCTGCTGCCATGCCGTGCTCGCGCACGCCGTAATGCAGATAGCTTCCGGTGAAATCGTCGCGCGTGACCGGTCTCTGGCCTTTCGTTCGTGTCAGGTTCGAGCCGGTCAGATCGGCCGAACCGCCGATGGTGAAGGGAAGTGTCGCATTGACGACAGTGAGCGACATCTCACTGGCCTTGCGCGTCGCCACCTTGGGCTTGTCGACCAGAAGCTGCGCCTTGTAGTCGGCCATGACCTGCTTAAGGGGCGTTGTGTCCTGCACAAGATGGGCGTTGAACGCGTTCCGCGACTCTGATGCTGCCAGACTGGTCTCCCAGGTGGCGCGGGCCTTGGCCCCACGCGCGGAAACCTTGTGCCAGGCAGCATATACAGCCTCGGGGATATCGAAGGCCGCATGGTCCCAGCCCAGATGGGCGCGGGCGGCTGCGATCTCGTCTGCGCCCAGCGGCGCGCCGTGCACGTCATGGCTGCCCTGCTTGTTGGGCGCGCCCTGACCGATAACCGTCCGGCAGTCGATCAGGCTGGGCCGGGGATCGTCCTGTGCTTCGGCAAGCGTGGCGGCGACCGCCTCGGGGTCATGCCCGTCGCAGGCCACAACATGCCAGCCCGCAGCGGCAAATCGGGCCTTCTGGTCTGTCGAGGTGGAAAGGCCGGTATCACCATCGATAGTGATGCGGTTGTCGTCCCACATGACGACCAACCGTCCCAGCCCCAAATGCCCGGCAAGGTCGATCGCCTCGTGACTGATTCCCTCCATCAGGCAGCCGTCTCCGGCGATCACATAGATATGATGGTCAATCAGATCGGGAAAGCGCGCATGGCCCAATCGTTCGGAAATCGCCATCCCGACTGCTGTCGCGATCCCCTGACCCAACGGGCCGGTCGTGACCTCGATCCCCTTGGCGTGACCGTATTCGGGGTGCCCGGCCGTGCGGCTGCCGAGTTGGCGAAAAGCGCGCAGCTGGTCCATCGGCATGTCATCATAGCTCAGCAAATGGTTGATCGCGTAATGCAGCATCGAGCCATGCCCGGCCGACAGCACGAACCGATCGCGGTTGGGCCAGTCGGGCACAGCCGGGTCGAGAGTGAGGAAACGGTTGAAAAGCACTGTCGCCGCGTCCGCCATGCCCATCGGCATGCCGGGATGGCCTGAATTGGCGGCCTGAACCGCATCCATTGCCAGCGCCCGGATCGCGTTGGCCATCTGGCGCTCGTCGGCGGGTTTCACATGGGCATTCATCGGGGAACCTCCTTCAGCGCAGCTTGCGCGCGGTTGAAACCAACCGCTCGATTAGCGGGGTCAGGATCAGTTGCATTGCCAGATCCTGCTTGTTGCCGGGAATGACGATCGAATTGGCGCGCGTCATCCACGAGCCATGGATCATCGAGTTCAGATAAGGGAAATCGATCCCGCGCGGGTTCTTGAAGCGGATCACCACCAGGCTTTCGTCGGGTGTCGGGATCCAGCGCGCGATGAACGGGTTCGAGGTATCGACAACCGGCACGCGCTGGAAATTTATGTCGGTTTCCGAAAACTGTGGCACGATGCAATGCACATAGGCGTGCATCCGGCGCAGGATGGTGTCGGTGACCGCCTCGGTGGAGTATCCACGGCTTTCGCGGTCGCGGTGTATCTTCTGGACCCATTCAAGGTTGATCACCGGCACCACCCCGATCTTCAGATCGGCCAGTGCAGGCAGGTTGACCTCGTCATTGGCCACGCAACCATGCAGCCCCTCATAGAAAAGCAGGTCCGTGCCCTCACGAAACGGCGCCCAGGCAGTAAACTCGCCCGGCGGGACACCGTGGCGTTCGGCCTCCTCGGCGTCGTGGACATATTGGCGGGTCCGTCCTTTCCCGGTTTCACCGAACTCGCGGAACACCCGTTCCAGCTCGCCCAGTTCATTGGCATTGTAAGAAAAATGCGAGAATGTCTCGTCGCCTTCTGCCTTACGTCGCTCCAGTTCCGCACGCATTTCGGCACGGTTGAAGCGGTGGAATGCGTCACCCTCGATCGAGACCGCCGAAATGGTCTCGCGGCGGAAAATTTGCTCGAATGTCGCCTTGACGGTAGAGGTGCCGGCCCCGGAGGATCCGACAACCGAGATGATGGGATAGGTCTTGCTCATGAGCGGTCTCCTTTTGGCAGTTCAGTCACGAAACAGGCCGCGCTTGCCGAATAGCGCGGATTGTTCAGCCTCGGGCAGATCGTGATAGGTCGCCACGCGTGCGACCTTGCTGGCACTGCCGAAAACGAACGGCGCGTGTTCGTGCAGACGTGCGGGCACGCGGTCCAGGATCGGATCGATCCCGTCGGTGGCGCTTCCTCCAGCACCTTCGATCAGGTGCCCGATGGGGCCGCATTCATAGACCAGCCGCAAACGGCCCGCTTCATAACCCTTGCGGTTGTCGGCCGGATAGAGGAAAACGCCGCCACGGGTCAGGATGCGGTGCGTCTCGGCGACCAGCGACGCGACCCAGCGCATGTTAAAGTTGCGCTCCGTCGGCCCCTCGCTGCCCGCAACGCGGTCGTCGACATAAGCCCGAATGGGTGCAGGCCAGTGGCGATAGTTCGAGGCGTTTATCGCGTATTCGTTTGATTCCATCGGGATGGCGCTGATTGCGCCCAGGTTGATGAAACGCTCTTGATCGGGGTCGAGTGTGTATTTCAGCGTCTGCCCGGTGCCGATCCGCAGCATCAGGCAACACTGTGGACCATAGATGACATAACCCGAGGCCAGAAGCTCGCGCGCCGGGCGAAGGACACTGGACAAGGCAGTGTCGGCAACCGGATAAATCCCGAAGATCGTGCCGACCGACACATTCGTTTCGATGTTTGACGATCCGTCAAGCGGGTCGATAACCACCGCCAATGTGCCGTTCGGGTCCAGTTCGAGGACCTCGTCCTGTTCCTCGGAGGCATAGAAGCGCACTGCCGATCCGGTCAGAGCCTCCCGCGCCATGTCATCCGAGATAACGTCTAGCGCTTTCTGGGTATCGCCATCGGCATTCTCGCCTCCGGTAGTGGCAAGGGCTTCGGTCAAACCGCCGCGGGCGATCCGACCGGCCAAGGCGATCCCCATGCCGGCCAATCGATCCAAAGCGCCCGCAAGCGTCGGGTCAGTCCCCGATGGCAGCGCATCAAGTGATTGTGTCATGTTACTCCTCCCAAGAGCCTACGGGAAACTTGCATTTCTCGAGTTTTCATGTAATTTGAATAAACTTCAGACCTATTAGATTTTTTTGAATCATGCGCCTAGAGTCCATCACCCTGAAGCAGTTGCGCGCGCTTGCCGCCGTCGTGCGGACCGGAAGTTTGACCGATGCAGGCGCGGAAATAGGACTGACGACGCCCGCGATTCACAGTCAAAT
Source organism: Hyphomonas sp. (assembly GCA_046289305.1). Classification (GTDB taxonomy): domain Bacteria; phylum Pseudomonadota; class Alphaproteobacteria; order Caulobacterales; family Hyphomonadaceae; genus Hyphomonas. The sequence continues at coordinate 7,814 of JBKBVT010000024.1, read as the reverse complement.
CAAGACGATGGAAAAAGCCGTGGGTCGCACTCTGGTCGAGCGGCGGCGCGACGGCACCGGATTTGCATCCACGCCGACGGGACAGATACTTCTAGACGCCGCCGCGCGGATCAATGGCAATTTGTCGCAGGCTGCGGCGCGCGTCGCTTCGCTACAGCGTGGCTATCTGGGGCATGTCCGCCTGAGTGTCGTGTCCACGGCCAAGTATTTCGCACCGAGTCTGGTGCGGATGCTGCGCGACGGGCTGCCCGAGATCGAAGTGGAGATGCGCGTCGGCAACCGCGAGCGGGTGATCTCGGAACTTGCCGAGGGCGGTGCCGATCTCGCCATCATGGGCCGTCCTCCGCGCGTGCCGATGGTCGATGCACTGCCGTTGGGACCGCATCCGCATGGGGTGATCCTGCCCCCCGGCCACCCCTTGCGCAAGGAGGACGGGTTCGATTCCAGCGCACTCATTGACGAGACCTTCCTCGCGCGCGAGGAAGGGTCGGGCACCCGCGCCCTGATGCTGCGCTTTTTCGACCGGCTGGGCGAGGGAGCGATGCCCAAGCTCATCACGCTGGATTCAAACGAGACGATCAAGCAGGCTGTGTTGGTCGAACTGGGGATCGCATTTCTCTCGCTCCACACGGTCAGCGAGGAACTGGCATCCGGGCGACTGGTGGCGCTGCGGGGTCCTGGACTGCCGGTGATGCGCCAGTGGTATCTGGTCCGCCCAGCGGATGTGCCCGCTGCCGGGGCAGTGAAGCGCGTCAGTGATACCATCGTGTCGCTGGCGGGATGCTATTTTCCAGACCTTCCCCGCCCCGCAAGCTGATCAGCGCGTCAGCGCCGCATAAAGCGCCGGAAGACGTTCGGGCAGTCGTTCGACCCGATCAAGTATCTGGACATTGCGGCTGCCAAAAATGCGCTGCGCATAGCTGTCGGCACCGGGGTCGAGCGTCAGACAGAATGGAAATATCCCATCTTGAACGGCATCTTCGACCGCGCGCCGGGCATCCGCGCGCAGATAGAGCGGGTCACGCACATCAATGTCGGCAGGGGCGCCGTCGGTAATCACGATCAGCAGCCGCCGCGCGGCCCGGATCTGGCCCAGATGGTGCGTTGCGTGGCGGATCGCAGCACCCATGCGGGTCGACAGTCGCCCTTCGGCCCCCATTATCCGCGCCTTGGCCATCGTATCCCAGCGCTGATCGAAATCCTTGAAACGGTGATAAAAGACCTGCGCCCGTCCGTCCGAACAGAAACCGTGCACGGCAAAGCGGTCACCGACCCGATTCACGGCCTCGGACAACAAAAGAGACGCGGCACGCGTAATGTCCAACACGGTCTGCCCGCTCGCGGTGGGGTCGTTGGTTGATTCCGACAGATCCAGCAACACCAGCACGGCGGTGTCGCGGACATGCAGCACGCGCCGCATCATGATCCGCAGATCGGGCTGACGGCGCAGCCGCGTGTCGATCATTGCATCGACCGCGGCACCCAGATCCAATTCGTCGCCATCCTCAAGCTTGCGGATGCGCTGCATTCCTTGCGGGCGCATTGCTTCCAGCCGGTGCCGCAGCCGGTCCATGATCTCGCGGTGCTCGGCCAGGATTGCCTCGGCCAGATCCGGATCGCCGAGGCTGGCGCGTTGCTCCAGAACAGTGACCCAAGCCGGGCGCATCATCTGGATTGTGTGGTCGAATTCGTCGTAGAACACCGGCGGGGCGACAGGCACGCGCCCCTCGCGGGCGTTGAAACTGCCGCCGTCGTCATCGAATAGCTCGTGCGCCTGTACCCAGACTTCCTGCGCGTCGTCCCCTGCTGTTTCCACTTCGACCTCGTTCACCATGTCCATGACCGAGACGTATTTTCGGACCTGCTCCGGTGCAACGGTGGCTGTGAACTCCGCGACTTCCTCGAAATCCCACAGAATGCGGTTGTCGCAGCGATAGGGGCAGGAGGGACCGTCGCGCCAGATGGAAAAGGGCTGGCCACGGAGCGAGCCGGCCAGAGCCAGCCCCAGTTGGAACGCGGCGTCTTGGTCGGATGGATCGATCCGGTCGAGTCCTTCAATCACCCAGGCCGAGAGGTCATCTTCGGCCGCCTCGGTCAGCGCCGCGCGGGCGATGCGGTCGAACTGGCCCGCAATGCCGGGGCCAGTGTCAGTGTGAAACCTTGCCCAGAGGTCACGCAACCGGGGGAAGCGGTGGATCGCCAGCCGCTCGGCGCGCGCATCCTCGATCAACCCGACGCAGGTCTGCTGCAATGCGTTCAGCCCATCGCCCGGATGCGCGTGGCCAAGGGCGGCCAGGTGCGCGGCCAGATGCGCGACCTGCGCGCGGTAGAGGTCCAGCGCCGGAACACCCTGCCAGTCATCCAGCGCATCGGGCAGGTGCAGGGAATGCGCTTCGAAGAAGGGTTGCAGCCCCGCGCGGTTCTCGAAATCGCCTGCCGTGGGCAGCATCATGAAGTCCCGGCCCCAGAGCGCGCGGGCATACATGCCAAGGCGACGCTGCACATCGACAAACAACGTGCCCTTGCGCTCGCGCTTGAGCACGGCGCGGGATTCCTCGCTGGCCAGCGCGAAGTAGCGTTCCAGTTCGGGAGGGTTGGTCCGGTGTGCATCCGCCCCCCAATCGGCCCAGCGCCGCAAGCCTCCCAGCGTTAGCACCTCGAGGAGCGCGCCCAACTGGTCCAGCATTGGCCGTAGCGCACGCGGCGCGCGCGACAACAGATGTTCGAGAAAGCGCAGATAGTTGCGAAACAGCCCGGCTTCGCCCAACCTACGCGCGGCAACCGGCGCGGTGGCGATGATGCGGGCGATCACGGCGCCCGAGGTCCGCGAGGCAAAGCCCGCGCAGACAACAGCGAAATCGGCCAGAACATCCTCACCCAGATCGCGGGCAACGGGTGGCGCGGCCTCGATCCAAGCGAGCACGACCTCCTCGCCGCGCCCCAGTCGCAAAAGCGCATCCACCCCGCGCAGCCAAGTATCAAGACCGCGGGGCGACAGACGGCGGCGGGCGGCGGGCAGGGCTGCGGCAAGGGGGATGTGCAAGGACTCTGGAAGCGATCCGGCCAGGACCGCATGATCCTTGGGCAGCATTGCTGCCAGATCAGAACCAGGTTGCAACGGCGGCATCGAGAGCATCGCGCATGTCGGGATCATCGGTAATGGGCCGGGTCAGGGCCATGGAACACGCATCGCGTGGGGCAACCCCGCGGGATATCAGCCGCCCGGCATGGATCAGCATCCGGGTGGACAATCCCTCATCCAGACCATGTCCCTTGAGGTTTCGCGCCCGTGCCCCGATCTCGACCAGCTTGCCAGCTGTTTCGGCATCGATACCAGCTTCATGGGCCACGATCTCGGTTTCGATCTCGGGTGCAGGCCAAGTGAAGTCCAGCGCGCCGAACCGCTGTTTGGTCGATTGCTTGAGGTCCTTCAGCAGCGATTGATAGCCGGGGTTGTAGCTGATGACCAACAGGAAGTCGGGATGCGCGCGCAGAAGCTCTCCCTTCTTTTCGAGCGGCAGCGCCCGCCGATCGTCGGTCAGCGGGTGGATGACAACTGTGGTGTCCTGGCGCGCCTCGACCGCCTCGTCGAGATAGCAGATCGCACCGTGCCGTGCGGCAAGGGTCAGCGGTCCATCCTGCCAGCGGGTGCCGTCGGCATCGAGCAAGAAGCGGCCGATCAGGTCGGCGGCGGTCATGTCCTCGTTGCAGGCTACCGTCACCAGCGGACGGCCTAGTGCCCATGCCATATGTTCCACGAACCGCGTCTTGCCGCAGCCAGTCGGACCCTTCAGCATGACCGGCATCCGTGCGTCCCATGCGGCGGTGAAAAGCGCGATCTCGTCGCCTGCCGCCCTGTAATATGGCTCGGACGGGACGCGATATTGTGCGAGCGTGTCGGAAACATCCATCGTTCATGCCTCTCTGATAAACGCCGCCGCGCAGCACTGTGGTAAGTGGCGCAGCGGCGGCGGTTTCAGACCGGGTCGCCCCGATAGACCACCATGTTGGCACCCTGGCTCTGGGTGAAGTTGTCATAGCCCAGCAGGCGGACGTGATGACGCGGGTTGGCCGTGTGGCATTCGTCAAGCTCGGCGAGGATCGCGTCGACGTCGGTTTCACCAAACATCGGCAGTTTCCACATATACCAGTAATAGCCTGTGGAATTCTCAGGCTCAGTGTGTTCGATTGCCGGGTTCCAGCCGTTGTCCACGATCCACTGGATCTGGGAGCGCATCTGCTCCTTGGTCATTTCGGGCAGGTAGGAGAACGTTTCCATCTTGCGGCTTGCGGGATCGGAAAGGCGTGAAGGGTAGTCTTGAACGGTGCTCATATCGTGTCTCCGTTTGTTTGTTCCCGGGGCGGGGGCGCTGCCCCAGACCTTAGCAAGGTTTGCGGTCAGATAATGGATCAATCATCGGTGCTGCACATCCAGCTTGTCGACGGTGTCGAACTCGAACTTGATCTCCTTCCAGGTTTCCATCGCGATCTTCAGCTCTGGCGAATGCGCTGCGGCTTTGATCAAGATGTCCTTGCCTTCCTTTTCCAGCTCGCGGCCCTCATTGCGAGCCTGGACGCATGCTTCAAGCGCCACGCGGTTGGCCGCCGCGCCCGCAGCGTTGCCCCAGGGGTGGCCCAACGTGCCACCACCGAATTGCAGGACCGAGTCGTTGCCGAAGATAGCTACCAGCGCCGGCATGTGCCACACGTGGATGCCGCCAGAGGCCACTGGGAATACGCCGGGCATGGAGCCCCAATCCTGATCGAAGAAGATGCCCATTGAGCGGTCTTCCTTGATGAACTTGTCTCGCATCAGGTTGATCCAACCCAAAGTTGCGTTGCGGTCGCCCTCGAGTTTCCCGACAACGGTGCCGGAATGCAGGTGATCGCCGCCCAGCAAACGCAACAGCTTGGCCAGAACTCGGAAGTTGATGCCGTGGTTCGGGTTGCGGTCCATGACAGCGTGCATGGCGCGGTGAACGTGCAGAAGCATGCCGTTGTCCCGACACCATTTTGACAGCGAGTTGTGTGCGGCCCAGCCCAGAGTAAGGTAGTCCGACATGATGATCGGGGTGCCGAGCTCCTTGGCAAACTCGGCGCGCTGATAAACCTCTTCCATGGTGGGCGCAGTGACATTCATGTAGTGGCCCTTGCGCTCGCCGGTCTCGGCCTGTGCCTTGTCGATGGCTTCCTGACAGAACAGGAACCGATCGCGCCAGCGCATGAAGGGCTGAGAGTTAACGTTCTCGTCGTCCTTGGCAAAATCCAGACCGCCGCGAAGGACCTCATAGACGGCGCGACCGTAGTTCTTGGCGGAAAGCCCAAGCTTTGGCTTGATCGTGCAGCCAAGCAGAGGACGGCCGTATTTGTCCATCTTGTCACGCTCGACCTGTATCCCGTGCGGCGGACCAAAGCAGGTCTTCACGAACCAGATCGGAAAGCGCACATCCTCAAGCCGCAGCGAGCGCACGGCCTTGAAGCCGAAAACGTTGCCGACAATCGAGGTGAAGACGTTGACGACCGACCCTTCTTCGAACAGATCGGCGGGGTAAGCGATGAAGGCGTAAAAGGCGTCGTCCTGACCCGGCACATCCTCGATCCGGTAGGCGCGACCCTTGTAGTGGTCGAGATCGGTCAGAAGATCGGTCCAGACCGTTGTCCATGTGCCGGTTGAACTTTCGGCCGCCACCGCAGCGGCGGCCTCCTCGCGCGACACACCGGCTTGGGGGATGACCTTGAAGCAGGCAAGGATGTCGGTTTCCTTCACTGCGTAGTCAGGTTCCCAGTAGGTTGCGCGGTAGTCTTTGACTCCGGCATCGTAGGTTTTACGAGTTTGCTTGTTCATCGTCGTCCTCCCGCGAGAAAGCTTGCAAGGAATGGATGACACGATCACTTCATATACAGAAATCGTTTCTATTTAACCAAAGAACAGGTAATCATCTATTCATGCGCTACACCCTTCGTCAGCTTGAGATATTCCGCGTCGTGGCCGACATGCTCTCCTACACGGCGGCGGCCGAGCGGTTGCATCTGACCCAGCCAGCAGTTTTTGCCCAGGTGCGAGCGCTCGAAGCGCAGACCGGTGCGCCCCTGATCGCGCGAATCGGTCGGCGGCTGGAATTGACCGACACAGGGCACGCGGTGTTGCGCACAGCCATCGCGATCAAGGCCGAGGCTGCACGGCTGGATCAGGCGCTTGCCGAAATCCGGGGCGTCATCTCGGGTCGGCTTGATCTGGCCGTCGTCTCGACGGCGAAATACGTGCTGCCCCGGCTGATTGGCCCGTTCACGCGCGACCATCCCGGCATCGATATCCGGCTGACAGTCGGCAATCGGAACTTGCTGCTGGACCGACTCTCGGGCGGTCTGGACGATCTCTATATCCTAGGCGCGGTCCCGCCCGACATGGATGCCAATCATGTCGTCCTGTCTGAAAACCCGCTGGTGCTGATCGCGCCGCCTGACCATCCGCTTGCCGGGCAGACAGATGTGCCGCTCAGTGAAGTCGCAAGGTATCCGCTGCTGCTGCGCGAGGAGGGGTCCGGCACCCGGCGCGCGGTCGAGGCGCATTTCGCCGATCACGGCCTCGTAGCCAAGGCAAGGCTGGAACTGGGCGCCAACGAAGCCGTCAAGCAGGCAGTCATGGCAGGGCTGGGGCTGGCCGTTCTGTCACGCGGTGCAGTGCAGTTGGAAGTCGATCACGGATATCTTGTCGAGATCGCGACGCAGGGCTTTCCGCTGGCACGAAAATGGCACCTTGCATGGCATCGACAGAAAACACTTACACAAGCAGCGATTGAGTTGCGCGACCGGATGGTGCAGGCACGTCCGTCTGGCACATAGGACAGCAGCTTGTCCAACTCGCCGTCCGAGAATCCCACAAGCGACAGGTCGAAATCATCGGCCAGCAACTCGTTCAACTCCGCCGACAGCAGCCTTGTCCCATGTGCTGAGCTCGGTCAATTTACTGTCGGCGATGCGATAGGCCCGCCGCTGCGCCTCTGTCAGATGCCCCAACACGATCACCGGTGCCTCGGTCAGTCCAAGCTGCGTCGCTGCCAGAACCCGCCCATGGCCCGCGATCAACTCACCATCCCCCCACCTACAAGGCGAGGCATTGTCCAGCCGAACTCGGCCATGCTGTCGGCAAGTTTGGCAACCTGGTCCGCGCCGTGCTGCTTGGCATTCTTGGCATAGGGCTGCAGGCGCGCAATGGGCCAGTGCTCGATCCGCTCAGCGGTGCAGAAAGATCAGGCGCTCTCTCTCAGCATGCTTGAGGTCGTCGAGCGTCATGGGTGCATCACTACCTTGACTCTTGGCGAAATGTCCATCTGGAAATTATACGTTCAGAAATTACACGGACTATGGCTATGAGGATTCTCCACACCGCCGACCTTCATCTCGGGCGTCAGTTCAACGGGATCCCTCTCGATGCCGACCACGGCGCAGTTCTCGACCAGATCGTTTCGGCGATCGCGTCGAATGGCATGGATGTCCTCGTTATTGCGGGAGATATCTTCGATCGGGCCGCCCCGCCGACGTCTGCTGTGCGCCAGTTCAACGGGTTCCTGGCGCGCGTGGCCTCGGAGACCGGCTCTGTTACACAAATGGTGTGAGGGGATTCATCCCGTGACTCCAGCGTGGTAGCTGGGGTCATGAGCAGACCGCCCCCCCCGCCTACAAGACCCGGAACTGGCCGAGCTACAACGAAGCGCTCAAGCGCCGCGGCTCGCTGACGATCTGGTTCGACCCCGCCATGACCTGGCAGGCTGCGCCCACTGGCAAGCGCGGGCGGCAGCCCGACTACAGTGATG
>JBKBVT010000263.1:0-3142 GCA_046289305.1 Hyphomonas sp. | reverse complement strand
ATCATGCGGGTTCATACGGAACGAAGCGACCTGCTGGTCTTCGAGATTGTCGAGAAAATCAGAACGGAAGACATGGCCTGGATGGTCGAGCAGGTCAGTCTGGCTTTTGAAAAGACTGATCATATTGACCTCATGCTGATCATGACGAATTTCAAAGGTGTCGAGGCGGGCGCGATGCTGCGTCCGGACGCCATGGGCGTGACGGTGAAATCGCTCTGGAATGTCAGGAAGTATTGTGTCGCTGGCGCGCCGTCCTGGGCCCGTGCGATGATCGAGATCTTCAAATGGGTGACGCCTGTTGATGAAAAGACCTTCTCCCTGAGCGAACTGGATGAGGCCTGGCACTGGGTCGGCGGCGAGCAACTGCGCAGGCCTGTCTGAGGCGGCCTGGAACCCGCCGTGCCGCCACGCGTTGTGCGATCAGAAAGGGACACCCATCCATGGCGCAGGCTGAATGAAAACACGCGCAACCCTTTGGGTCGTCGCAGCATTCGGCGTGGTGACCCTCCCCTTCCTTGTCCTGCTGTCAGGCCAGCCGGCTTCGGGCACAGAGTTTCTCTGGGATTTTTCGAAGGGTCTTGGATTCGGAGCGCTCGCGGTGGCGGGCCTGCAATTTGCCCTGACGGCTCGCTTCAGGACGATATCCCATCCCTTTGGGATCGACATCCTCTACCTGTTTCACCGCTATCTCGCACTCGGTACGCTCGCACTCATGCTGGCGCATTTCGGCATCCTGTACATCTGGTTTGAGGAGGCGCTGGGCGACCTCAATCCCCTGACGGCGCGCTGGGAACTGACGGCCGGACGTGTGTCGCTTGCGTGCTTCGCGGTCCTGGTGATCACGTCCGAATTCCGTAAACGGCTTCGGCTTGAATATGGCTGGTGGCGGACGATGCATGTTGTCCTCGCCATCGTGGCGTTTGCCGCGGCGATTGCGCATGTCCTCGGGGTTGGGCATTTCACGGCGACTGCGGACAAGCGCGCGCTGATCCTTGGTATCAGTGCCAGCTGGTTGCTGCTGATAATCTGGGTCCGGATGATCAAGCCGGCGCTTCAGGTTCGTAATCCGTGGCGCGTGGTCGAGAATATCCCGGAGCGCGGCGGGGTGCACACGCTGGTCCTGGAGCCAATGGGCAAGGCCCTGAAAAACTGGAAGCCGGGGCAATTCGCCTGGCTCACGATTGGGCACAGCCCTTACGGATTGCGCGAGCATCCTTTCACTATGTCCAATGCGCCAGAAAGCGGGTCAAGGATTGCCTTCTCGATCAAGCCTCTGGGTGACTTTACTGAAGAGGTTATCAAGACTGAGCCCGGCACACGCGCCTGGATCGATGGGCCCTATGGTGCCTTCTCGACACTGATGGAGCCGGATACGGAGGGTTTCGTCATGATCGCCGGGGGCATCGGCGTCACGCCCATGATCTCGAATTTGAGATCACTGCGCGCGCGGGGGGAAAAACGGCCGGCCATCCTCATCTATGCCAATGAAGACTGGGACGGCGTCACTTTCCGCGAAGAACTGGAAGCACTGGCGCAAGAGATGGACCTGACGGTGTTCCATGTCGTCGAGTCACCACCCGAAAACTGGACGGGCGAAACCGGATACGTAGATCGTGAGATGCTGGAGCGCCTCCTGCCCAAGCACACACGGGAATGGTCACACATGCTGTGCGGACCGCCGGCCATGACAGAAGCCGTGCGCCAGGCGCTACTAGAAACCGGTGTTTCTGTCCGCTTGATCGATTCTGAAATCTTTGACCTGGTTTGATGCGATGCGCCGAATTCTTGCCTCTGTGATTGCTGCCGCACTGCTGGTCTGGACCGCGTTACTTGCTTTGGCATTCGCACTGGCTGTCAACTGAGCTCAGCCCGGCGTCATGACTCATCTGTAGAACGATTATATGCTCGCCGGTTCGATCTGGTAATCGATCGGCTTGTAGGTGAAGTTGTTCGACTGTCCGGCAGAGCAGCTGGTCATGCCGATCACAAGGTCCATCCGCGCCTGAAACACGATGGCCGCGCCCGCCCGGCTCAGCGGGGGAAGCACACGGATCTCACCGGTCTCGCTATCCATCGCGACATGCATGAAACAATTGAAGGCGATGGGGATCCGGTCGGCGCCAATCCCGAAAGGCTGCAAGGCCTGTTCGAGATTCTCCTGACAGCCGCCACTGGGATCATCCTCGCCATAGAGGATGCGGAATGTGTCTTTCGAGCAGGGCGTCAATGTAAAATCGTGGCGTCCGACATCGTCCGAGATGATGTCGAGCATCACCTGGCTGCGATTGGAATAGAGCTTGTCTCCGGTCGTCAGGAACATATGCCCCGCATAGTCGAGGGAGCGCCCGGACGACAGATACTCCTCCAGATCATGCTCGGCGAAAGCCACAAGATCACTGACCTGTTCGCCCTCCGGGTCAATGACGCGCAGCCGCTCGCCGGCCTTGAGGACGAACGCGGTTCCCGAGCGCGGGGGAATGCGCTTCATTCTGACGTCACCTTCGCGCGAAACGGACAGGACCAGTCTGCACCGACCTCGCGTCCAGAATACTGACGCGCCTCCGAGGCCTCGCCATAATCGCTCAGCATCGGATTGATGGATCCCGTCGCCGCAACCTCATTCTTCCGGATGATCCGCTTCATGATATCAAACCGGCCATCCTCGCGCAGACGGTCAAACTGTGCGTGGGAGTTGAAGATCAGCGTCGGATACCGGAACCGGCGGGCGGGGCGAGACGCATTCGGGTGGAGCCCGATGACAAAGAATGCCTCCCCGCAGAAGCTGACCGAAAAATGAGGCGAGGCTGGATCCGGGGAAATATCCGCAGCCCAGGGCTCGCCCGCGACCGTGTCCAGATTGTGCAGGCATTGCAGACGGTTCCAGAGCGCGTTTTCGAATTCCGGCTCTGAAAGGACAGCCGGGCCGGTAAAGATTGCCGCAAAGGACTGAACAAGCGGACCTTCACGTGCCAGCGACTTTGAGAATTCACAAAGCTGCGCTCTGAGTTCGATATCCTCGGCGGAGCGAGTGATATCCTCAAGGATCATGCAGGATATCTCATCGCGCACAAGCGCCGCCTTCGCCCCTACACATGGGAAATCTGCGCTGGCCACGAAGGCGTGCAGGTCGCGTTCGTATTCG
>JBKBVT010000262.1:0-3149 GCA_046289305.1 Hyphomonas sp. | reverse complement strand
CTGTCGCGTCACGGAACGGAAGATTTCCAGATCCGCAACACCGCCGCGATCCTGGAATCGGTACAGGAGACGCAGAACTCCTTCTCCATCCTGCTCGGCTCGGTGGCGGCGATCTCGCTGCTGGTTGGCGGCATCGGGGTGATGAACATCATGCTTGTCAGCGTGTCGGAACGCACCCGCGAGATCGGCGTGCGCATGGCCACTGGCGCCCGGCGCTCCGACATCATGACCCAGTTCATGGTGGAATCGCTCGTCGTCGGCGGCCTCGGCGGCATAGCGGGCGTGCTCATCGGGCTCGGCATCTGCGTCATCCTCACCTATTCCGGCATGACCGTCGCGGTCACCGCTCTGCCGGCCATCCTCGCTTTCTCGTCAGCGCTCGGCACAGGCCTGCTCTTCGGCATCCTGCCCGCCCGCAAGGCCTCGCGGCTGGACCCCGTCGCGGCGCTGGCTTCGGAGTAGACTATTATGATCCGTGCCCTGATTCTCTCATCCTCCGTGCTCGTCCTGGCCGGTTGCGCCAGCTTCGGCCCGCCGCCAGCCCAGACGCTGGCAACCGGCGCGGACATGTCCCTGCCGGACCAGTTCGACTATGCCCGCACGGTGGACGGCCTTCGCGCCCCGGAAGCCGCCTGGTGGGCAGGCTTCGAATCTGCTGGCCTGGACGCGCTTGTTGCCGATGCGCTGGGTGCAAACCAGTCGCTGGCGCAGGGCGTGTCGAATGTTGACGCCTCCCGCGCGGCCCTGCGGGTTGCCGGGGCGAGCTTCCTGCCGCAGGCGAGCGCCGGCCTCTCCGGCGGCAGCGATACCAATGCCGGGCTGGACGATCTCAGCGCCACCGGGCGCCTCTCTGCCTCCTACCAGCTGGACTTGTTTGGCGCCAATGCGGCCAGCCGCGAGGCCGCTCTGGCCAGTCTCGACGCCGCCATCTTCCAGCAGCGCGCTCTGGAGCTGACCGTCCAGTCCGATGTCGCCAGCACCTGGTTCGGCCTCCTGTCGAGCCGGGAACAGCTGGACGTCGCGCGGCGCAATCTCGAGATTTCCGAACACGTCTTCCAGATCGTGGAAGTGCGCTATGAGGCGGGCGCAATCTCCGGCTTTGACGTCTCGGCGCAATCGGCGCAGCTCGCCAACGCCCGCGCGCGCATTCCGCAGCTGGAGGCGCAGATCACCGGTCTCGAAACCGCGCTCGCCATCCTGCTGGGTGAGGCGCCGCAAGGCTTTGCCGCGCCGCAGATGGACCTCCTGGCCATCGCGCTGCCCGAAGCCGACCCCGGACTGCCGGCAGACCTGCTGCTGCGCCGGCCGGACCTCCTGCAGGCCGAAGCCAACCTACGCGGCGCAGACGCCAACATCGCCGCCGCCCGCGCCGCCTTCATGCCGGGCATCGACCTCGGCGCGGGACTCTCCAGCCTGCTGACGGGTGGCGGCAACCTCGTCGGCTCACTCTCGGCCTCGGTCGCTGCGCCGATCTTCTCGGGCGGTCGGCTCGAAGGCCAGCTGGACGCCGCCGAGGCCCGGCGCATGGGCCAGCTCGCCGGATACCGCCAGGCAGTTCTCAACGCGCTGCGCGATGTCGATGTCAGCCTCAGCACTATCGCGGCGACGGCAGCGCGCGAACAGCAGCTGCTGATTGCCCGCGACGCGGCCGGCGAAGCGCTGGCGGCGGCGGAGCTGCGCTACCGCTCCGGCGCGGGCGATCTGACGAGTCTCCTGACCGCGCAGCAGACCTACTTCGACGCCTCCAACAATTACGTCCTCGGCCGGCTCGACCGGCTGACGGCTGCGATCAACCTCTATGTCGCCCTCGGCGGGGGCTATTGAGGCCTTCGCGCGCCGGTACGACGCAGTACACGCTGGCTTTGCGCGGGGGCGGGGGCGGGCTAGATAGCGGGCATGCTCGCAGACCGCCTGCCATCCCTGGACCCCGTGACAGCCGCCACCGCGCTCTGCGGCGAGGACGGATTCCTCTGGCTGGACAGTGCAGCGGCGGGCCATCCGGCGAGCCGGTGGTCCTATCTCTGCCTCTGGCCGGTCAGCCGCTTTAAGGCCGAGGCGGGGCCAGACGCAATTGCCGTGCTGAACGCTTGGCTGGCTTCATTCAAAGCCAATACGATGCCCGGCGGCGCACCCTTCCAGGGCGGCGCGGCGGGCTATCTCGCCTACGATTTCGCCGCCGCCTTCGAGCCCCGTTTTGCTTCCCACCATCCGTCCTCCGGGCCTGCGCCGATCGAGCTTGCGCTGTATGACCTCGTCATCGCCTTCGACCACGCCGGCGGCGCAGCGACTGCCTACAGCGCCGGGCTCAGGACGCCGGGCGCGGCGCCGGATGCAGGGCTCGCGCGCGAGAAGCTCGACCGGCTGAAAGCCCGGCTTGCGGCCCCCGCGGCGTCATTGCCCGCCGCCCTGCCACTGAACTGGACCGCTCAGACAAACCCTTCCGCCTATTGCGGCGCCGTGCACACTGCGCAGGAATTCATCCGCGCCGGGGATATCTATCAGGCCAATATTGCCGGGCTCTGGACCACGCGCGGCCTCACCCGCGAGGAAGCGTTCGCGCACTATTTGATGCTCCGGCAGCGGACGGAAGCGCCCTTTGCCGCCTTTGGCGTGTTCGACGGCCGCATCCTGGCTAGCGTCTCACCGGAGCGCCTTGTCTGCGCCGACGCCGAAGGACGTGTCCTCGCCGAACCCATCAAAGGCACGATTCGGCGTAGCGACGATGTAGCGGAGGACAAGACCCAGCGTACCGCGCTCCTCGCCTCGGAAAAGGACCGGGCTGAGAACATCATGATTGTGGACCTGCTCCGCAATGATCTCTCTCGTGTCTGCACTTCATCGTCCGTAAACGTCCTGTCCCTCTGCCGGCTCGAAACCTTCACGAACCTCCACCATCTCGTCTCTACCATTGACGGTCAGTTGGCGCCGGGCCGTAGCAGCGCCGACCTTCTGGCCGCGGTCTTCCCCGGCGGCTCGGTGACCGGCGCACCCAACCTGCGGGCGATGGAGGTAATCGACGCGCTTGAGCCGGCCGCGCGCGGGGCCTTCTGCGGCTCACTCGCCTGGATCGGCTTTGACGGAGCGATGGACGCCTCGATCCTGATCCGTACGCTGGATATATCGTCAGCCGAGACCCGCCTCTGGGCAGG
>JBKBVT010000261.1:2285-3155 GCA_046289305.1 Hyphomonas sp. | reverse complement strand
TGGGCAATCTGCTGTGGGCCGGGATCGGCGACACGATCCGGGTCAGCCTGTCCGCCGATCCGGTGGCCGAGGTCAAGGTCGGCTTCGAGATCCTCAAATCGCTTGGGTTGCGCACGCGCGGCGTGCAGATCATCAGCTGCCCCAGCTGCGCGCGACAGGGCTTTGACGTGATCCGCACCGTCGAGGCGCTGGAGCAGCGGCTAGAGCATATCAAAACGCCGATGAGCCTGTCGATCATCGGCTGTGTGGTGAATGGTCCGGGCGAGGCGCTGATGACGGATATCGGCTTTACCGGCGGCGGCGCGGGATCGGGCATGGTTTATATGGCCGGTCGGCAGAGCCACAAGATGACGAACGCCCAGATGGTCGATCATATTGTCGAGCTGGTCGAGAAGCGTGCCGAAGTGCTGGAGGCCGAGGCGGCGGCGACCGAAGCCGCCGCCGAATAGCGTTTGGGCCTAGTGGCAGTGCACTGTCCCGCGCGAGTTATCCATATGGCAGCATTGCCCTGGAGGTGAGCTTTTGCGGCACCCGCCGCCATGAGCTGCGGCAAGCTGTGGCACGACCAGCGCCGTGGCAGCAATCAGCATGAGAACATGTTTCAAAATAGAACCTTTCACGAATATGTGTCAAAAAGGTTAACAGACTATTAACGCGATTGCAGGCGTTTTCTCATCCGCCCGTATGGCTCATGTGCCGGGTCATCTGCCCTGCCACCCCTTGCCGCGAATAGTCGAAATCATGGCCCTTGGGCTTTCGCGCAATCGCGTCGCGGATGGCTGCCAGCAGTCGCGCGTCGTCGGGGCTGGCGCGCAGGGGCGCGCGCAGGTCGGCGTTGTCCTCTTGCCCCAGGCACATGAACAGCTCGCC
>JBKBVT010000261.1:0-2276 GCA_046289305.1 Hyphomonas sp. | reverse complement strand
TGGGCAATCTGCTGTGGGCCGGGATCGGCGACACGATCCGGGTCAGCCTGTCCGCCGATCCGGTGGCCGAGGTCAAGGTCGGCTTCGAGATCCTCAAATCGCTTGGGTTGCGCACGCGCGGCGTGCAGATCATCAGCTGCCCCAGCTGCGCGCGACAGGGCTTTGACGTGATCCGCACCGTCGAGGCGCTGGAG
Source organism: Hyphomonas sp. (assembly GCA_046289305.1). Taxonomy (GTDB): domain Bacteria; phylum Pseudomonadota; class Alphaproteobacteria; order Caulobacterales; family Hyphomonadaceae; genus Hyphomonas. The sequence goes on along the minus strand of JBKBVT010000261.1, from coordinate 2,082 downwards.
CAGCGGCTGGAGCATATCAAAACGCCGATGAGCCTGTCGATCATCGGCTGTGTGGTGAATGGTCCGGGCGAGGCGCTGATGACGGATATCGGCTTTACCGGCGGCGGCGCGGGTTCGGGCATGGTTTATATGGCCGGTCGGCAGAGCCACAAGATGACGAACGCCCAGATGGTGGATCACATCGTGCAACTGGTCGAGGAGCGCGCCGAACGTTTGCAGCAGGACGCCGGTGAGCAGGCCGCTGCCGAGTAATCGAGCGCTCGGCGGCGCTATTGCCATTTCAAATTTTGTTGACCTTTTCGTGGTCTGCGCGCCTTATGGGCGCAGATCGAGGAGATTTGGGGTATGTGTGAACGCGGCGCTCTGGGGGCTGCTCTACTGGTCATTGCCCTACCTGCGCAGGGATGGGCGGAAGGACGGTATGCCACCGTCGAAACCTCGCGGATCGCCCAAGAGGCGCAGGTCGTCACTAGCCTCGCGGTCGGACCCGAGGCCGCGGTAGACGCGGACGGCTTTATCATGTTTTCCGGTCAGGTCGTGGCGAGCGACGGCCGAGCGGCGCCCATGACAGTCATTATCGACACGGCGGGGCTGCCCGAGGCGCCACCAATCTCCGTCGCCGCTGAACAGTTGGGCCTGTCCGATGTTACCGAATTTCCCACCTTTGATGCTGGCTTATTGGATGTTACGGTTCTCAAGACAATCTATACAATGCGAGACGTCGAGACCGAAGCCTATGGCACTATGGTCATCACTGATGAGCCGATCCCGGTCATCGTCGGATGGTTGGCAGTGGCGGGGCTCGCCTCGTTCGCCGGGTTGACCGTTTATGGCATTTCTGAATGCACCGAACGGTTCGCACTTTCGATGAAGGCGGATTGGGGCAATAGTGCAGCTTCGTTGGAGGTCGAATGCGTCAGGGCCACACCGGAATGACGATAGCCTGACACGTGCATTCACGACGCGCCGCACCTCACCCCCCCGTATGGCTCATATGCCGGGTCATCTGCCCCGCTACGGCCTGCCGGGAATAGTCGAAATCATGGCCCTTAGGCTTCCTCGCGATGGCGGCGCGGATGGTCTCGCGCAGCATCGCGTCGTCGGGGCTGGCGCGCAGGGGCGCGCGCAGGTCGGCGTTGTCCTCTTGCCCCAGGCACATGAACAGCTCGCCGGTGCAGGTGACCCGGACGCGGTTGCAGCTTTCGCAGAAATTATGGGTCAGCGGGGTGATGAAGCCGATCTTCTGCCCGGTCTGGTCCAGCCTGACATAGCGGGCAGGGCCGCCGCTGCGTTCCGCCAAGTCGGTCAGCGTGAAGCGCCCGGCCAGTTGCGCGCGCAGGTCGGACAGGGGCCAGTACTGATCCAGACGGTCCTCGGCCCCCATCTCGCCCATCGGCATGACCTCGATAAAGGTCAGGTCGTGCCCCTCATCGCCGCACCAGCGGACCAGATCGAACAGCTCGCTGTCGTTCACGCCCTTCAGCGCGACAGCATTGATTTTGACGCGCAGACCGGCGGCGGTGGCGGCGCGGATACCGTCCAGCACCTGCGGCAGACGGCCCCACCGGGTGATCGCCGCGAATTTGTCCGCATCCAGCGTGTCCAGCGAGACATTCACCCGCCGGACGCCGCAATCGGCCAGATCCTTCGCAAAGCGGGCCAGCTGGCTGCCGTTGGTGGTCAGTGTCAACTCGTCCAGACCGGCGCCCAGATGGCGCGACATGGCGCGAAAAAAGCCCATGATGCCGCGCCGCACAAGGGGCTCGCCGCCGGTGATGCGCAGCTTGCGCACGCCCAGACCGATGAAGGCGGTGCAGAGCCGGTCCAGTTCCTCCAGCGTCAGCAGATCGGCCTTGGGCAGAAACTGCATATGCTCGGCCATGCAATAGACACAGCGGAAATCGCAGCGATCCGTGACCGACACCCGCAGATAGGTGATGGGCCGGGCAAAGGGGTCGATCAGGGGGGCGGGCGCGCTCATGCTGGAAACCTAGGCGCGGCGGGCGTCAGTCACAAGCGGCAGCCTGCATATTTGCGGGCTGGCCCTCGTCACAGGTTGCGTCACGGGCCTGTCACGGCTCT
>JBKBVT010000260.1:0-3166 GCA_046289305.1 Hyphomonas sp. | reverse complement strand
GGCTATGACACCTATCTGGCACAGGGCGGCGACTGGGGCGCGATGGTCACCTCCTGGATCGGCAAGAATCATGGGCATGCCGAAGGCAAGGGCGGGGCGAAGGCAATCCACCTCAACATGATGGGCTTCCGGCCGACCCCTTCTGTTCCTCAGACCCCGGAGGAAACCAGATGGCTGCAGCACTCCCAGCTGATGATGCAGATGGAGGGCGCCTATCTCATGCAGCAGGCGACCAAGCCGCAGACGCTGGCGATGGCGCTGATGGATTCGCCTATGGGGACGGCCGCCTGGATCCTCGAGAAGTTCAATGGCTGGAGCGATCTGTCCGAACGCGGACTGTTTGATGTCTACACCCGCGACCAGCTCCTCACCAATGTCATGATCTATCTCGTCACCGAGTCCATCGCGACCAGTGTCTGGTATTACAACGCCCTCTTCCAGGAAGGCGGCAACGCCCTGCCGGAAGGCGAGCGCTGCGAGACGCCGACGGCCTTTGCCAGCTATCCGGGCGAGCGCTACATCGTCGCCCCGCCGCGCAGCTGGGCCGAGCGCGCCTACAACATCACCCGCTGGACCGACATGCCCGGTGGCGGCCATTTCGCCGCGATGGAAGTGCCGGAGGTGTATGTGGCAGACGTCCGAGACTGGGCACGGGCGGCAGGGTGAAGGCGCAAAACCAGAGTCTGGGCGCCCAACTTTGCCGGGTTCGAGCGCCTCTGTCCCCGCTTTTCCAGCCTGCCCCGACCACAGTTTTCCGTCATCCCGGGAGCGGCAAAGCCACTGCCCGGGACCCAGAATTTCCCAATCTTTCAGCCATTTATGCAGCACCGAACCAAAGCGGCCCCAACGCACATCACCACAAACCCGCAAAAAAATTCCGCAATCCAATCCGACCCAGCGGCAATTGAGCGATACTCCTCCTCGAAGCCGGGCTGTTCCGGCTTCGGGTCGGTCCGTCCTGCTCGGTCATACAGCAGATGGGCGGATCAAACTGCGGATGGGGCAAGGTTCCGGGGACGCCGGGGACACGCCTTACCAAACTGAACTATACTTTCCGTCCCCGGACCAACGGGCCATCGCCCCATCCGCAGGACCCTTGTTTCAGCAAAACCGGAAAGGATCCTCCCTGTCCGGACATTCGCGCATCCCTGGAACATCGGATATCTGATCTGCGCCAATCTCCCGAACGGCTCGTCCTCAGCGAAGTCGAAGGACGCGCCGGGGCTTGGGGCAGTTCTGCTTGGCCCATCCTTCGATGTCGCTCAGGATGCGCGGACTAAGTGGGCTCGGCCCGCAGATCCTTGCCGACATTCTGGAGGACGGCGTTTGCGAATTTCGCTTCCCCTTCATCGAAGAAGTCATGCGCGAGCGAGACGTATTCGTTGAGGATCACCGCATCGGAGAGTTCCTGATGGGCGATGAACTCTGCCGCGCCCGCGCGCAGGAGGGCGCGCATGGTCGTGTCGAGGCGGGTGAGTTTCCAGCCCTGGGCGAGGCGGGCGAGGATGGCATTGTCGATCCGCACCTGATGTTCGACCACGGCATTGACGATGGATTTGAACAGGTCCGGGTCTGCGTCCTCGATCGGTGTACCGTCCGGGCCGAGGCCGAGCCGGTCCTCCATGAATTCGCGGATCGTGGCGCGGGCGGATTTGTCCGTCTGCTCCATTTCGTAAAGCGCCTGTACGGCGGCGAGCCGCGCACCGGCCCGGCGCGCGCGCGTCACCTCGAAGGGCAGCTTCTGGGTCATCAGCGGATCAGCTCCTTGCGGAACTTGATCATGGCGAGGCAGGCATTCGCCGCGTCCGCGCCCTTGTTGCCCTGCGTGCGGCCGGCGCGGACCAGCGCCTGGGCCTCGTTCTCGACCGTCAGGATGCCGTAGCCGATGGCCTGGCGGCGCTGGACGATCAGGTCCATCAGCCCGCGCGCACTCTCGCCGCAGACATAGTCATAATGCGAGGTTTCGCCCCGGATGACGCAGCCGAGCGTGACATACCCGTCGAACCGTGCAGAATCCGCCGCCATGGCGATCAGGCCCGGCAACTCGAACGCGCCCGGCACTTCCATCACCGTCACCTTCGCACCGGCCGCCTCAAGCGCTTCCAGTGCGCCGGCTTCCAGCTCGTCGCTGATATGTTTGTAGTAGCGCGAGATCGCGACTAGGACGCGGTCGGCCATCAGGTGTTCTCCTCGTTCAGGCGGCGCCAGCCCTCTATGGTCAGGCCGTATCCGTCAAGTCCTGCAAGGCGGGTGGGCTGCGTATCGGACAGGTACACCATCTTGCGGACGCCCAGTTCCCGCAGGATCTGCGCGCCGACGCCGTATTCCCGGATGGGGGCGGTGGGGTCGCGCGGGGTGCCGGATTTGAGGCCGAGACGCTCCGCCAGGGCGCCGGGCTGCATCGTGTTCACGAACACGACCACGCCCGGCTCCGGCGCTTCGGCGATGATGCCCATGGCGCGGGCGACGAGGCCCTCGCGCGGGCCTTTTTCGCCCAGGATGTCCGCCAGCACATCCGTCCGGTGGACGCGGACGAGGGTGGTCGCGTCGGGGGTGATGTCGCCGTGGACGATGGCGATGTGTTCGGAATTGTCGAGCGTGTTGCGGAAACAGACCGTCTTGAAGCCGGCGCCATAACCGGAGTCCAGCGGCGCCTCGATGCGGCGCTCAAGGAAGCGGTCATTCTGGCGGCGCCAGTGGATCAGGTCGGCGATGGTGCCGATCTTGAGATTATGGAGCTGCGCGAAAGAGACCAGCTCCGGCAGGCGCGCCATGGTACCATCATCATTCATGATCTCGCAGATCACGCCGGCGGGAAACAGGCCCGCAAGGCGCGAGATATCGACCGCCGCTTCGGTGTGGCCAGCGCGCACGAGGGTGCCGCCTTCCTTGGCAATCAGCGGGAAGACATGGCCGGGGGTGACGATGTCGTCCTGATCCTTGGTCGGATCAATTGCGACGGCGATCGTCCGGGCACGGTCATGTGCGGAGATGCCGGTGGTGACGCCTTCCTTTGCCTCGATGGAGACGGTGAAGGCGGTCTGCATGCTTTCGCGGTTGTTGCGTGTCATCATGTCGAGGCTCAGCGCATGGGCGCGTTCCTGCGTCATGGCGAGGCAGACGAGGCCGCGGCCATAGCGGGCCATGAAGTTCACCGCCTCAGGCG
>JBKBVT010000259.1:2677-3224 GCA_046289305.1 Hyphomonas sp. | reverse complement strand
GACGTGTTTCTGATCCGGCGCGACGGATCGAACGAGGTCTTTACCAGCTACGCTGCTGCCTGACCTTGAGGCTCCAATTCGGCTCTTGATCAGGGGCGAGAACACATACGGACCTGATCCCGGATCACGGCGTAGTCGCTCAGCATCTCGGCGATTGCCGATCCCTCCGGCAGCAGATCGAGTTCGTCGGCTGCACGCGCCTGGAACTCGCGGCTATACTCGACCACCGGTGGGCAGACGGTTGCCATGCGAGGTTCAGAACCGCCCGTCGCGCAGCCGGTTAGCCAGAGCATCGCGATCATGAGGGCGGCTGGCGGCGGCTTCGAGCATCTCGCGGTGGATAGCATCGTTTCTCTCTCGGGCATCTAGCCGTTCGGCCGCGCGCCCGGCGCGTTCACCGGTACGGCTGTCAACGGCGGTGAGAAAACCGGCCAGTTGGGCGGCGGGAAATCCCGCCACGGGCTGCGGGCGCGGCGGGGGGCCCCGCGAGCCGGGGGGCCCCCCCGGGGGTGCGGGTTGGGGGGGGTGAAGGGTGGGGCGTTGGGGT
>JBKBVT010000259.1:0-2667 GCA_046289305.1 Hyphomonas sp. | reverse complement strand
CCCACGCTGGAACTCGGGCCGGTCACCTGGGGCGGGGGGGGGGGCGCGCGGGGGCCCCGGCCTCCCCGGGCACCCCGCCGCGCTTGGCGTTTTCCGGAGGGTCAGTCTTGGCGCTTGCGTGAGCGGCTCTGTGCGAGGCGGTAGGACGGTCCGTTCATCTCGAGGATGTGGACATGGTGGGTCAGGCGGTCGAGCAGCGCGCCGGTGAGGCGCTCGTCGCCGAACGTGGCGGTCCACTCGTCGAAGGGCAGGTTGGAGGTGATGATCGTGGCGCCGCGTTCGTAGCGCTGGCTGATCAGTTCGAACAGCAGCTCGGCGCCGGTGCGCGACAGCGGCACGAACCCCAACTCGTCGATGATCAGCAACTCGTAGCTGGCGAGGGTCTTCTGCAGGCGAAGCAGGCGCTTCTCGTCGCGGGCCTCGATCATTTCGTGCACGATGGCGGCGGCGGTGGCAAAGCGGGTTTTCACGCCGCGCTGGCAGGCCGCCAGTCCGATGCCGCAAACCGCGTGGGTCTTGCCCGTGCCGCTGGGGCCGAGGGCGATGACGTTCTCGCGCCGGGCGACGAACTCGCACCGAGCCAGTTCGAGCACCAGCGTCTTGTTCAGGGAGGGGATGGCGTCGAAGTCGAGGCTCTCGAGGCTCTTGACCGCCGGGAAGCGAGCGTCGCGGATGCGCCGCTCGACGGTGCGTGCCTCGCGGTCGAGCAACTCCAGTTCGATCAGGCGCATCAGGTAGCGCACATGGTCGACGTTCTCAGTAGCGCACTGCCTCGCCAGTTTCTCGTATTCGCGCAGCACGGTCGGCAGCTTCAGCTTCTTGAGGTGATGGCGCAGGAGGATCTCCGGCGTCTCGGCGGTGGCGGTCATGCCGACGCTCCGGCGTCGGCGCCCATCAGCAGGCTCATGTAGCTGGCCGCAGACGTGGTCTCGACGGTCGCCGTCGGCAGGTAGGGATAGACGTCGAGGCTCAGCTTCGCAGGGCGGCGCTCGATCCGGCACAGGGCCAGATGCTTGACGGCATCGTAGCCGATCGCGCCGAGCCGCAGCGCGTCGACCACGGCGCCGTGGACCACCGCCATCGGGAAGGTCTCAAGCAACCGCAGCACCTGCACGTACTCGCGCTTGCCGGCGGCGCAGCGGTTCTTGCTGCTCAGCCGCGCCTCCAGCAGGCGGCGCAGCGTCAGGAAATCCTCGGGCAGCGCCCAGCCATGCAGCGGGGCCGCCTGGTCGAGCGCGCCGACCTTCATCTCCAGCAGCGCAAGGTAATGGAGCGGGTCGAACACGAAGTCGGCGCTGTCATAGGACCGTGGATGCCGGGCCACCTCCTCGACGCCGACCGAGATCGCTACCGTGTCCACGTAGCCCTTTACCAGCACGTCGCGATGGGCGCAGGCGACCGGAACCGAGTAGTCGGTGTTCTTGTAGCGCACCAACGCTTGGCTGGAGACCTTGGCCGAGCGCTTGTCGCAGGCGTCGAACGGCGTCGGCGGCAGGTCCGAGAACGCCGCCCGGTCCGCCGCCAGCCGCGCGCCGATCGCGCCGTCGGCGCCGCGCAGCACCGCCTCTTGGCGCGTGAGGCAGCGCTGCAGCAGCATCGCGTTCAACGCGTCGATGTCGGCCGCCTCGGGGACCGGCACCATGAAGGTTCGGCGGCCGAAGCCCACCATCCCCTCCACATTGCCCTTGTCGTTACCCTTGCCAGGGCGGCCGAAGCGGTCCTTGAACAGGTAGTGGGACTGCAACTCCGAGAACAGCTTGGCGCGCGCCCGCGTGCCGTCGCCCAGGATCTTCGCCACCGCCAGCTTGGTGTTGTCATACAGGATCGACAGCGGCACCCCGCCGAAGAAGTCGAACGCCGCCACATGGCCGTCGCACAGCGCCTCCGCCGTCTCGGAAAGATAGGCCTTCAGGAAGATCGCATCGCTCTGGGGCAGGTCGACAACCAGCACATGCACCTTGCGCCGGACGCCGCCCAGTACCGCCCACGCCTCGCCAAAATCAGCCTGCGCGTGACCGGCGGGGTGAACCAGCGGCACGAACACCTCCTTGAGAGACAGCCGCCGGGGCCGGACATAGTCCCGTACCGTCGTGTAGCCGCCATCAAACCCGCGCTCGTCGCGCAAACGCTCGAACAGCCGCAGGATCGTGTGACGCTGCTTCTTCGGCGCGGTCAGGTCCGCCTTCAGAACCTCGTCGATGAACGACGCATGTGCGTCCAGTTTCGGGCGGACCCGCGGCCCTGCCTGCCGGTAGCCCGGCGGCAGCGCGTGACCCACCATCTTCGAAACCGTCCCACGGTCGATCCCGAACCGCCGCGCCACCTCACGCTCGCTCATGCCATCGCGCAGCACCGCCATGCGGACCCTCGAATACAGCTCCACGCCATACATCCTTCCGCCCCCAGACCACCATCATGATCCAGAGACTTGCCACCGGCGGGATTTTACGCCGCCCCACCCAGGGTAATCCGGGCGGTCCAGTGGCCGGTTATGCCGACGCCATTCTCAGATCAGCGATCACCTCGTTCTCGTCTTTGAGCTTCGGGCTGTAGCGATAGCAGGTCTCGCTCACCCCGAAGGCCCTGCAGGCTGCGTATTCCACGGCATCCGACCGCTTATTCCAGCAACATCCGACCACCCGTTCCACGAACATCCGACCGGTCTCG
>JBKBVT010000258.1:0-3226 GCA_046289305.1 Hyphomonas sp. | reverse complement strand
GTCGGCTCATTTGTCGATGTGACTCGCACGATCAATCAGCGCACGCGCCAGTTCACCGGCGAGCGGGATCAGGTGACGTTCGCAATCCCTGTCTCTGCGACGTATGTAGACGTCGACAATCCTCTGGATCCGCAGTCCGGCCTGCGGGCCTTTGCCGGCGTCGAGAACGGCCTCTCGCTGGGCAGCGGCACGCCCGGCTATACGCGGATGCAGATTTCCGGCTCGACCTATCTTCAGATTGCGGATCATATCGTCGCCGCCCTGCGCGGTGAATATGGCGCCTTCTCCGGCTCCAACGCGGTTCCGGCGGACAGGCTATTCTTTGCTGGCGGCGGCGGCACGGTGCGCGGCTATGAATATCAGAGCCTGTCGCCGCGCGACTCGCTGGGCGAGATCATTGGCGGACGCAGCCTGTTCACGACCTCTGCCGAACTTCGCTGGCGGCGCTCCGAACGGTTTGGGTATGTCGCCTTCGTCGATGCCGGCGCGGCGAGTGATGATGCCGGCCAGGTGTTCCAGGAATCCAAGGCCGCCATCGGTTTCGGCGTGCGCTATTACCCGGGGTTCGGTCCGGTACGGTTTGACATTGCGGCGCCGCTGCAACGCCGCGACGGCGACGCGCCGGTGCAGGTCTATGTGTCGATTGGTCAGGCTTTCTGATGGTGCGCGCCCTGCCCCTGAGTGACTGGCGCAAGCGCCGTCCCTGGCTGACCGGCGCCTTGATCGCCGTGGCCAGTGTGGCGGCGGCGACAGCTGCTCTGCGTTTCTGGATCACGACCGATAGCGGCCGCGCCTTCATCACATCGCAGGTGGATGGGCTCGATATCGCCGGTTATGGGCGGCTGAAGCTCGAAGGGGTCCGGGGCGACCCGCTCTCGTCGATGTCGGTCGCGAAGCTCTCCATTGAGGGCGAGGATGGCGCCTGGATCGAGGCGCGGGATGTGCGGCTGACCTGGTCGCCGATGGGACTCTTGTCGCGCTCGGTGCAAATCTCGGAAATCAGCGCACGCAGCGTGCATGTGCTTGACCGGCCGGTGCGTGAACCGCGTCCTCCGAGCACGGATGAAGGTGGCAACTGGCAGATCCAGATGACGTCGCTCTCGCTGGGCGAACTGGTACTTGCGGACGGTGTGGCGGGGCCGCAATCCTCGTCCGAGATCAGTGCGCGCTTTGTGCAGCAGCGCAATGGCTCGCTGGACGCCGCGCTGCGCCTGCGCCCGATTGAGGGGCGCGGTGACCGGGTGGACCTGCTGGTGGTCATGACCGCTTCGCGCCGGTTTGACGTGACCGTGATTGCGGATGCGCCGGCGGGTGGGTTCTTCTCGCACATGCTGAACCTGCCGCCGGAATCGGTCGCGCGGCTCGAGGCCAGCGGCGGCGGTGATTTGCGCAACGGTGTCGCCGAAGCGCGCTTCTCCATCGACCGGCAGGACAAGGTGTATCTCTCTGGCAAGATCGAGAACAGCCAGTTGGTGGCCGCGGCCAAGATCAACGCCCCGGCCCTGCCGATCCCGCAGCAGATCGCGGCCTTTCTTGGACCTGCCGCTGAAGCATATCTGGTGGCCGACCTGAATGATGACCAGACCGAGTTCGAGTTCGACAGTCTCGTCGCGCAGGGCGAGATACGCCTCGCGGGCGTTGCCGACCTGAACCGGCGCGAACTGGTCGGGCCGGCGCGGCTGAGAGCCGATCTCGCTTCGCTCTCGCCATTCTGGGAGAACGGCGCGGGCATCCGGCTGGATGGCGCGCTGAATTATACGTCGGACGAGACGGCCTATGCGGGCGAGTTGCGCCTGATCCCGTCCGAGACATCACCCCTGCCCTTCGAGGCAATCGCAGGGCCGGTCACGGCGTCGCTGCGCGACGGGATCATTCCTTTCTCGGGCGAACTTGATGTGTTCGGCCCGTTTCCGTTCGGTGAACAGGTCGGCGCGGCCATCGGTGCTAGCCCGCGCGTAGTGCTCAATGGCCGCTACGAGATCGCCCCTGCGGAGCTGTTTCTCGAGTCGGCGCAGGTCGAGCATGACACGGGCTCGCTGAGCCTGAATGGCCGTGTCTCGGTCAATGACCAGACCATCTCTCTGTCGGGCCGCGTGCGTCAGGCCGTGGCCGTCTTTGTGCCGGGCTTCACCGGCACGGCAGAGGGTCTAGTTTCGCTCGAAGGTCCATTCGATACGCTTCTGGCGACGGTCGCCCTCAACCTGCGCAGCTTTGCCGGGCCGGAAGCCCTCGCGCCGGTGATTGCCGGGAATGGCCAGATCGCCGGGACCGTGCGGATCGCCGGCGGCGACGTGACGACGCGCGAATTGCGGCTGCGCCTGCCGGGCGCGGAAGCTTCGATGAGCGGTTCGCTCGCTGGGCGCGGCGGCCTCGCGCTGGATGTGACGGCAGAGCAAACGGCAGAGCTCAACTTCAGCGGCGCGCAGGTGTCGCTCGGCGCGCTCAATGCGCGCCTGACCCGTCCAGCCGAAACGCTCCAGATCGCGGCGACGAGTGAAGGCGGCTATCTGCGTTACGGAGAGCATCAGGTGGATGCGCTCGCTGTGAACGCCCGGCTTGAGCAATCCGGCAACGACATCGCGGGACCGGTGCGGCTCGCCGGCATCTATGAAGGCCAGCGCGCGAATCTCTCCGCCCTGTTCGAGCGGACGGACGGCGTCACGAGGCTGGACGACATTGCCGGCTTTGCCGCCGGGCTACGCGTCTCCGGCGACGCGGAAATCCGCGATTCGGGCGCGCTGGCGGCCGCCGTCAGCGCCGTAGGACAGGACTTCACCTTCGGCGGCGCCAGCGTGGCGCAGGTAACGCTCAGCACCGAAATCAGCCAGCAGCCTGGCGAGGCGCTGGCGATCCGGCTCGACGCGGATCTGCGCGAGACGGTACTCCCCGGCGATACGCGGTTCGAACGGATCAGCGGCACGGTGCGCACCGAAGACGACAGTTATGCTTTCGCCGCGCGCATTGAGGATGGCAGCCGGGACCGGATCGCCGATGTGCGGCTTTCGGGCGTTGCGCGCTTTACCGGCGATGTGCCGGAAGGCACGCTACGGATCGGCGGGCGGGTATTTGGCCAGACCATCGAGACACGCCGCGACACGACCTGGCGGCTTGGCGAAGTGCCTGAGTTCAACGCGGACCTGGCCGTGCTCGGCGGCGGGCTGACCGCCCGGCTGGGCCTGACCCGGCGCGCGCCGGAGCTGACCTTTGCGCTGGAGAATGTCGATGC
>JBKBVT010000257.1:0-3245 GCA_046289305.1 Hyphomonas sp. | reverse complement strand
TTCATCGGCGCTGGCCGGCGCAATGATGCGCTTGTCCTGCTGCTGGCCGCCGAGGGCGCCGGTCCCGGCGAGATGCGTGACTGGATGGCCGCAACCGGCCGCCCGATCATTGAGGGTCTGGTCGCGTTTGACCGCGGCCTGTATGGCGAAGCGGTCGAGAAGCTTTTTCCGGCCCGCCAGATCTATGGCCGTTTCGGCGGTAGCCATGCCCAGCGCGATGTGATCGACTGGACGCTCACGGAAGCCGCCATCCGCGGGCAGATTGACGGCGTGGCTCAGGCGCTTGCCGCCGAGCGTCTCTCGCTGCGGCCCTACAGCCGGATCAACCGGTCTTTTGCCGAACGCGCCGCTCAGGAGACCTGACCCCCCCATGACCGATTTTCTGGATTTCCAAACGCTCCAGCGGCCCGCTTCGCCGAACACCGCTCTGATCGCGCCCATGGGGGCCACCCCGCAGGCAAGCCCGGACGCGCCTGCGCCGGAATTCGCCTGCGCGCCGCAAGAGACGTTTGCCCGCCTGGTTCAACTCGCCGAAGCCCGGCGCGACTGGACCGAACTTGCCGCCGATCCCGCTGGTTTGCGCCTGCGTTTTGTCGCGGTCACGCGGCTTTTGCGCTTCAAGGACGATGTTGATATTGTGGTCTTGCCAGTGGCCGGTAAGCCGGACCAGTCAACGCTTGCGGCATATTCCCGCTCGCGTCTTGGCTATTCGGATCTCGGCACAAATCTGAAGCGTCTGAAAGCCCTCTGCGCCGACCTGGCACTGCCATGAAACCGGGCAGGGCTGGAATAAGAGGGTAAATACATCTTCAAACTCGGTCAGGAACGTATATCTTGAAGAGCATGAGCAGAATTTATGATCTTGTCCGCATGAGCGGGCCATCGACTCCCGGAGGGCCGGGGGGCGGCCAGCCGGGCAACGATGATGGCACAGGTTTCGACCTGGCCACCGAAACACGGGTCAGGACCAAGAAACCCTCGCTCTACCGCGTCCTGCTGCTGAACGATGATTACACGCCGATGGAATTCGTCGTGTATATTCTGGAGCGGTATTTCAACCGCTCCCGCGAACAGGCCACGCGGATCATGCTCCACGTCCACCAGAAGGGCGTGGGTCTCTGCGGGGTCTATACATATGAGGTTGCCGAAACCAAGGTAGCCCAGGTGCTCGACCTCGCGCGCCGCCACGAACATCCCCTGCAGTGTGTCATGGAGAAAGATGACTAGCTGAACGCCCGAACTCCCCTCGCCACACCTATTTAGGAAGGCCCCTCCTTTGCCCCGTTTGTCACCCTCTCTCGAAACCGCTCTCGAAAAGGCGCTTACGCTCGCATCCGAACGCGATCACGAGTACGCGACCCTCGAGCATCTCCTGCTCGCTCTCACTGAGGATGAGCACGCCCGCGAAGTGATGGGGGCCTGCAAGGTCAATATCGACGCACTGCGAGGAGACTTGACCCGCTATATCGATGAGGAGCTTTCCAGCCTGATCGTCGATGACAGCGAGGGCCGGGTGCAGCCGACCGCCGCCTTCCAGCGGGTCGTTCAGCGCGCCATCCTGCATGTCGAAAGCTCCGGCCGCGAGGAAGTGACCGGCGCGAACGTCCTCGTGTCGATCTTCTCCGAGCGGGAAAGCCATGCTGCCTACTTCCTGCAGGAGCAGGACATGACGCGGTATGACGCCGTCAATTACATCTCGCATGGCGTGGCCAAGCAGCCCGGCATGTCGCGCCCCACCACGCCGCGCGGCGCAGACTCTTCTGAGGAAGAACCCGTGAAACAGGGTCATGAAGCGCTCGACACCTACTGCGTGAACCTCAACGCCAAGGCGCGGGCCGGCAAGATTGACCCGCTGATCGGGCGCGATGCAGAGGTGAACCGCTGCATCGAGGTGCTCTGCCGCCGCAACAAGAACAACCCGATCCTCGTGGGCGATCCCGGTGTCGGCAAGACCGCCATCGCCGAGGGGCTCGCCAAGAAGATCGTCGACGGCGAAGCGCCCGAGATCCTTGATGAAGCCATCATCTGGTCGCTCGACATGGGCGCGCTGCTCGCCGGCACCCGATATCGCGGCGATTTCGAAGAGCGGCTGAAGTCCGTCATGAAGGAGCTCGAGCAGCAGGAGAAGGCAATCCTGTTCATCGACGAGATCCATACGATCATCGGCGCAGGCGCCACCTCCGGCGGCGCGATGGACGCGTCGAACCTCCTGAAACCTGCGCTCCAGTCCGGCGGCCTGCGCTGCATGGGTTCGACCACCTTCAAGGAATACAAACAGCATTTCGAGAAGGACCGCGCCCTCTCCCGCCGGTTTCGCAAGATCGACGTGGTGGAGCCGACCGTGCCTGACACGATCAAGATCCTGACAGGCCTCAAATCCCGCTTCGAGGATTTCCACGGCCTGAAGTATACGAACGAGGCCATCAAGGCCGCCGTGGAGCTGTCGGACCGGTACATCACCGACCGCAAGCTGCCGGACAAGGCCATCGATGTGATCGATGAGGCTGGCGCCGCGCAATGGCTGCTGCCCGCCTCGAAGCGCAAGAAGACCGTCAGCATCCGCGATGTGGAAGCCGTCGTCGCCAAGATCGCCCGGATCCCGCCCAAGCAGGTCACGTCTGACGACGCCGCTGCCCTCAAATCGCTCGACGCTGACCTGAAGCGCGTCGTGTTTGGCCAGGACGAAGCCATCGAGGCCTTGTCCGCCTCGATCAAGCTGGCCCGCGCTGGCCTGCGCGAGCCCAACAAGCCCATCGGCTCCTACCTGTTCACCGGCCCCACCGGCGTCGGCAAAACCGAAGTCGCCAAACAGCTCGCCTCCATTATGGGCGTCGAGATGCTGCGCTTTGACATGTCGGAATACATGGAGCGCCACACCGTCAGCCGTCTGATCGGTGCGCCTCCGGGCTATGTCGGCTATGATGAAGGCGGTCTGCTTACGGACGGCGTCGATCAGCATCCGCACTGCGTCCTCCTGCTCGACGAGATTGAAAAGGCCCACCCGGACCTGTTCAACATCCTCCTGCAGGTGATGGACAACGGCGCCCTGACCGATGCCAACGGCCGCAAGGTCGACTTCCGCAATGTCATCGTCATCATGACGACCAATGCGGGCGCGTCGGACGCGGCGAAGAACTCCATCGGCTTCGGCCGCGGCAAGAAGGACGAGGAACAGGACGAAGCCCTTAAGCGCCTCTTCACGCCTGAGTTCCGCAACCGCCTCGACGCCATCGTCACCTACGGCG
>JBKBVT010000256.1:0-3252 GCA_046289305.1 Hyphomonas sp. | reverse complement strand
CGCCGCTGCGCGACCGTTTCGGCATTCCGACGCGGCTGCAATTCTACGAGATCGGCGAGTTGGACCTGATCGTGCAGCGCGGCGCGCGGATGCTGGGCATCTCAGCCGATCCCGAAGGCACGCTGGAGATCGCCCGCCGCTCGCGCGGGACGCCCCGGATCGCCGGGCGGCTGCTGCGCCGGGTGGTCGATTTCGCGCTGGTCGAGGGCAATGGCCGCCTGACCCGAGAGATCGCCGATATCGCGCTGCAACGCTTGGGCGTGGACGATCTGGGCCTTGATGGCGCCGACCGCCGCTATCTGACGCTGATGGCGCAGCATTACGCGGGCGGCCCGGTGGGGGTCGAGACGCTGGCCGCCGCCCTGTCGGAAAGCCGCGATGCCATCGAAGAGGTGATCGAGCCCTACCTGCTGCAACAGGGACTGGTGGCCCGCACCCCCCGCGGCCGCCAGCTTGCTGCGCGCGCCTGGCGCCATCTGGGTCTGGACGCGCCGCGCGTGCCGGGCCAGCGGGAGTTGTTTGAGGGTGAGGGGAGATGAAGGCCGAGGATTTTGCGGATCAGACCGAGGCCGAGAAGAAGCTGATTGCGCATTTGCGGGAGGGTAAGGCGGGGCCGTGTAGGGTTAGTGACGCTGTTCCACCAGAAAACGCCAATACGCGTTTGTACGTTCGTGCGTCGTTAATCCGGGCGCTTGCGCTTGGGCAGGTGGAGGATGTGGCCTTACCAGATCGAGGAATTGGGCTTTATGGGGCGTACATTTTTGGCGATGGGCCCAAGGCAGGCGGGACAAAGGGGCTTGACTTCGAAGGGGCGGATCTGACCAAAGATATTGCCCTGATCGAATGCCATTTTGCTGATCGCGTGATTATGCTCGGCGCGAATGCGAGGGGTGTTTATTTAAATGGATCCTACTTTGCGGCCGACTTCCAAGCTGATCGACTGAAGGCATCTGGTGGTGTCCTTTGCCGTAGAGTTATCATGACGGGTATCTGTCGTTTGCTAGGCTCAAGAATTGGTGGCGGCTTAGATTTTTCGAATGCCACCTTTAAATGCACGGAAATTTCGCTTGGTGGAGATGGAGCTGAAATATCAGGTGATTTGTTTTTGCGAGATGTTATATCTGCAGGCGAAGTTCGTTTTCTAGGTGCAGTAGTGCGCGGAGATTTAGACTGCTCTACTGCACAACTAAATTGTCTGACTGATTCATTCAGCGCCGATGGCATTGAAATAAATGGCAAGGTCGTTCTTTCCAACATGGTTACATCAGGTGCTGTCCGTTTTCCGAGCGCACACATAGGTGGAAATTTTGTTTTATCTGGCGCGAGTTTGAATGGAAAAAATGTCTCCTTGAACTGTGAAGGTGCGAAAATAGGAGGCACTTGGCGCTTCTGGGGAAAAGCAAAAGCTGCAGGGGCTATTGACCTAACCGCCGCCGAGGTTGGCGCGATTGATGATGATCCGAATTGTTGGCCGAATGAGTTACTTCTCGACAGATGCCGCTATGGTGGGTTCGTAGGCAGGGGTGTCAGCGGTCTTCAACGCCTTGATTGGCTTTCACGCCTAAAGCCAGAGCGGCATAGTTGCGACTTCTGGCCACAACCATACGAAGAATGTGCTCGAGTGCTGCGCGAAGCTGGCCATGGGGCAGATGCGCGAGCCGTACTGATTGAGAAAGAGCGACTGCAACGGGCCGTGCGAAGAGAGAAGTTGGTTGAGCGACTGACCAGCTTCAGAGAAAAGCGCGACGCTGCCAGTCGTCACCTCGGTTTTCGTCCGTTTCAGGATCAGGTTATTGGGCTGACCTGGAAGCTGACTATCCTGTGGCTCTGGGATCATCTGCTTGGCGCGGTCGTCGATTACGGGCGCCGACCGGGAAAGGCGGCGCTTTGGCTTGGGTTGGTCCTGCTGATCGGTTGGTTTGTCTTTGCCCGCGCTGCGGGGTTTGGTGAAATCAAGCCCAACCTGCCGCAGATCCAGCGCGCCGCAGAGTGGACCGGATGCCGTCCGCCCGAGGGATCGGTGCCTCCCGGGGAACGATGGGAGGAGGGGGACAGTCAGGTCGCCTGCTTCCTGCGCCAGCCCGAGGCGGCCTCTTATCCGCGGTTCGATGCGCTGATCTATTCGGCGGACACGTTGCTGCCCATCGTATCGCTGGAGATGCAGAGCTACTGGATCCCCGATGACCGCAAGCCACTCGGCTGGTGGGCGCGCCTGTATCTGTGGCTGCACATCTTTTCGGGGTGGGGGCTGACGCTGCTGGCGGTTGCCGGGTTCTCGGGGCTGATCAAGACCGATAACAGCAAATAAGGCTCAGGGCGTCAGGCCCTCGGGGTCGGGCAGGCCGTTGGCGCGGGCCGTCGCGGTCAGCGTGTTGGCCAGCAGGCAGGCGATGGTCATCGGGCCGACGCCGCCCGGCACCGGAGTGATCGCGCCTGCCACCTGCACGGCGGCGGCGAAATCGACATCGCCGACCAGCCCGGCCTCGGTGCGGTTGATGCCTACGTCAATCACGGTCGCGCCGGGGCGCACCCAATCCCCCTGAACGAAATTCGCCCGGCCAACGGCGGCGACCAGAATATCGGCTTCGCGGCACAGTGCGGGCAGATCGGCGGTGCGCGAATGCGCGATGGTGACCGTGGCACTGTCACGCAGCAGCAGCTGCGCCATCGGCTTGCCGACGATATTGCTGCGCCCGATCACCACGGCACGCTTGCCCGACAGGTCGCCAAGCCGGTCGCGCAGCAGCATCAGGCAGCCAAGCGGGGTGCAGGGCACCATCGCCTTTTGCCCGGTGGCAAGGCGGCCCACGTTCAGGATATGAAACCCGTCCACGTCCTTGTCGGGGGAAATGGCGTTGATAACCGCAGCCTCGTCCATGTGGCGGGGCAGGGGAAGCTGTACCAGAATGCCGTTCACCGCAGCGTCAGCATTCAACTGGGCGATCAGGGCCAACAGATCCGCCTCGGTCGTGGTCTCGGGCAGGCGATGCTCGAACGAGGCCATGCCGACCTCTCGCGTCATCCGGCCCTTGGAGCGGACATAGACCTGGCTTGCCGGATCCTCGCCGACCAGCACGACGGCCAGACCGGGGGTGATGCCTTGCGCGGCCAGTGCCTGAACGCCGGTGGCGATGCGGGCGCGCAGACCGGCAGCGAAAGCCTTGCCGTCGATGATATGGGCGGTCATGGACGCTCCTTCAGGGTCAGATGGCGTTCTTCCTGAGCGATGGCGGCTTCGATCAGGTGGCGCCA
>JBKBVT010000255.1:0-3265 GCA_046289305.1 Hyphomonas sp. | reverse complement strand
ATGGGAGTTCAATTTTTCTGGACATGTCGGATAATCGCGACATGGATTTAGATCGAAAGACTCAGTTAGCCCGAGTGAACGACATGGGACTGGCCGCCACAGCGATCAGGCTCCGTGCAGCATTCATCGCCAGCGGCCTGCAGCAGCACAAGGACTTGGCAAAAGCGGCAGGCGTCTCAAAGACAGTCCTCAGCAACGCGATGGCTGGCGACACATACCCTAACCGGGATGTGATGAAGTATCTGTATCGCGCCCATCGCATCGATTTCAATTTCTTGATGAACGGGGACTTCGCGCAGCTTCCTGGTGATGTTCAGGAGCGACTTTTCCCTGCACTCGAAGCCGCAGATAGTGAATGGGATCAAAGAGAAGGTTCAGATCGAGCCCGAGCCAAACAAACCAGCTTGCAAGCCAAAACATGACCCTCTCCATCTTCGCACCCGCCGAGAACATTCTGCGAACGGAATAGGCGAACTGCCGCCGAGTTTCCACCCGCTAGGCCTAGCCCGACGGTTGGGGGAATATTCTTCGTCTACAAATCGCCCGGATTCAGCTCCTTAGCCCCCGTTCGTCAGGCATGTGATGCGCGCTACCGAGCGGGCAAATCGTGAGGGCAGGCGAGACGGGTGAGCCTCCAGCAACTCACCCGCTACGGCGGGCTTTTTCATGCTCTGTCGCCGGGGATCCGGCAGGTAGCAGGTAGCCTTCCGGCGCCCATAATTCAATTTATCTGGACTGCCTCGTTGACTGTTCAGTTTATTTGAACTACGCATAGTTTGCCGGGACGCACAGATGCACACCGGCAGAGATGGAGCGCAGTATGCACCTCAATGCCCTCATTACCCTGCGTGCCGCTCAGGCCGCATTCGCGGTGACCTTCTTCCTGATCGCGCCGACGCTGGTGGCCAGCGCAATCGCCTATGGCGGCACCGCGCTGCGTCAGGCTGCGAACTGGTAGGTCCCCGGCCTGCAGGAACCTGGTGCGCCCGCGACTGCTTCGCCGCACCCCAACCGGCCCGACGCCTTGCTGTCCTTTTCGCGACACGGCGGCGGGCATATTTCATTCACGCCAAAAGGACCGGTCAATGTCCGAACGACCTGAACCCCGCAATCTGCAACGGCCCTCACCTTTCGGGCGCCCGCTGAACGAGGCCGAGGCTGCCACGGTGATGTGCAACCTTCACCTGGACTGGTCGAGGGAAACGCTGGCCGAGGCCGCCGCCGTCAACGACGCACGTATGCGCCGGAACCACGACCAGATGTCGATGCTCATCAACGGCATGCTGGCTGCGGGGATCTGTCTGGCGGCGGGTGCTCTTGGCCTGCTGGGCGCAGTATTGATGGCGCTGCTGACCGGGTTGCTGCCGTGACCGCCGCGCGCCAAAGCGACACGCGACAGGTGGGGTGGATCTGATGGGACGTCAGGATATTTCATTTGCGCCCCGCCTGATGCCAACGCCTGATGCCGCCGCCTATCTGGGTGTCAGCGAGTCGATGCTCCGAACGCTGTCGATTCCGCGGAAAATCCTCGGCTCCAAGCGATTGTATGACCGCCTTGCGCTCGACGCGTTCGCGTCTGGCTTGCTTACCGAAGGCGATGAGAAAGGGAACACATGCGACGCTGTATTCGGGGACTAAAGGGCATCAAGACTATTACCAAGCCTAGCGGCAAGCAGTACAAGTATCGGCGGGTGGGATCGCGGCTAATCCCGCTGCCTGATCTGCCGGAGAATCACCCTGATTTCCTTGCAGCATATGTTGCTGCTAATGCGGTTAAGCCGGAGTCACGTCATAAATCCGGCAGCATTTCTGCCCTCTGCACTGAGTACTTGGGATCGTATGAATTCAAACGGTTGGCAGACAATACCCGTTCGGTCCGGCGCCGGACACTCGACAAGATCAGCGATGATCGCGGCACTGCATTCGTCAAGGACTTACGGGCCGATCACCTTCGAAAAGACATTCGGGCATTGACACCCGGTGCGGCACTGGACCGGCTTTGGGCGTGGCGTTCGATTTTGAAGTTCGCGGTGGAAGAGGGGTGGATCGCAGTGGATCCCTCTGCGGGCGTGAAAGCGCAGAAAGGTGAGGTCAAACCTCACCGCCAGTGGACCCGCCATGAACTGGAGCAGTACCGTAAGCACTGGCCTTCAGGGTCCGGAGAGCGGATCGCATTCGAGGTGGTGTTCTGGACGGGCGCGCGCTGCGTCGATGCAGTCACTTTGGGATGGCAGAAAGTCGATCAGGACGGTTGGCTTGGCTACACTCAGGTCAAGACCAAAGGGCCTGCCACATGTCCTGTGCGCGAACTTCCCGATTGGGCCGGACAGATGGCTGATGATCATCGGCTTTTTCTCGCTGAGTTGCCCAAGGACCGGCTGACGTGGATTGTCACGAAAGCAGGAAGGCCGAGAAGCGTTGGCGGTATTTCAAATTTTTTGAGTGCCGCGGCTACAGCCGCAGGCTTGGCGAAAGACTGTACAGCACACGGCCTCCGGAAGGCCCGCGCCGCAGCCTTGGCAGAAGCAGGGGCAACGGTCTCGCGGATTGGCGCCTGGACAGGGCACGCGACCCTGACAGAGATCGCGCATTACACCCGCCAAGCAGATCAGAAGGGGATCCTCGGGGCGAAGAGTGATCAGAAAAATGGAAACTAGAACTTTAAGTTTCCAAATCGGCATAAAGTTATATTTAATAATAATCAGTTATCTTCATGGTGGCACATGCGCGCCAAGACCCCCGAGGGATGGCAGGCGGCATTGCAGCATCTGGAGGCCGCCCGGACCGACGCGCCGGATCTGGATTTCCGCCGCAAGCTGGGTGTCGCGGAACTGCTGTGCCACCATTTCCTGGGCGACGAGGATGCCGCCCGCGACACCTACGAGCGTGCGGCCCTTGAGGGCGAGGTCAGCCCCGACCTGCTGCTGGCCCGCGCCAATCTGGAATCCCGCCCCGAGGCCCGCGTTGCCCTGATGAACCGCGTTCTGGGGCATCACGACATTGCGCCGGTCGTGCTGGTCGGAGACAGCACGTTGCCAGCCTATGACCGGCTGACGGTGACCGAAGAACTGCCGCAGGTCAGTGACGGGCCCACGGTGACGGTGCTGATTGCAGCCTATGAGGCGGCGGATACCTTGCCGACGGCGCTGCGGTCCTTGCAGGAACAGACCTGGCAGAACCTTGAAATTCTGGTGCTGGACGATTGCTCGCCCTCGCCCGACACCTGCCGCGTGGCCGAGGAATTCGCCGCCAGCGATCCGCGCAT
>JBKBVT010000254.1:0-3266 GCA_046289305.1 Hyphomonas sp. | reverse complement strand
AGATCACCCTGAACACTCCGGCGTTTCGCATGGAACATGTATCACATGCATACGTTCCGTTGTCGGATCTTCTCCGGATACCGGTCCTTCATAAGCCGGATCTGGCGCAAAACGGGTAATGCATCGCCCGCCAGGGCGGAACTGACTTCGAATGGTGGTCGAATATCAACGGGCAGCTCAGGAGAGGGTCATGATGACCTCGATTGCAAAGACGACGGTCATTATCCCGACCTTCAACCGCGGGCCGCTGCTGGTTGAAACACTTGAAAGCGTACTCAGCCAGACGCGCGAACCTGACGAAATTATTGTCGCGGATGACGGCTCACCCGACGACACGCCAGAACGCATGGCGGCGTATGATGGCCGCATCCGCTATGTCCGCAAAGATAACAGCGGCAAGGCCGATACACTGAACCAGATTATTCCGCGCGCTGCCGGGGATCTGATCTGGATCGTGGATGATGATGACATCGTGCTGCCAGATGCGCTGGCGACACTTGCGGGCCTGCTCGAGGCGGATCCCGAAGCGGGTTTTGCCCATGGCCGCTATATGCGGTTTACAGTGGATGACACGACAGGCGCCAGGCGCCGTTACGATGGCGGGCATTGGCGGGATGTGCCGTCAGAGGCATTCTTGCTGGCCACCATGCAGGATTTCTTTGTTCACCATCCGGGTCTGATCGTGCGCAAGAGCGCGTATCAGGCGGCCGGGCCGTTTTCGCTGAAATACTCCCGCTCTGAAGACTACGAAATGCTGATGCGGCTCGCCCGGAAGTATCGCGGGGTGGGGACACAGAACATCGTCTTCCTCCAGCGCCAGCATGACGATCCGCGGGTTGGCGGACTGGTGGGTCAGGACACGCGCTATGCGCGGTGGCAGGTCGAGGAACAGGAGATGTTCACCGAGTTGCGCAGGGTTGGTACGCTCAGGGACTACCTGGTGAGGGGCGCCGTAACGGGGGAAACCCTGTCGCCGGAGCTGAAACGCCAGGCGCTGATCACGCGCGGCTCGGTTATGGCGCGCAAGGCGCTGTGGCATTTCGCGTTTGAGGATTTTGCCGCCGCCTGCGCGCCTGACATGCCTGCGGGCAAGCTCAGTGCACGCGAAATCCAGGCGATCCGCGAGGCGCTGTTTTCGAAATATGGCTGCCCGGAACTGCTGGATGATCCGGCAGTGGAGGCGGGCCTGCTGCCGCTGCGGGGTAAGGGACCGGTCGGCGCCGAAATGGCCAGGACGTTTGCCCGCGCGCTCGCCTGGTTCATTCGCCGCGCGCTGAGCGAAGGCCGGTACGCGGATGCGGCGCGGCTTTCGGGCCTCGCCCTGAAGCTCGCCGCTCCCGGCCTGCCAGCTAAGGCCGCCTGAGCCTGTGTTGGGCGGTCTACCTTGAAAGGATGCTTTTGATTAGGCCAAAGACCTCTCCGAACGCCTTGCGGTCTGCGAGGAGCAGGCCCAGCCCATAGAGCGCGGCCCCGAGCGGAATACAGACAGCGAGGACCTGGTAATGCATCCAGCCGGCGGGCAGGGACCATGAGACCAGATAGACCGTGATGCCCATCAGAGTGGCCGCGAGGGCCGGCCAGCCGGCAGCGCGCGCAACATCGCCGAGGCGCCCGTCTATCAGCTTCAGCAGCGACCGGAAATTCAGCGGTGCGCAAAGAAGACCCGCGGCGAGATAGGCCAGCGAGGCGCCTTCAAGGCCCCAGTTGACGCCGACCAGCAGGAAAGCGCCGAGCACGATGACGGTGAATATTGCCCAGCGCATCATCACATCCAGCCGGCCAAGCGCCATAAAGACGGGCCCCTGAGCGCTGAGCAGGCTCTGCACAGCGCCGTGAACGGCCAGGGCGGCGATGGGCCAGGCGGCAGGGGCGAACTTTTCGCCAAAGATGAAGAGCGTCAGGGGAACGGAAAGCGCCGCAATGCCGGCCATGGCGGGCATGGTGAAGATGGCGATGGTGCGATAGGTGCGCAGCACAGCGGCGCGCAGGCGGGGCTTGTCTTCCTGGATCTGGCCCAGTGTCGGGATCAGGACCTGGGCGAGGCCTGTGGAGAAGATCTCGATCGGCATCAACATGATGCGCCAGGCGACCGAATAGAAGCCGAGCGCGGCGGCGCCGAGAAACCGGCCGATGATCAGGACATCGATATTGCGCCCCAGGAACCAGACGACGCGGACATTGGTCATGCCCCAGCTGAAGCCCATGATGCCTTTCAGCTCGGAGAAATCGTACTGGAACCGGATAGGTGCCTTCGACAGGATGAACAGGGCGGCCGATTTCAGGAAGAACATCACCAGCTGCTGCACGACGAGCGCCCAGACGCCCCAGCCCGCGAGTGCCGCGGCCAGGGCAGCAAGAATGCCGGCGGTGACGGTTGTGACTTCCACGATCGACAGGGTACGGAACTGCATCTCCCTCAGCATCCAGCCGCCAGGCACGATCATGAGCCCGCCGGCGAGCATGCAGAGGGCGAGCACCTGCAGGATCGGGGTCGCACGCGGTTCGTTGTAGAAGGCTGCAATGAATGGCGCCGCCAGGATGAGCACCAGCGACATCACGGCGGATGCGGCCAGGCCGGTCCAGAAGGCAGTCGCCCAGAGACGGTCGGCCGGGTTCTTTGCAAGGACCAGGGCAGGCTGCATCCCGAGATCATTGAAGA
Organism: Hyphomonas sp.; assembly: GCA_046289305.1. GTDB lineage: Bacteria > Pseudomonadota > Alphaproteobacteria > Caulobacterales > Hyphomonadaceae > Hyphomonas. Next base: position 607 of record JBKBVT010000254.1, on the reverse strand, counting down.
TCATCATGAAGAACAGGAACGGCGCCGCAATCTGCATCAGGCCGAAATCCTCGGGCGAGAGGAGGCGTGTCAGAACTGGCAGGATAAGGATGGCCGAAGAGATCCGCGCCAGGGTGGCCGCAATGGTCCAGATGGCGCCTTTGGCGACACGTTTGCGCAGGCTCGCAGGCCCGGCGGGGTTGCTGCCGGCATCCGGCGCGTCTGAAACAGGTTCAGCGTCGGCAGGGCGTGGTGATTGATCCATGTTTATCTGACTGGCCGGGATAACAGATGCTGCCTCAGGGGGCCTTTGCTCTTTACCACCCTTATGCGGATCAACGGCAAAGACCATGATAAATAGTGCCCGACGTATACTCAGTCAGCGGATTAAATAAGCACTGAGGTCTGCCGCACGGAAAGTGGGGTCCGCTGCGAAGCGTCGAAAACCGTTTTCATGTTTACAAATAGTCCATGTTTCGAAACCGGCGGAACCGCGACATGCCGTGCCGGTTAACCCCGACATAGAAGGAGATCACCATGACAGATCCGAACACGGCTAAATCCTCCGGCTCATCTGCTGACCCTCGTCAGATGCGCGATGAACTCGCCGAGGACGCCTCACGCCTGA
>JBKBVT010000023.1:0-23307 GCA_046289305.1 Hyphomonas sp. | reverse complement strand
CATGGCGGCCGTCTTCACCGCGCCAGCGGCGGCGGCCAGGAAACGCGAGGTCCCGAGCGTGCGATAGACCACCGCGCCTATGATCACGGTGTAGATCACCGCGACGGCCGAGGCCTCGGTCGGCGTGAACAGGCCGAACAGGATGCCGCCGACGATGATCACCGCCGTCATCAAGCCGGGCAGGGCCATGATCAGCGCCCGGAGGAAGCTGGACCAACCGGGGAAGACGCCGCGCGGATAGCCGCGCTTGCGGGCGATGAGCCAGGCGGTGAGCATGAGGGCAACGCCGGCGAGGATGCCGGGCAGGAGCCCCGCGAGAAACAGGTCACCCACTGAGATGCCTACGGGGCTCGCGGCGGCGTAGATGATCATGTTGTGGCTGGGCGGAATCAGGATGCCGAGAATGGCGGCGGAGATGGTGACATTGACTGCGAAGCTACGGTTATAACCGCGCTCTGCCATCATCGGCATCAGCGTCGGCCCGAGCGCGGAGACGGAGGCGGCGGCGCTTCCCGACACGGCGCCGAACATCATGCTCGCGCCGACGGTGACCTGGCCGAGCCCGCCCTGCGTGCGCCCGAAGGCCGCCTCGCCGACGCGCACCAGCCGCTCAGCAATGCCGGCGCGCGCCATCAGGTCGCCCGCGAAAACAAAGAAGGGAATGGCCATCAGCGCAAAGACATTCATGCCCGCGCCCATCCGCTGGAAAGCGACCACCATGGGAATGTCGAGCACCAGAAACGCCGCGAGCGTGGAAAGGGCCAACGCCATCGCGACCGGCACGCCCATGGCGAGCAGGATGAAGAGCGCGCCGATGAGGACAATCAGCTCCATATCGGCTGCACCCTTTGTCCGCAGGCTTCCGTCAGCAGGTGTTCCAGGCTGAAGAAGACGATGAGAAGGCCGGCCCCGGCCATCGGCACATAGGCAAAGGCGCGGGAAATGCCGAGGGTGGAGATCGTGTGCGCGGCGGTGATGCCGATGAGTTCGATGCCGCCGGCGGCCATCGCGAAACCGAACAGGCCGACCATCACATGATTGACGAGCCGCAGCCATTTTCGGCGCTCCGGCGCGAGGCTGTCCTCGAGCAGGGTGATGCGGATGTGAAACCCTTCGCGCACGCCCACGGCGGCGGCAAAGAGCAGAAAATACAGCATCAGCAGCAGCGCGGCCTGCTCTGACCAGCTCGGGCTGGCGTTCAGCACATAGCGCGCAAACACCTGCCAGCCGATGATCAGCGTCATCAGGCTGAGGCCTGCGGTGGAGACGGCCAATGCTGCGCGGGAGGCAAAGCGCGACAGGCGGGCGAGCGGGCTGTCAGCCATGGGCGTCTCCGATATTGAGAATGTCCTCAGACAGGCGGCGCAGCGCCGGCGTATCGAGGAACCTGTCCCAGACGGGCTGGACCTGGGCCTGGAAGGCGGCGGTGTCGACATCCTCGACGATCGTGACGCCGGCCGCGCGCAGCCGCGATTCAGACTCCTTTTCCCGCGCGTCCCAGAGGGCGCGCATGTAGGGCACGGACTCGGCGGCGGCAGCCTGAATCAGTTCCTGATCTTCCTCGCGCAGGCGCGACCAGCGGCGGGCGGAAATCACCAGCACTTCCGGCAGCATGACATGCCGGCTGAGGCTGAAGACTGGCGCGGCCTCGAAATGCCGGCTGCTTTCATAGGAGGGCCAGTTGTTCTCTGCGCCATCGACCACGCCCTGGAGCAGGGCCTGATACACCTCGCCATACGGCATCGGCGTCGCATTGGCCCCGAGGGCGGACATCAGCGAGACGAACACATCGGAATTCTGCACGCGGATCTTGAGGCCGCGCATGTCCTGCGGCGTGCGGATTTCGCGCGATTTTGTGTAGAAGCTGCGCTCGCCGGCGTCATAGAAGGCAAGGCCGATCAGCCCGTGCGCGCCGAGCGAGGCAAGGATCTGCCGCCCCGGAGGGCCATCCAGCGCGGCGCGCATATGGGCCGCCGAGCGGAACAGAAAGGGCAGGCCCGGCACACGCGTTTCCGGCACGATCGTGTTCATCGGCGCGAGGCTGACGCGGTTCAGGTCGATCCCGCCGAGCAGGGTCAGCTCCAGCGTGTCGCGCTCCTCGCCCATCTGGCCGCCGGAATAGAGCTTGATCGCCAGGCGCCCGCCGCTGCGCTCCTCCAGAACTTGGCCGAGATGGCGGACCGCCTCGACCGTCGGATAGCCATCGGGATGGGCATCGGCGCTGCGTAGGAGGCGCGTATCGCTGACCACGCCGCCGCAGCTGGCGAGCGTGGCGGCGCATCCGCTAGCAATGAGGCTGCGCCGGGAGAGGCCCGTCGACATGGCTATGAAATCCTCCCGTCGTTCGCAGCGCCATCTGGTCTGGCGTCGTCGTTATGATAACGCTATCACCAAACGGTCCGGGGCTGCAATCCGCAGCCGGTTGGGGCAGACAAGACTGGAGGAGACCGCCATGAAAATCACCGGCGCGCGGGTTATCGTGACCTGTCCGGGTCGCAACTTCGTGACCCTGAAGATCGAAACCGACCAGGGCCTGACGGGGCTGGGCGATGCGACGCTGAACGGGCGGGAGCTGGCGGTGGCGTCGTACCTGACGGACCATGTTATCCCGAACCTGATCGGCCGCGACGCGCACCGGATCGAGGATATCTGGCAGTTCCTGTATCGCGGCGCTTACTGGCGGCGCGGGCCGGTGACGATGTCGGCGATTGCGGCGGTGGACACGGCGCTGTGGGATCTGAAGGCGAAGGTGGCGGGCCTGCCGCTCTACCAGCTGCTGGGCGGGCGCTCGCGGGACGGTGTGCTGGTGTATGGTCATGCCAATGGCGCAGATATTCCGCAGACGGTCGATGAGGTCGGGCGCTATATCGAGATGGGCTACAAGGCGGTGCGGGCGCAGTCCGGTGTGCCGGGCGTCAAGGGCGCATACGGCGTCGCAAAAGGGCAGATGTACTACGAGCCGGCGAGTTCGGCGCTGCCCGAAGAGACGGTGTGGAATACGCCGGCCTATCTCAACCATGTGCCGCAATCATTTGAAAAGCTGCGCGAAAGTTATGGGCCTGAGATCGAGCTGTTGCACGACGTGCATCACCGGTTGACGCCCATCGAGGCGGCGCGGCTCGGCAAGGCACTGGAGCCTTACCGGCTGTTCTGGATGGAGGATGCGACGCCCGCGGAGAACCAGGAGAGCTTTCGCCTGATCCGTCAGCATACGGTGACGCCGCTGGCGGTCGGTGAGATTTTCAATTCGATCCATGACTGCCGGGAGCTGATCCAGAACCAGCTGATCGACTATATCCGGACGACCGTGGTGCATGCCGGCGGCATCACGCAGCTGCGCCGTATCGCGGATCTGGCGTCGCTCTACCAGGTGCGAACCGGATGCCATGGCGCGACCGACCTGTCGCCTATCTGCATGGGCGCGGCGTTACATTTCGATACTTGGGTGCCGAATTTCGGCATTCAGGAATATATGCGCCATACGGAAGAAACCGACGCCGTTTTCCCGCATGATTATACGTTCAAGGACGGATTTCTCTATTGCGGCGAAATGCCGGGGCACGGGGTCGATATCGACGAGGCGCTGGCCGCGAGATATCCCTATGAGCCGAAACAGTTGCCGGTCGCCCGGCTGAATGACGGGACGCTCTGGAACTGGTGACGGCCTACATCCAGGCGCCGATCTGCCAGGGAACGAACTCATGATCGCCCATGCCGAGCGCTTCGGACCGGGTCGGCCCGCCGGAAGCGATGGCCAGCATCCGGGCAAAGATCAATTCGCCCATTTCGAATGTGGAAGTACCTTCGGCTACAGGGGAACAGTCGATGTCCATATCCTCGGCCATATGACGGGCAAGTTTGGCATTCGAGGCGAGCTTCAGGCACGGCGCGGGTTTCGAGCCGAAGACGGAACCGCGCCCGGTGGTGAAGGCGATAAGGTTGGCGCCGCTGGCGATCTGTCCGGTGGCGGAGCAGGGGTCATAGCCGGGACTGTCCATGAAGACGAAGCCGGGCTGGTGAATGGGTTCGCCGTAGCGATAAATGCCCATCAGCGGAGAGGTGCCGGACTTCGCGATGGCACCGAGGGATTTTTCCAGGATCGTCGTCAGACCGCCTTCGAGATTGCCCGGGGACGGATTATTGTTGAGGCTGGCGCCGTGGCGCGCGGCATAGGCCTCCCACCAGTCCAGCCGTTCGATGAGTTTGGCCGCGACATCTGCGCTGACCGCGCGGCTGAGCAGGAGGCTCTCGGCGCCATAGATTTCGGGCGTTTCGGAGAGGATGGCTGTGCCGCCCTGGGCGGCGATGAGGTCTGCCGCGGCGCCGAGCGACGGGTTGGCCGTGAGGCCGGACCAGCCATCGGAGCCGCCGCATTGAAGCCCGACCATGAGGTCGCTGGCGGGGACAGGAACGCGCTGGGTGCCGGCATGTTCGGCAATCAGTTCGCGGACGAGCGCCTTGCCGCGTTCAATTGCGGTCAGCGTGCCGCCTTCCTCCTGTATGGTGAAGGTGTGGAGGCGCGAACTTTCGGCAAGCCCGCTTTCCTTCAGCATCCGGTCGATCTGGTTCACTTCGCAGCCAAGGCCGATCAGGATGACCGCCGCGAAGTTCGAATGGCGCGCATAACCCATGACGGTGCGCGTCAGATTGTCGACGCCTTCGCTCTGGCTCGCCGTGCCGCAGCCGGTCGTATGGGTGAAGGCGCAGACGCCGTCGAGTCCTTCCGGCATCGGTTCATGCTCGAAGGCCGCGGCGATTTTCCGGGCGACCGTGGCGGAGCAATTCACCGAGGTGAGGATACCGATATAGTTGCGCGTGCCGGCGCGGCCTTCCTTGCGGGCATATCCCATGAAGGTCGCGGTGGAAGATTGTGGCGGCGGCGCGTTGGCGTAATTCGAAGGCAGTATGCGGGCCTGGCCGCCAAACGCAAGATTGTGCGTATGCACATGGTCGCCCGGTTGGATGTCCTGCGAGGCTAGGCCGATCACCTGTCCGTATTTGCGGACCGGGGTCCCCTTGGCGATGGCGCGGAGGGCAATCTTGTGGCCGGCGCGGATAGAGTTGCGGGCGCGCAGGTTGCCTGCCGTTTCAGCGCCGCGGGCAAGATCGGCGAGAACAATCCCGACATCATCCGCCGGGTTGAGTGTCAGGATGCGGGAGGCGAGCGCTGTCATCTTGCGGCGACCTGCGTTTCGCCGATGGAGGCAGAAGCGCCCTTTGCGCCTTTGCGGACAAGCGCCTGCAGGGCCTGCGTGATGCTTTGGGCGGCCTCGGTATCTGCGGCGAGGCTTTTGTCAAAGATCTCCTCAATGGCCATCAGTCCTCGGACGAGTGCCGGTATGTCATCTCCCGCGTCTGCTGCAATGCGGGTCAGGCGGGCGGTGAGCGGGTCCTCGACCGTATGCGGACGGCCGGTTTCGCCATATCCCCTCTGCCATAGCATCCAGGCGGCAATGCCGAGGCTCACCGCCGGGGCGGGGCGGCCCGCGGCTAGACGGTCCCGCAACGTGCCCAGCAGTCGCTGCGGCAGTTTCTGGCTGCCATCCATGGCGATCTGGTGGGTGCGATGCTGGAGCGCCGCATTGCCGAAGCGTGCCTGAAGGCTGCGGCGGTAGTCTGTCACATCAAGACCGGGCACCGGCGCAAGCGTGCTGCTTGCCTCATCCCAGAAAGTGTCGAGAAATCCCCTGAATGCCGGCTCGGCGATGCACTCGTGCATGAAATCTAGGCCTGCGATTCCGCCCAGATAGGCGAGCGAGGAATGCGCGCCGTTAAGCAGGCGGAGCTTTGCAGTTTCCCAGCCTGTGACATCGCGGGTCATCTGTACCCCGACGCTTTCGAAGTCCGGCCGGCCCATCCTGAAATCATCCTCGATGACCCATTGGGTGAAGGGCTCCGTCTTGACCATGCCCTGATCCGTGTACCCCGCACGCGCGGCAAGGGCGGCGATGTCTTCTGGCTGGGTGGACGGCACGATCCGGTCCACCATGGATGACGGAAAGGCGCCGTCGCCCGCGATCCAGTCCGCCACCATCGGGTCGATCCGCTCAGCGAAGGAAAGCACCGCGGCGCGGGTGCGCGCGCCATTGTGCGGGAGGTTATCGCAGGAGAGGACGGTGAAAGGCGGGATATGCCGCGCATGGCGCAGCGCGAGGGCAGCGTAGAGCAGGCCGGGCGCCGTGCGGGGATGCTCCGGGTTCAGATAATCGGCTGCGAGATCGGGATCGTTCTCCGAGAGGTTTCCCGAGGCAGGGTCCAGCTTGTAGCCTTTCTCCGTGATTGTCAGCGTCACGATGCGGATATCGGGAGAGGCAAGCGCCTCGATCAGGGCTCTGGGATCTTCCGGCGCGACCATGACATGAGAAATCGAACCGATGATGCGCGTGTCTTCACGCTCCCCGTCGCGCACAAGAACCGTGTAAAGCCCGTCCTGCGGCACGAGCTGGTCGCGCACCGCAGCGCTGCGAAGGCTGACACCGAGAATGCCCCAGACGGCATCCCCCTGCGCGAGGACGTCATCGACATAGACGGCCTGATGCGCCCTGTGAAAGGCGCCCGTTCCCAGATGTATGATCCCGGTACGGACTTTGTGCCTGTCATAGGCAAGCCGGTGCTGGCCTGGCAGTGTTTCCATGGAGAGGCGCGGGGCCGTCATAGCCGGTAGGCCTGTTTGACGAGGTTATAGGTGAGGTCCGCAGCGGCCGCGAAGGCGTCTTCCTCGGTCATCCGGTGTTCGGCGACGAGGCGCGCGAGGAAGCCGCAATCCATCCGTCTCGCAACATCATGGCGCGCCGGGATCGACAGGAATGCGCGCGTGTCGTCGTTGAAGCCGACCGTGTTGTAGAAACCGGCCGTCTCGGTCGTCTGTTCACGGAACCGGCGCATGCCTTCCGGGCTGTCATGGAACCACCAGGCCGGGCCGAGCTTCAGCGCGGGATAATGCCCGGCCAGCGGCGCAAGTTCGCGCGCATAGCTGCTCTCGTCCAGCGTGAAGACGATGACGGACAGGCGAGGGTCGTTGCCATAGCGCGAGAGGAGGGGCCTCAGCGCCTCAACATAATCCGTCCGTGTGGGGATGTCAGCGCCCTTGTCCCGGCCGAACCGGTCGAAGACGAGGCGGTTGTGATTGCGGTGGCTGCCGGGATGAATCTGCATCACGAGGCCGTCCTCGAGGCTCATCCGCGCCATTTCCATCAGCATGTGCGCGCGGAAAAGTTCCGCGTCATCCGGCGAGGCCTGGCCGCCGCGCACGCGGGCGAACAGGGCTTCCGCTTCGGCGGGCGTCAGGACAGCTGTGCGGGCGGTCGGGTGGCCATGATCGGTTGAGGTCGCGCCATGGGCAGCAAAAAAGGCGCGCCGGTTCTTCAGGGCACGGAGATAGCCGTGATAGCCGGCTGTGTCTTCGCCCGTGATCTCTGAGAGGCGCTCAAGGTTTGCGGCGAAGCCTTCGAAGTCCGGGTCCACCACCGGGTCAGGCCGGTAGGCGGTGATGACGCGTTTGCCCCAGCCTTCACTGCGCAGTTTCGCATGATGGCGCAGATCGTCCAGCGGGCTCTCGGTCGTCGCGATCACCTCGATGTTGAAACGGTCCATCAGCGCGCGCGGCCGGTAGGCCGGCTCGCGTAGTTTCTCTTCCATCGTGTCGTAATAGAGATCAGCCGTCTCGGCCGAGAGGCGCGCCGTCAGGCCGAACACTTCCGAATAGACCCAGTCATGCCAGAGATGCGAAGGCGTGCCGCGGAAGAGGTGATAGTTCCCCGCAAAGAGCCGCCAGATCTTGCGCGGATCGGCTTCGGCGGGCTTGCCGTTCAGGCCCTCCTTGGGGCGCACACCCAGATCCTCGAGCGGTATGCCCTGGCTGTAGAGCATCCGGAAGACATAATGGTCCGGCGTGATCAGCAGTTCGGCGGGGTTGGGAAAGGGTTCGTTATCAGCAAACCAGGCCGGATCGGTATGGCCGTGCGGGCTGACGATGGGCAGCGCCTGGACGCTCTCATACAGCCTGGCCGCGATGGCGCGCGTGTCAGGATCGGCCGGGAACAGGCGGTGAGGATGGAGGTGCAGAGGGGCCATGTTTTCCTGCCCGTTACGGTTTGCGTCGCTAGCCAGCTTGTCTAGCGGTGTCAGGCAAGGTCGCCAAGCGCGCTGTTTGCCAGCCCTCGGACTGTAGCAGCCAGCAATACCCTGGCGCAATTACAACCTTGTCAATTTTCCGGGTAGGGCAGTTCCATTGAATGACGCTGCAAAAGGCGGAGCCTATAGCTCGGTCAGTTAAAATCAATTTGATCTATAGGACGCATCAGTCCAGCCTGTGCGGATAATACCGACCTGAAGTCAATGATGGGAGAAATCATGGATACCGAACAAAAGTGCCCTGTAATGCGCGGCGCTGGAAGCGTGGCCAACGCCGACGCCCCAACGAACGCGAAATGGTGGCCGAACCAGCTCAACATCAAGATCCTTCACCAGAACTCCTCTCTGTCGAACCCGATGGGGCAGGATTTCAATTATCCCGACGAATTCAAGAAGCTCGATTATGCCGCGCTGAAGCAGGACCTGCATGCGCTGATGACCGACTCGCAGGACTGGTGGCCGGCGGACTGGGGACATTATGGCGGCTTCTTCATCCGCATGGCCTGGCACAGCGCCGGCACCTATCGGATCGGCGATGGCCGCGGCGGCGCCGGGGCCGGACAGCTGCGCTTTGCGCCGCTCAACAGCTGGCCGGATAACGGCAACCTCGACAAGGCCCGCCGCCTGCTCTGGCCGATCAAGCAGAAATACGGCAACCAGATTTCCTGGGCGGATCTGATGATCCTGACGGGCAATGTCGCGCTGGAATCGATGGGCTTCAAGACCTTCGGATTCGCCGGCGGACGGGCTGATGTGTGGGAGCCGGAAGAGGACGTCTATTGGGGCTCCGAAACCGAATGGCTCGCCACGAGCGACAAACCCAACAGCCGCTATTCCGGTGAGCGCGAACTCGAAAACCCGCTGGCCGCCGTTCAGATGGGCCTCATCTATGTCAATCCGGAAGGTCCGGACGGCAAGCCTGATCCTGTTGCGTCAGGCCGCGATATTCGCGAGACCTTCGCCCGCATGGCGATGAACGACGAAGAAACCGTTGCGCTCGTTGCCGGCGGTCACACCTTCGGCAAGGCGCACGGTGCCGGCGATGCCGCGCTCGTGGGCGCCAATCCGGAATCTTCGCCGGTCGAGGCGCTCGGCTTTGGCTGGGCCAACCGGCACGGCTCGGGCGTCGGCGTCGACACGATCACCTCGGGCATCGAAGGCGCGTGGAAACCCAATCCGACGACCTGGGACATGGGCTATTTCGACATGCTGTTCGGCTATGAGTGGGAGCTTGTGAAAAGCCCGGCCGGTGCCAACCAGTGGCGGCCAAAGGATGTGCGTCCCGAGCACATGATCCCGGATGCGCACGACCCGTCGAAATCGCATCCGCCGATGATGACGACTGCCGATCTCGCGCTGCGCTTTGACCCGATCTACGAGCCGATCTCGCGTAAATATCACCAGAACCCCGACCTGTTCGCGGACGCGTTCGCCCGGGCCTGGTTCAAGCTGACCCACCGCGATATGGGCCCTAAAGTTCTGTATCTCGGTCCTGAAGTGCCAGCCGAAGAGCTGATCTGGCAGGATCCGGTGCCGCCGCTTTACCACGAACTGGTCAATGCGCAGGACATCGAGACCCTCAAAGGCCAGATCCTGGCGACGGGCGTCTCCATTCCGGACCTCGTCAAGACGGCCTGGGCGTCGGCCTCGACCTTCCGCGGGTCGGACAAGCGGGGCGGCGCCAATGGTGCCCGTATCCGCCTCGCGCCGCAGAAGGACTGGGAGGTCAATGAGCCGGCAGTGCTGGCGAAGGTGCTCTCTGCGTTTGAAGGCGTGCAGTCTGCGTTCAATTCGGCGCAGACTGGCGGCAAGAAGGTGTCGCTGGCCGATCTGATCATCATCGGCGGTTGCGCCGCTGTGGAAGTCGCCGCGAAGAAGGCTGGCATGGATGTGAAGGTACCCTTTACGCCGGGCCGGACGGACACGACGGACGAACTGACGGATGCCGACTCCTTTGCGCCGCTTGAGCCGACTGGGGATGGTTTCCGCAACTATGTCCGCAAGGCGATCCAGCGCAATGCCGAAGAAATGCTGGTCGACCGCGCCCAGCTGCTCACGCTGACCGCGCCGGAAATGTCGGTGCTCGTCGGCGGGATGCGGGCGCTCGGCGCGAACTATGGTGGCAACAGGCACGGCGTGTTCACAGACCGTCCAGAGACGCTTACGAATGACTTCTTCGTCAACCTGCTCGACATGGGCACGGTCTGGTCGCCGGCCTCGGATGGCACCTATCAGGGCCGCGACCGCAAGACTGGCGACGTGAAGTGGACGGCCACACGGGTGGACCTCGTCTTCGGCTCGCATTCTCAGTTGAGGGCGATTGCCGAAGTCTACGGCCAGAGCGACGCTCAGCAGAAGTTCGTGAATGACTTCGTGGCCGCCTGGACCAAGGTGATGGATCTCGACCGGTTCGAGATTGCCACGGCCCCGGCCAAGGTGAAGGCGCACGCCTGATCTGACGGTCTGAACCAAACGGGAAGGGCGGCGCTCAACAGGGGCGCCGCCCTTTTTCTTTTCCGTTAGAAGTCCGGCCAGGGTTCGCGCGAGGGCAGCATTGCGCGCCCCAGCGCTAGCTGGAAGATTGTGCGGCAGACGTACAATCCGAGGGAGCATACACATGGCGATCAAGACACGGTTCACGGAAATGTTCGGGGTCGAGCACCCCATCGCCCAGGGCGGCATGCAATGGGTCGGCAAGGCAGAGCTCGTGGCGGCCGTTGCCAACGCCGGCGCGCTCGGCTTCCTGACAGCGCTGACCCAGCCGACGCCGGAGGAACTTGCGAAGGAAATCCAGCGCACCAGGGACCTTACCGACAAGCCCTTCGGCGTGAACCTGACCATCCTGCCTGCGATCAAGCCGCCACCATACGCGGAGTACCGCGACGCGATCATCCAGGGCGGCATCAAGGTGGTAGAAACGGCCGGCTACAAGCCGCAGGAACATGTCGATCACTTCAAGGCGCATGGCATCAAGATCATCCATAAATGCACAGCTGTACGCCATGCCCTCTCGGCCGAGCGGATGGGCGTGGATGCGATCTCGATAGATGGCTTCGAATGTGCCGGCCATCCGGGCGAGGATGACATTCCGAACCTGATCCTGATCCCCGCCGCCGCCAACAAGGTGAAGATCCCGATGCTCGCCTCGGGCGGCTTTGCGGATGCGCGCGGGCTGGTGGCGGCGATCGCGCTCGGCGCGGACGGCGTCAACATGGGCACGCGCTTCTGCGTCACGAAAGAGGCGCCGATCCATGAGAATTTCAAACAGCAGATGGTCGCCAATGACGAGCGCCAGACGGACCTGATCTTCCGGACGCTGCACAACACGGCGCGCGTGATGCGCAACAAGGTTAGCTCCGAAGTGGTCGAAATCGAGCGCAAGGGCGGGGCGAAGTTCGAGGATGTCATGCACCTCGTTGCCGGTGTGCGCGGGCGCAAGGCGATGGAAGACGGCGACACCGATGGCGGTATCTGGTCAGCCGGTCCGGTGCAGGGCCTGATCGATGATATCCCGACCGTGAAGGAACTCGTCGACCGGATCATTTCCGAGGCCGAGGAGATCATCAAAGCCCGGATGAACGGCGTGCTGGCCTGAGTTCCTCCTTGTTCGGGCGATCCGACACGGGAAACCAACTCGGCTTGACCAAATCTGCTACCGGTGTCATTTCTGGCTCATAATTTCCAGAATGACACAAGGGAGGATTGGGCATGCCGGTTTCCGAGCGGATGAGGCGTCTGTCCTATCCAGCGATTGCCCTGGCGGGGGTGCTTCTTCTGGGAGGCGGGGGAAACCCGGCTGAGGCACGCGAAGCGGTGCCAATCGATGGCTTCCGGGACGCCGTTCATCACTGGCAGTTGAAGCGTGGCAGCGATTACAGCCGCCACGATCCGTCCGATGTCGGCGCAATTGCCGACAACCTCCTGCTGCTGCAGCGCGACCATGGCGGCTGGGCGGAAAACCGCGATCCGCTGCGTGTCCTGTCCGAAGACGAGATCGCGGAGCTGGTGGCGGAAAAGTCCGAGCCGCATGGCAGCTTCGATAACCGCAACGTCTACACCCAGATCGAATATCTGATGGGCGCCTACGCCCAACTCGGCGATCCGCGTTACCTGGCGGCGGCGGAACGCGGGCTCGACTATCTTCTCAGCCACCAGTGCGAAATTTGTGGCGGCTGGCCCCATTCGGCGCCGGCGAAATCAGCCTATCAGGGACGGATCACGGTGGCGGACGAGGTGTTCTCCGGACCCCTGACGCTGCTGCGCGGCATTGCCGAGGCGCGGTCGCCGCTGGACGGGTTTGATGAAATGACCCGGCAGCAGGCCGAGGCATCGCTTCGGCGCGGCGATGATTGCCTGCTGCGGCTCCAGATCCGCCAGGGCGAGACGCTCACAGGCTGGGCCGGGCAGTATGATCCGCAGACGCTGGAACCGAAAGGCGGGCGGAGTTTCGAGTTGCCCGCGATTGTCTCCGAAGAAACCGTCTCCGTGCTGGAATACCTGACCTCCATCGCGGCGCCCTCTCCAGAGGTGATAGCCAGCGTGCATGGAGCGGGCAACTGGTTGCGCCGTGTGCAGATCGATGGCTGGAAGCTGGAGACAGTCAGGCTGGATGAACCGGTGGAGTACAATTTTCACGTCACGGACTTTGACCGGCGGCTGGTGGAAGACCCGGATGCGCCGCCGCTCTGGGCGCGGTTCCACGATCTCGCCGACAATTCGGTCGTGCTCGCGAACCGCGACGGCGTGCGGGTCGAGCGCTATGACCAGATCCATCCGGAACGCCGCACCGGATATAGTTGGTTCGGCAATTCTCCGGCCAGCTTCCTCGAAAAGACCTATCCGGCATGGCAATGCCGTGTGGAGCCGGATCAGGCGCCGGAGGGCATGTGCGACTGAACCGGCGCAACGTGCTGATCGGCATGGGCGCGCTGCCGGTAATCGGGGCGGGTGCGGCCAGCGATCCAATCGTGCGCACATCCAACGGGCCAGTCTCAGGTGGCGTCGAGGGCGGCATATCGGTCTTCCGCGGCATCCGCTACGGCGCCGATACGGCGCATACGCGGTTCGCCCGTCCCGCCATTCCAGCGAACTGGTCTGACGTTCAGCGGGCTGACCGTTACGGCGCCGCCTCGCCGCAATCGGGCCGCGAACCCAACCAGTCCGAGGACTGCCTTTTTCTGAACGTCTGGACCCCGCAGGCGAGGCCCGGCGGGCATCGGCCCGTGATGGTCTACATCCATGGCGGGGCTTATAATTCTGGCTCGGGTTCGGACGATTTGTATGACGGCGCGCGGCTGGCGGCAAAAGGCGATGTGGTCGTCATCACGATCAATCACCGCCTGAACGCGTTCGGTTATCTGTCGCTCGGCCTGTTGATGCCCGAAGCCTTTCCGGATTCCGGGAATGCGGGGCAGTGGGACATTGTGCTGGCGCTGCAGTGGGTGCGCGAGAATGCCGAGGCTTTTGGCGGCGATCCCGGCCGGGTGATGGTATTCGGCCAGTCCGGCGGCGGCGCCAAGATCGCGACGCTGATGGCAACCCCGTCGGCGAAGGGGCTGTTTCACTCAGCCGCCACGATGAGCGGGCAGCAGGTGACCGCGTCCGGTCCGCTGAATGCAAAGCGGCGGGCCGAGGCTTTCCTTGCCGCGCTCGGCATCACGCCCGGCGATGCGGCTGCGCTGCAGGCGCTGCCAGCGGAGGCAATCATCGCGGCGCTGGGTGCGCGTGACCCTGTGAACCCGGATTTTTCGGTCTATTTCGGCCCGGTGCTGGACGGCCGGATGCTCACGCGCCATCCCTTCTGGCCGGATGCGCCGGCGCAGTCGGCGGACATTCCAATGATCCTCGGCAACACGCTGGATGAGACGCGCAACCTGATCGGCCGGGGCGAGCCGCAGGTGTTCGACATGGGCTGGGACGATGTGCCGGCGGCGCTCGTCCGCCACATGCGCACCGACATTGATCCGTATGAGGTGGTTGCGGCCTATCGTGGGTTTTATCCAGAGCGCTCACCGGCAGATGTCTTCTTCGCGGCTACGACGGCCGCGCGCTCCTGGCGGGGGCAGGTGGAGGAAGCGGATGTGCGCGCCCGTGAGCGCGGGCCGACCTGGGTCTACCGGTTCGATCTTCCGTGGGCGGCCGATGATAGTCGCTGGGGCGCGCCGCATATGGTGGATATAGGCTACGCCTTCCTGAACCTCGACAAGCCCGGCGCAATGCCGGGAGAGGCGGCCGCGGCGCGCCGCGCCGCCGAAGCCTTGTCCGGCGCGTTCATCGCGCTCGCCCGGACCGGCGATCCGAACCATACCGGCCTCGCCCACTGGCCGCGCCATACGCTCCCTGCGCGTGAGACGATGATCTTCGGTGCTGACATCCGTGTAGAGAATGACCCCCGCGCGAATGAACGGGCGCTTTTCGCAAAGGTCCCGTTCATTCAATGGGGCAGCTAGACCGTATAGTGTGCTGCGGCTGATCGCGGTGGCGCGCGTTTCGCTCGAAAGATACGCCAAAAAAGAAATGCCGGCAGCTCCAATTAGGCGCTGCCGGCTTTTTTAGGTCGTGAAAGGCAGGGCGGCCTAAGGGAGGAAACTGCCCTGCATTTCACTCAGTCGCGCGTTAGAAACGGTAGCGGGCGCCGATCAGATACTCTGTTCCCGTATGGTGATAGACGCTGACCAGGTCGCCGGAATCAAACACCTGGTGCTCATACTCGTCCGTCAGGTTTATGGCTTCGAAAGTAAGGTCAATCTTGTCTGTCAGCTGGAAGGATGACGAGAAGTCGATATTCGTGGTGGCCGCAAAGCCCTGCTCATTCCGGCCAGTGGCGTTTGGCGCGACGGTTTGATAGGCGTCGCGATAGGACGCTGAAACGCGCGCGGCAAACCGGTCCTTCTCATAGTAGAGGGTTGCGTTATAGGCGTTTGGTGAGAAGCCGCGAATTTCGTCTGAGTCCACATAGGTGTAGTTACCCTGGAAGCCGAAGCCATCGAATGGTGCAGGCAGGAAACTGAACGGTTGCTGATAGGAGATCTCAAAGCCTTTAACACTGGCACTCCCGCCATTCTCAACCGCGCGAACTTCTACCATCGGATCCTGACCCGCATCCAGCAGATTGCGTAGCGGGCTGGAGGCCGGCGGCAGGCTCGTCGGCAGACCCGACTGGCTGTAGGGTACTTCAAGGGTCGAGGCCCGGGTGAAGAAGCTGTCGACATCCTTGTAGAAGAAGCTTAGTGCGAGCAGCGACTCTTCCCGGAAGTACCACTCGAAGGACGCGTCGTAGGTGGTCGCCCGGAAGGGATCGAGCCCAGGGTTGCCGGAATTGTAGCGGAACGGAGGGCCGTTGAAGCTATCCAGCGCACCGCCTGGAGTCAGGTTGCCGAGCGATGGCCGGGCCATCACTTTTGCCGCTGCGAGACGTACAATAAAGTCATCACGCAGATCGAACGCGATATTGGCGGAGGGCAGGGTGTCATCATAGCTGCGTTCGACAACGACCGTTGACCCACTCACCTGACCCCGCGAGGTCGTGGTGGTTTCGACATACCGTACACCAACATTACCGCGAACCGGGATAGTGCCGAGGGCTGAATTAAAGTCGAGTTGCAGGAAGCCGCCCAGGTCTTCTTCCTTGACGCCTCTGTCGTTGCCCGCCTGCAGAGCGCCGGGAATTCCGTAGGCGTTGATCAGGGCGGCAGCGGCCTGAACATCAGGCGCCAGCCAGCGCGTGTCGATACCGCCAGGGGCGCCGAGATCCTTGCCGAAGCCCGATACATATTTGGCGATCGCCGGTGTGATGGGCAGGCCAACGGCGCCAGCAGGGCAGGTAATGCCTGGCAGGTTACAGACGACAGATCCGAATGTCGATTCCCGGCGGAATTCCTGGGTTTGGAACTCGAACTTCTTGAGGCTGGCCCCGCCGCTCAGCGTAAAGACATCATTGAGGTCGTATGCGAGCGAGGCGGCGATGGTCTCGAACGTGTTTTCGACAGATTGCGGCCGGTCCCGGAACTCTGTGAACGCGAACTGCGATGGGTCCGTCACATCGAGGGAGCCATAGTCAATAAAGGGCGTGTTGCCATTGCCGCGGAAGTCATAGGTATAGCCAGTGACTGGGGCGATGGCATCGAACAGGATTGTCGTCTGGACCGGGTTGGAGAATTCCGACTCCACGCGTCCGGCGAGCAGGTTGCCCCGCAGGCGGTCCGAGAAGTCATGATCCACATTCAGCGTGTACTGATTAAAGGTCGTCTTCAGTTCGTCAAAACGGTTCTCTGAGCGAATCGGGTGTGTTCCATTCGGCAAAGGGTTCACATTGAAAACGCCATATTCCAGGGTGTTGTTTGAGGGGTTGATTGAATAGTCTGTGACCTCAAAACGGTTTTCCTGGCTGCGCATGAAGACTTCGAGATAGGACTCCTCACGCGTCCCGTCGAAGTTCGAGTGCAGCGCGTCGAATGTGATCGTCGTGGAGTCGAGAGGGCGGAACTGCAGAGAGCCCGTGAGACCAAGGCGTTCCTGCTCATGCGTCAGGCGGCCATAGCGCGGAATGCGCGGGTGATAGACGCCGGAGCCTGCGCCGATGTCTGAGCATCCTGCTCCGCCGGGGCACGGCACGCCGCCGACAGAGGCAAAATTTGCATCAGCCCAGCGAACGGTCGAGAAGCCTTCCTCAAGGATCGTGCGATCCGAAAAAGCCGCTGAAACCAGAGCGCCGAAGGTGCCGGAGTCGTTCTTCCAGGAAAGCAGACCGGCATAGCGCGGGTTGGTTTCTTCAGAGAGGCTGTTGAACCCCAGCTGAAGTGATGCGGCGCCTGTCAGGCCGGTATCATAATCAAACGGGCGCGCTGTACGCAGATCAACGGTTGCGCCAAGAGACCCTTCCTCGATCGAGGCAGAGGTCGTCTTCGTCACCCGCATTTCGTTGAACAGGTCAGAGGCGAACGTGTTGAAGTCAAAGCCGCGGCCACGATTGGATCCGCCGGACGAGTCGGAGGCGCCGCTGGTCGCCATGGCTTCCATGCCGTTGATCCGGATACGGGTGAAGTCTGCGCCGAGACCCCGCACCGTGATCTGCCGGCCTTCACCGGCCACGCGGTCGATCGAGACACCGGGAATCCGCTGAAGGGACTCGGCGAGGTTCAGGTCCGGGAAGTCTGCAATGTCTTCTGCTGTGATAGCATCGACAATGCCGGTCTCGTTGCGCTTAACGGCAAGCGATTGCTGAAGGCTTCCCCGGAAGCCGGTGATGACAACAGTTTCCTGCCGGCTTTCGACCTCCTCGCTGGTCTGCTCCTGCGCAACCGCGCCGCCGCCAGCCAAAAGGCTCATTGCAGCCGCGCCCATGAGCAGGCGGAAGTTAAAGCTGTTTTGTGGATAACGCATGTCTGGTCTCCTCCCCAGGATATGTCGTTGAGTGGATGAACCCTCTTTATCAAGGGCTTCAGTATTATGTCACCGGTATCATTATCGATTTTGCTACCGGTGGCGATTCCTAATTTATGAGCGGTTAGATTGCTCCGTCATTTTTTCGTCACTGTTGCTTAGAAGTCGCGATCGAGGGATTGCGCCAGTTTGTCCGTAGGCGTCTTGCGCAACATGTTAAGCTTGATTTCCGGATAGCCCTCCATCTCGACCACGGCGGACTGCCCGGCCTGGATGGCGTGCACGCCGGTGACGGCGCCGGTCGAAACATACATGCCTTCGCGGAGGGGCATGCCGCGGGCGGCGCAGATTTCCAGCAGTGCCCGGAACGATTCGATTGGTCCGCCGGGTATGCTCGTGGCATCGGCCTGCCCGATCTCGACCTGGTCGATGACAGTCCGGAAGCGCCAGTCGGCGGGGGAGGCGTCTTGCCAGTCCCGGATCGAGGCGCCGAGAATCAGGCCGTTGTTATTGCCAAAATCCGAAATCGTCACGAGGGGGCCAAGATCGTTGATGCCGCGAAACGGACTCGACGCGATTTCTGCGCCGACAATCATTTCACCAATGAAATCAGCTGCTTCCTCGATTGTCCATGTCAGCTTTCCGGCCGGTGTATCGGCGCCGCAAACGATGATGACCTCGCCTTCGACCGCGCCGAAACCGCCTTCAAAGACGAAGGCATCGACTGGGTCGTCGCTCGCTTGGGTCAGGTCACGGGCAAAGATCGGGCCGGCCAGACGGTCCGTACCCAGAGCGGCGTCCCAGGGCGGATTGATCTTGCCGACCTTCCAGCCGACAATCCTGTCTGGCCAGAGACGGATCGCTTGCGCCTGAATCGCATAAGCCTCGCTCAGCGATTGCGGCGGCGTACCCGGATAGTCCGGCAAGGCCTGAGCCATGATCCTGGCGTCCGTAAAGCTTCGGGCGCGGATGTCTTCTGCCAATTCTGTATTCATGATGACTCTACCGCTCCGCGCTTCCCTCTGCCCGCCTGTTTGCTGCTGCGCCTGCGGGCGCGCCGGGTCATGATTTTTGTTTTTATGGCCTGCCCGTGTGTAGACACTGCAGGAAACCGGTGTCATAATTCTCTGAAATGCACGTCTGTCAACTGGTTTCATGTCAGGTGACGGGCGAAGCAGAAGAAAAAAAGAAGGTGCCCGAACCGGTGGGCGCCAAAGTGGAGGGCTTTATGTCTATCTCATTCGGTAAATCTGTTCGTTATGGTGTGGCGGCGGCGGCCATTCTTCTGGGGGGCTGCGCCAACGCGGCGCCGTTGAATGCCGGCGGCGCGGCGCAGGCCGCAGCCTCGGTTACGGTCCAGCCGGACCGTTCTGTAACGGAACCGGTCTGGTTTTTTCCTGACATCGACTGGACGCAGTACACGGCCGGCGGCCGCGGCGGCGAGATCGTGCGCGTCACCACCCTCGACAACCACGGCCCCGGCAGTCTGCGCGAAGCGCTGGCCAAGGACGGCCCGAGAATCATCGTGTTCGAGGTCGCGGGCGTGATCGATCTCGAGAAAGACACCCTTCCGATTGCAAACCCCTATGTCACGGTTGCCGGCCAGACGGCCCCGTCACCCGGCATCACAATCATCCGCGGCGGTATCAATATCAGCACACATGACGTGATCGTTCAGCACCTCCGCGTGCGCCCCGGCGACAACAATGAAGAGCGCGGATCGGGCTGGGATGATGATTCCATCAACACCACGAGTGCCCGTAACATTATTGTCGATCATTGCACGCTGACCTGGGCGACGGATGAAAACCTCTCCTCCTCGGGCCCGCGCTTTACCGGGGAAACGCCGGATGAATGGCGCGCCGGCACATCCAACAATGTCCTGTTCAGCCACAATCTGATCGCCGAAGGCCTGGCCGATTCAACGCATGCGAAGTTCGAGCACTCCAAGGGTTCGCTGATCCATGACAATGTCAACGGCCTGCTGATCTATGCCAATCTGTACGCGCACAATTATGAGCGCAGCCCGCTTTTCAAGGGCGGCGTCCACGGTCAGATCGTCAACAACTTCATCTATGATCCCGGCCAGCGCGCTGTGCATTATAACCTGCAGGCGCTCGAATGGGGCGATGTGCCGTTTGAAACCGGCAAGATGGATCTGATCGGCAACACCATGCGGGCCGGCCAGTCGACCCCGGACGGCCTGCCGCTGGTCATGCTCGGCGGCGACGGCGACCTCGCCGTTTATGCCAAGGACAACATTATCGTCGACCGCTGGGGCAACCCTCTGCCGGAGCGGGGCCGTTACACCACCGGCCGCGCAGAGTTCATTGACGCCCCGGCGCCGATGCCGCTGCCGCCCGGCCTGCCGGTGCTACCGGCCCGGGATGTCGAGCGCTATGTGCTGGCCAATGCCGGCGCCCGTCCCTGGGACAGGGACAGGCATGACGTTCGCGTGTTCGCCAATGCCGCTGAAGGCCGCGGGGAGATCATCGACAGCCAGAACGAAGTGGGCGGCTATCCGAAGTTCGAGCCGACCCGCCGCGCCTTCGATCCCTCTCTCTGGGACATGGAGACCCTGCTCCCCTTGTCAGCCGAAGCGCTTGACGCATCGGCACGCGGCCGGGGGACCTGACGTTTAGGCGCTCAGCGCTTGCAAAATGTCCACCGCTAGGCAAGACAGGACATTTGCTGTTCTGAGAAGGTCTTAAGGTGAGCGAAGACATCAAGCCCGACCCTGAATCCGATATCGCTGCCGCTGTCCTTGAGGCGGCAGCGTTTCGGCTTCAGGGCCGGGCGACGATCAATGACATCGCGCGCATCGCGAAGGTGTCCAAAAAGACCGTCTCGCGCGTCATCAATGACAGCCCGCTGGTCAAACCGCGCACGCGGGAGATGGTGAAAGCGATCATCGCCGAGCTCGGCTATTCGCCGGACCCGCAGGCACGGGCCCTGGCCCTCCGGCGGTCATTCCTCGTTGGGCTGGTCTATGACAATCCCAGCCCGCAATATGTCGTCAATATGCAGCGCGGGATCCTCGACGCGCTGGAGGAGACAGATTTCCAGCTCGTCCTGCGGCCAGTCAGCCGGGCGGATGAAAACTATCTCAGCCGGCTCCGCCAGTTCGTCCAGCATCACAAGCCGTTCGGCCTGATCCTGCCGCCGTCTGTCTCGGAAGATGATGCGCTGATCGAGATGCTCCGCGAACATGATGTGGACTATGTGCGCATCGCTTCCGGTATGCTGGACACGCCCTCGCGCATGATCCTGACGCATGACAGTGAAGGCGCGGCCCAGGCGGCGCGCCATCTCTGCGCCCTCGGCCATGAGCGGATCGCGCACATCCATGGCCCCGAATCCTTCCGGTCGGCCCATGAGCGGCGCGGCGGGTTCCAGCGGGCGCTGCAGGAGGACGGCCGCGCGCTGATGCCGGACTTGACGGTCGAAGCGGGCTACACGTTCGACTCAGGCCTTCAGGCGATGGAGCGCCTCCTGTACCGCAAGCAGCGGCCCACGGCCGTGTTTGCCGGCAATGACGAGATGGCGACGGGCGCCTATGTCGCCGTCCGCAAGGCGGGCCTGCGCATTCCCGAAGACGTCTCGATCGTCGGCTTTGACGACACGCCGATTGCCGGCCGGCTCTGGCCGGCCCTGACAACCGTCCGCCTGCCGATCCGGGAAATGGGGCGCGCCGCCGCCGCGTTGTTGCTCGAGCAGGCCGCCGGGACCGAGCGGGAAGACGTGATCAGCTTCACGCCGGAGATCGTCGTGCGCGAGTCCACATCCGCGGCGCCGCGCAACGCGGGCTGATCCGCTTTCCGATATTCCGGATTGGAGGCGGAACAGGGTTGCGGCCTTTATGCGTTGCAGTTATGACACCGGTTACCGAATTAGACGCCGCCAAGGACCATCCGCATGAAAATCGCGCTCATCATTGAAAACAGCCAGGCTGCAAAGAGCAGCATCGTTCACGACGCGCTGAAAGCTGTCGCCGAGCCGCTCGGCAACGAAGTGTTCCACTACGGTATGTATACGCCGGAAGACAAAGCCCACCTGACCTATCCGATGATCGGCATCCTTGCCGGTATCCTGATCAACTCGAAAGCCGCCGATTTCATTGTCACCGGCTGCGGCACGGGCATGGGCTCGAACCTCGCCTGCAATGCGATGCCGGGGATTTTCTGCGGCCTCGTCATTGACCCGACCGATGCCTTCCTGTTCGGCCAGATCAATGATGGCAACGCCATTTCGATGCCTTACGCAAAGGGTTTCGGCTGGGCCGCCGAGCTCAACCTCCAGGACTGCTACCGCAAGCTGTTCGAGGTCAAGCGCGGCGAAGGCTATCCCAAGGAACGCGCCGCCGTCATGGCGAAGAACCGCGGGATCCTCAGTGAGCTGAAGAAAGCGTCCTGCCACGATATGCTCACCGTGCTGAAGGCGATTGATCAGGACCTACTGAAGACCGCCATTTCGGGTGACAAGTTCCAGGAATACTTCTTCGCCAACTCGCAGGATGAGGCGATGTCCGCCTACCTGAAGACCATCCTGGCATCCTGATCGCCGCGCGGTTGCGCGCGACCGTAAAACATACTTCTGGAGGGAAGCCCGTGAGCCTCAGCATGTTCAGCCTTGAAGGCAAGACCGCTATCGTCACCGGGGCCAATACCGGCCTTGGACAAGGCATTGCCGTGGCGCTGGCAGAAGCGGGCGCGAGCCTCGCCCTGGTGGGCCGCTCCGCACCGGATGAGACGGTCGAGCTGGTGCGACAAGCCGGCGGCAAGGCGCATGTCATCATGGCCGATCTCGGCAGCCTTGAGCCGGTAGACACGATTGTTGACGAGACCCGGGAAGCGCTCGGCGGCGTCGATATTCTCGTAAACAATGCCGGCATCATCAAGCGCAACGATGCCATCGATTTTACCGTCGAGGAGTGGGACAGCGTGATGAACATCAACCTGCGCTCCCTCTTCTTCCTCAGCCAGAAGGCAGCCCGCGCGATGATCGATGCCGGCACGGGCGGCAAGATCATCAATATCGCGTCCATGCTGTCCTTTCAGGGCGGGGTCCGCGTGCCCTCCTACACTTCCTCCAAAAGCGGGGTGCTGGGCCTTACGCGCGCGCTTGCCAATGAGTGGGCAAAGCACGGTATCAATGTGAACGCCATTGCGCCGGGCTATTTCGCCACCAACAATACCGACGCCCTGCGCGCCGATGAAAAGCGCAATACGGAAATCCTCGGCCGCATTCCGGCAGGCCGCTGGGGCGAGCCGACAGACCTCGCCGGGGCAGCGGTATTCCTTTCCTCCCGCGCGTCTGATTATGTCCAGGGCACGGTGATTGCCGTGGATGGCGGCTGGCTCGCGCGCTAAGGCTCGGGGCGCAGCGAGGAGGGAAGGTGCATGGCGCGTGTGGTGTGTTTCGGAGAGCTGCTGCTGCGCCTGACCGCGCCTGGCAGCGAACGTCTGCTGCAATCCTGGTCGCTGAACGTTTGTGTCGGCGGGGCGGAGGCGAATGTCGCGGTTTCGCTGGCGGGCTTTGGCCATGAGGTCAGCCTTGCAAGCATCGTTACCGACAATCCGCTCGGAGAAGCAGCGCTGGGCGAGCTTCGCCGCCACGGCGTGAACGCGGACGCGGTTCAGCGCGCGCCCGGGCGAATGGGCCTCTATTTTCTCGAGCCGGGCGCCGTGCGCCGGCCTTCTACAATCACTTACGATCGCGCGGGATCCGCCTTTGCGAACGCCGCGCCGGACACGCTCGACTGGAGTACAATCCTGACGGGCGCAGACCTGCTCC
>JBKBVT010000253.1:0-3276 GCA_046289305.1 Hyphomonas sp. | reverse complement strand
TGCTCGACCAAAAATTGGGTAAGGCTTTTTCGGGACATGAATGGCTCCAGTCTACATGGCCGAGATTCCGAGCTAATCGCGGCCTGATTTACGTCACTGGCTTAAGCCTCCATGTGTTCAGTTTCCAGAGATAACACAACTTTCACCGTTCTTATCTTCGGACCTGAAACGGCTTCCACCGAGATTACAAGCATGCTGAAAACATCGCGTTGGTCATCGATTAAAAGTTGCTGAGCACGTTTGGCGACTTCGCCCGGCTCGCCTTATATGTCCGCCGTCAACGTTGGTGACGCAACACATACTGCACCTTGCATGAGGGTCCACTTTGGGCTGATGCTGTTGAAAAGTAACCACGCCATTGGCACCGCCTGCCTGGCGCTGTGGCAATGATCTAAGAGACGTCGCTAAGGACGTCATTAGCGACGTCTCTTAGACGGGGTCTGCGATGCGTGGAGAAATTCTTGGGTTGGAGCGGCGGCGCTTCTGGCGTGACGAGGACAAGCTCGAGATTGTCATGTCGGTCGGGATCGACGGGGCCACGGTGACACAGGTGGCGCAGCGCCATGAGGTAACGCGGCAGCAGATTTATGCGTGGCGGCATGACCTGAAGAAGAAGGGCCTGTGGTCGCCCGATGCTGGTGCGCTGTTCTTCCCTATGGATATGCCAGTTGCGGTCGGAGTGCCGGTGGCGCAGGCACCGATCGCTGAGGCACCGCCACCTGTTGCGGTTGAATTGCGTCTGCGTGGCGGGCGTAGTTTGCATTTTGAAAGCACGATCGATCCGGCTGCGCTGTCGGGGCTGATCCGCGCGGTGGATGGGGCATGATCGGCCCCGGCACCGGTGTGCGTGTTTATCTAGCCTGTGGTGTGACGGATATGCGCAAGGGGATCGCGGGTCTGGCGGCGCTGGCCCAGGACATCTTGCGGCAAAAGCCCGCCAGTGGTGCGGTCTTTGCGTTTCGGGGTCGTCGTGGTGACCGGCTGAAGTTGCTTTATTGGGATGGGCAGGGATTTTGCCTCTATTACAAGGTGCTTGAGCGAGGGCGTTTCCCTTGGCCAAATGCCCAGGATGGGACAATGCGTCTGACCTCGGCGCAGCTGGCGATGCTGTGGGAAGGGATCGACTGGCGGCGTCCGGATTGGGGTGCTCCGCCTGCGCGGGTGGGGTGATTTTATTACTGTTATGGCGTTATTTATATGGTTCATTGGCCTGATTTTTGGTAGTCAGGCGCATGTCAAAGCCTGCTGAAAACCTGCCTGATGATCCCGCTGAATTGCGCGCGATGATCGCCGTTTTGCAGGCTGAGAATGCGCGGATCGCGGCGGAGAACGCCAAGATATCGGCAACATTGCGCGTCCATGATCAGTTGGTTCAGGCGCTGCGTCTGCGGATCGCCAAGCTCCAGAAACTGGCCTTCAGCAAATCCTCGGAAAAGATCGAACGCGAGATTGAACAGCTGGAGCTGGCGCTCGAAGACCTGCTGGTTGCGGTGGCCGAAGACGATGACGCACTCATCGACGAAGGGCAGGATGAGCCATCACCGGACGCTGCCGATGCGCCTGCTTTGCGCCGCCGCCCGCGTGTCTCGGACACAACCCCGCGCGAACGCCGCGAACTGGACCCCGGTGCCTGCTGCCCGGACTGTGGCGGCGATCTGCGCGTGGTCGGTGAAGATGTCAGCGAACTGCTCGATATGATCGCCGCCCAGATGAAGGTAATCCAAATCGCCCGGATCAAGAAATCCTGCCGTCGCTGCGAGCGGATGGTGCAGGAACCAGCCCCCAGCCGTCCGATTCCGGGCAGCATGGCAGGCCCAAACCTGCTGGCGCATGTGCTGGTCTCGAAGTTCGACGATCACCTTCCTTTGTATCGCCAGCACGAGATCTTTGCCCGCATGGGGGCAGACATTCCCGAAAGCACCCTCGTAGGGTGGTGCGGGCGGGCCATGAAGACCCTGCAGCCGCTGATCGAAAGGATCGAGGCGGACATCATGGCCAGCGATCTGCTGCATGCGGACGACACACCCATCCGGGTCCTGGATCGCAGCCTGCGCGACAAGGGACTGGGCAAAGGCGTCAGACAAGGCCGGATCTGGGCCTATGTGCGCGACCAGCGACCCTGGGCGGGGGCATCGCCGCCGGGTGCCGTCTATCGCTTTGCACCGGACTGGAAGGAAGAGCACGTCCTCAACCATCTGGCCAATGCGCGCGGCATTCTTCAGGCCGACGGTTACAAAGGGTATGCCAAGCTCTACGCGCCAGAACCCGGTAGCAAACCGCGCTTGCGCGAGGCGGCCTGCTGGGCCCACCTGCGGCGTGACTTCCATGACTTCTGGTCCTCGACCAAATCCGAGATCGCCCTTGAGGCGCTCGACCGGATCGGCAAGTTCTACGACATCGAGCGCGACATCAACGGTCAGCCCGCTGACGCCCGCTATGCGGCGCGTCAAAAGCTCAGCCGGCCCAAGGTCGAGGCTTTCTTTGCCTGGTCCGAACAGCAGCTTCTGCGCATCCCGGGCAAAAGTGATCTGGCGAAAGCCTTCCGCTATGGTCTTGCGCGGCAGGAGGCCTTCAGCCTGTTTATGTCCGACGGGCGTGTAGCCATCGACAACAATCCTGCTGAACGTGCCCTGCGCCCGATCGGAATCGGCAGGAAAAATTGGTTATTTGCAGGAGCCGATACCGGTGCGGAAACCCTGGCGCGCGCGATGACTGTCATTGAAACCGCCAAGCTGAACGGTCTCGACCCGCTGGCCTATCTTGCCGACATCCTCGACCGCATCCACGATCACAAGATCAACCGGCTTGATGAATTGCTGCCTTGGAACTGGGCGCCGATGGCATCCGCAATGGGCAGTCAAGCCGCGTAAGCTACGGTATCAATGGCGTGGTTACCCATGAAATCAAACGCCTCGGTCTGGAAAGCATCACGATCACGGTCTGTGAACGTTTTGGCCACCCGCAGATTACTTGACCGGATCACTTGATCCGGTGTCGATCTGTTGACTGACTGCGTGTTTTGCATGGCGGGTGCCGCTGATGGCCTGATGATCGCTTGTGGACTACCTATGCGTTTTGCTGCAGCCTGAACGGCTTCGGCGACGAGACGGAACGCATGGTCGATGTCCGGCCATTGCGTGACCGGGCGGCCGTCCGTTGGTGTGGCCATCAGCTTGCCGAAGGGTGCGCCGTGCCAGAGGCAATCGCGCAGAATGACCGGGATCAGGATGGCCTCTCCCGCCTTGTGCCGTTCCAGCGCACGGGTCATCTCGATCT
>JBKBVT010000252.1:0-3332 GCA_046289305.1 Hyphomonas sp. | reverse complement strand
CGAGACGACCTACGGAACGCCGCCCGCGAGCGGCTTCACCCGCATGCCCTTCGCCAGCACGTCGCTCGGCGCGGAGCAGCCGCTGCTGAAATCGGAGCTTCTCGGCTACGGCCGCGATCCTCTGGCGCCGATCAAGGACGCGGTCACGGCGGACGGCGATGTCGTCGTGCCGCTCGACGCCGAGGCCTTCGGCTTCTGGCTGAAGGCGGCGTTCGGCGCACCCACGACCACGGGTGCGGAAGCGCCATACAGCCACGAGTTCCAGTCGGGGTCCTGGTCGCTGCCCAGCATGTCGATCGAGACCGGCATGCCGGAGGTCCCGCGCTATGCGATGTATTCGGGCTGCGTGCTCGACCAGATCACCTGGCAGATGCAGCGGTCCGGCTTGCTGACCGCGACGGCCCGATTGGTGGCGCAGGGCGAGACGGTCGGGACCACGACGAGCGCCGGGACGCCTGCGGCGCTGGAACTGAAGCGCTTCGGCCATTTCAACGGGTCGATCACCCGGAACGGGACCGCCCTTGGCAATGTGGTCTCGGCCGAGATCACCTACGGCAACAACCTCGACCGGATCGAGACGATCCGGAGCGACGGCCGCATCGACGGCGCGGACCCGTCCATCGCGGCGCTGACCGGCCGGATCGAGGTGCGCTTCGCCGACCAGACGCTGGTGACGCAGGCGATCAACGGCGAGGCCTGCGAGATGGAGTTCGCCTACGTCCTGCCCTCGGGCGAAAGCTTCACCTTCACCGTGCACGCCGTGTACCTGCCGCGCCCGCGCATCGAGATCTCCGGGCCGCAGGGCGTGCAGGCCACCTTCGACTGGCAGGCCGCGCGCGACAGCGTCGTCGGCCGGATGTGCACCGCAACCCTGATCAACGACATCGAGGTATACTGAGAATGCTCACGCTCGACCTGACCAACGCCCCGCGCTGGCACGACCTGGCGCCCGGGGTTCGGGTTCAGCTGCGCCCATTGACGACCGCGCTGATGGTGGCGACGCGGAGCGACGCGGCCGTCGAGGCGGTGCCCGAGGAGGCCTCGGACGAGGAACGCGCCGTGGCTTTCGCGAAAGCACTGGCGCGACGGGCCGTGCTCGCCTGGGAGGGCATCGGCGACGCCGAGAGAAACGCCATCGACCCAAGCCCCCAGGCCATCGACGCCTTGCTCGACGTCTGGCCGATCTTCGAGGCCTTCCAGCTGACCTACGTCTCGAAGGGTCTGCTGCTGGAACAGGAAAAAAACGCCTCCGCGCTCTCGCCGAATGGTCCTTCGGCGGGGGCGACAGGTATTGCCAAGCCTGCGCACCCTGCGAGGGCCGCGAGCAAGCCTGCCCGGACTGCCCGGCGCGGCTGAACCGGCCGCTGACCCATGAGGGTTGGCAGGTCTGGGACCTGGTCGGTCGTCTCGGCGGCCAGCTGCGCGTGCTTCCCGGCGCGGTGATCGGCTGGGACATGTCGGCGGCGCTGGCACTCGGTGACGCCCTCGGCATCCCGCCGCTCGCCATGGCCGAGCTGTTGCCCGTCATCGAGGCGGTGATGGTCCGGAAGCTGAACGAGGAACTGAGCGCGAATGGTGGCCCGGGGGTCAGGCCTTGATCTTCTCGATCAGCGTGACGCCGGGCAAACCCTCGAAATGTGCGTCGCAGGTCAGGAGCGTCGCGCCCTGTGCACGGGCGGTTGCGAAGATGATCGCGTCGGCAGTCGCGAGCTTGTGCGCCCGGCACGACTCCGCCGCCGCCAGCGCGATCTCGGTGTCGAGCGGCACCACATGGCAGACCTGCGTGAAGGCGATGACCTGATCCGCCTTGTCCTCGCCGACCTCGCGCGTCAGCCATTTCGCCAGCTCGAGCTGGACCATGGTCGGGACCAGCCACTCGGCCTGTTCGGGCAGATGATCGGACAGCTTCTCGCCGGTCGGCGAGCCGATGAGCCACTCGATCCACGCCGACGTGTCGACGAGGATCATCAGAACCGATCCGTCCGGTCGCGATAATCGGTGGCGGACGCGCCGCGCGCGAGCCCCTTCAGCGCCTCCCGCTTGGGCACCGGCACAAGCAGCACGCCCGTGCCTTTCGGGATGAAGGCAAAGGTCAGCCCGGCCTCCCAGTTCTGGGCAGCCCGGATCGCCTTCGGGATCGAGATCTGGAACTTCGAGGACAGGGTCGCGGTCTCGGCCATGGTCATACCTCCACTTGATCGATTGCATAAACGTAAGACACCCATGCGGCGAAAGCAAGGAGCGTGACCGATGGCCGAGAAACGCATCAGCGTCCGCCTCGCGGCCGTGGGCGGACGGCAGGTGCGCGCCGAGCTGGAAGGCGTGGGCGAAGCCGGGTCGCGCGGCTTCGGACGGCTCAGCCGCGAGATGGAAGCGGCGAACACCCGGCTGGCGGCCTTCTCGCGGCGTGTCGCCGTGGCTGCAGCCGCCGCCGTAGCAGCGACGACCGCTGCTGGCGTGGCGATGATCCGCTCCGGCCTGCAGACGGTCGATGCGCAGGCGAAGCTCGCAGCCTCCCTCGACACAACGGTTGCCAGCATCCAGGTGCTCGAGCGGGCGGGCGATCTGGCGGGCGTGTCAATTGGTCAGGTCGAACAGGCCACGGTCCAGCTGACGCGACGGCTCAGCCAGGCCGCTTCCGGCGCGGGTCCTGCAGTGGAGGCGCTGCGCCGACTGCGGCTCTCGGCGGAAGACCTGCAACGCCTGCCTCTCGACGCGCGCATCGCCGCGATTCAGCAGGCGCTGGGGCAATACGTGCCGGAGGCCGAGCGCGCGGCGGTCGCCTCCCAGCTCTTCGGCGACCGCGCGGCCTTGGTGTTCACCCGCATCGACACGGCAACGCTGCGTCAGGCGACGGAGGACGTGCGGGATTTCGGGGTGGTAGTCTCGGACCAGGACGCGGCCCAGATCGAGCGCATCAATGACGCCATCTCGCGGCTCGGGCTGATCTGGCGCGGGCTGTCGAACCAGCTTGCGGTCGCCGCCGCGCCTGCGCTCGAAGCGGTCGCCAACGCCATGGCGGCGGTCGCGCGCACCACTGGCCCGCTCGGCATCGCCATCCGTACGTTCTTCGACAACATCGGCCGCCTGATCACCTACGCTGCAACCTTCGCCACCCTGATGGCCGGACGCTGGGTCGCCGGACTGGTCGCTGCGGCGGTCTCAGTGCGCGGCCTCGCCACCGCGCTGGTCGTCCTGCGTGGGGCGCTGATCCGCACCGGCATCGGGGCGCTGATCGTCGGCGCGGGTGAGCTGGTTTACCAGTTCTCGCAACTCGTCGCCCGGGTCGGTGGCGTGGGCGAGGCGTTCCGCCTGCTCGGCGATCTGGCCCG
>JBKBVT010000251.1:0-3333 GCA_046289305.1 Hyphomonas sp. | reverse complement strand
CGCTGATGGAGCCGCGCTGGGACACGGCCGAGTTTGACCTCGCTGTCGCCCGCACGCGGGATGCCATTGACACCGCGCGCGGCGACCCGAACGCCGTCGCGGAATGGGCCTATGACCTTGTCACCTATGGCGAGGGTAGCATGCGCGCCCAGAGCCAGCTCGGCAGCGAAACCTCGCTGGCAAGCATCCGCCTTGAAGACCTTCAGGCCTGGCGCGCAAGCCATCTCTCGCCGCACCTCGCCAGTGTCCGCGTCGTCGGCGATGTCAGCCAGGCGGACGTCATGGCTGCGCTGGACGGTGTGTCCACGCGCTGGGAGCGGGTCGAAGTCAGCCTGCCCGAAGAACAGCCTGTCCAGGCGCCGAAAACCGCGCGCCTCTACTTCTATGACGTCCCCGGATCATCCCAGTCCGTGCTGCGGCTTGGCTATCCCTCTCTCCTGCGCACCGACCCGGACTATGACCTTGCCGGGGTCATGAACTACCGGCTCGGCGGCGGCGGGTTCGCCTCCCGCCTGACGCAGGAACTGCGCGAAGGCAAAGGCTATACCTACGGCATCGGCTCCGGCTTCGGAGCGACGGCCAATGCCGGGACTTTCTCCATCTTCAGCGGTGTCCGCTCGAACGTCACGCTGGAGGCCATTGCACTCATCCGAGAGATCATGGCTGACTATGCCGCCACCTTCACGGAGGAGGATCTCGACGTGACAGTGAGCTTCTTCACCAAGAGCCAGGCGCGCCGGTTTGAGTCGCTCGGCGCCAAGCTGAACGCGCTGTCGGACATTGCCGACTACGGACTGCCTTATGACTATGTCGCCCGGCAGATCGAAGCCGTCGAAGCGCTGAACGTTGAAGATGTGCAGGCCCTCGCCGGCCGCCTGATCCAGCCGGACGCCATGCATTATGTGATCGTCGGCGACGCCGAGACGCAGATGCCGCGCCTCACGGAGCTCGGCCTCGGCGAACCGGTCCTCATCAATGACGCGGTCGACGCCCTGACCCGCTAGATCAGCGTGCTGATGGAATCAGGGCGCTAGCTCTAGCGGATCGCCACGGGGTTGATGATCGCCTGCACCGCGCCTTCCAGCCTTGGCACGCCGAGGGCAAAGAAGAATTCGCTGACGCCGTCCTCGGCGAGTTCATGCGTCACCATGTTCTCGAGGATGTAGACTCCGTTCTTGGCCAGCAGCACCTGGTGCACCTCGAACGGGCGCGCCTCATTCTCGAACGGGATGACTTCCAGCGCCCAGGTGTCTGCGCCCACCGCCGCCGCACCGAGATCGGCAAGGTATTGCGCGCCCTCGACACCGAGGCCCGGCTCCACCGGAGAAAGATCCGTAGACCCCTCCTGCGCCTTCATCATGCCGGTATGGAACAGCACGACATCGCCGTCCTCGACCTCGACACCGGCCTCCGCCAGCGCCGCATCGATCTCGGCCTTGTTGAACGCGGTCCCCGCTGGCACGGGATTGCCGAACTGCTTGGTCATGTCGAGCAGGAGGCCCCGCGTCGCCATCGGCGGCAGCTCATGCGTGCCGAACTGGGTGAGGCCGCCTGTGGTCACGAAGTCCGCCACCGGCACGCCGTTATAATAGCGATGGTTGATGCCGAGATGGCCGAGACCGTCGATCTGGCTGCCGATGCCGAGCCAGGTATTGACCAGGTCGTCATTACCCGTCGCCAGATTTTCGCCCATCGGCGTTCCGGAACCGTCCGAGAGCTGAAGAATGGTCATGGAGAAACTGCGCGGGCCATAAGCCGGCGTGTCCGCCCCCGTCACCTGCCCCAGCGCATAGGTCTTGCCGGTGGTGATCAGCTTCGCGGCCGCGGCTGTCTTTTCCGGCGTGATCAGGTTGATCGCGCCCAGCCGGTCGTCCGCGCCGAAGCGCGAGGGGTACCAGCTATCATGCGTCTCGGGCTTCGCGCCGGGCGCCATAGGCGCCGCCTCGTCTGCCGTCATATGGCCGCAGGCGGCCAGCATTGCCGCCCCTGCCAACAGGATCCGTTTCATCGCATTCCTCCCTCGTTTTTGTTCAGGCCAGCCTAAACAAGCGGAGGGCGGGCGCAAGCATTGTCAGACCCGGCGCACCAGGAAGCCGGCCCGCGGGAAGTGGATATGGCAGGTGTCCGCCTCCTCCGTCACCCGCTGCAGCACGATCCGGTGGGCATCGGCATGCACCAGCTCGCCCTCCACCCAGACCTGACCATAATCATCCGGCGCGACCGCCACGTCTTCGCCCGGCATGAAGCCCTGCGGCTCGTCTTCCGTCGTGGCGGAGAGCAGGCGCGGCGCAGCGTCTCTGGCGATCGCGAGCGCTTCGGCGCCGGTGATCGTCTCCGGCGCCTGGCCTTCGATCTCGCTCAGCCGCTCCGCCCAGGCGCGGGTCAGCGGCGCGCGGGCGAGGCAGGCCTCGGCAAAGTCCGGCACGGCGGACTTCATCCACCACACATTCATATAGGCATGCACATCGACCAGCCCCGGCTTGGTGCCGATGAGGTAGAGGCCGGACCCGGCCCCCTTCCCGCCGGCCAGGCGCTCCTCCAGCAGCATCAACCTCGCGCGCCACTGGTCGCGCATCATCGGCGCCACGGCTTTCATGGCATTGAGGTCGAACGGCCGGCCAGACAATTGCTCCCGGTCCTTGATGAACTCTTCGGGCACATGCTCACCGATCGCGCCGAAGATCACGGCCACCGAGCACTGGAACCAGCGCCCGTCCGTCCAGCCGGCCACCATCTGGGCCATGCCCTCATGGCCCGGCAGTTTCAGCGAATGATGCGGATAGCGCGTCTCAAGCTCGCGCAGGATGATGCCTGTATCGCAGTAGATGTCGGCGCCGATCTGCATCACCGGCACGCGGCGATACCCTCCGGTCATCGGCATCAGCTCCGGCCGGGGCATGATCATCGGCAGCTCGACCCGCGCATAGGCAAGGTTCTTGAGCCGGAGGGCGAGGCGCACCTTCTCGGCATAGGGCGAGGAGGGATATTCGTGCAGGATGATGCTGCGGGCGTCCGCCATGATACTTGTCTGCCTCCCGGGCTGGTCTTTGCGCCTATTGTGCGCGGCCTACCGATTTCAGAAAAGTGTAAACTCCGCCCTTCGATGGGTGCAATCGCCGCGGCAAGAATCGGGTGGCGCCCGCCGGCCCCCTGCGGCACTCTTGGCGCATGGACCAGATGGTTGCCCCCCTCGACGAACGCGCCCGCGCCTATGACCGGATGGCGAAGGCGCTCGCCTGGCTGGGCGAGACCTGGGCCGACTGGCCGGACCTCGACGCCGCCGCCCGCGCCGCCGGCCTGTCACCGCATCATTTCCAGCGCGAGTTCAGCCGC
>JBKBVT010000250.1:0-3363 GCA_046289305.1 Hyphomonas sp. | reverse complement strand
GATCATAGGCCTCATAGGCGATATGCGCCGTCATCGCCATTGGCGCGTCCGCAACCCGGACAAAGGCGTCAAAGTCGGCGGCAAGTTCGTTCTGCCCGGCGGTGACGCGCGGAAGCTCCAGATGGCTGTCGGCCACCGAGCGGCCATGCCCCGGAATATGCTTGATCACGCCGGCAACGCCGCCCGCCATGAGCCCGTCCAGCGCGGCGCGGGCGAGGTCTGCGGCCTGGGCAGGCTCGGTCCCGAAGGCCCGGTCGCCGATCACGTCATGCGCGCCCGGCACTGGCAGGTCGACCACCGGCGCGCAATCGGCATGGATGGACAGCGAGGCGAGTTCGGCAGCGATCAGCCGGTGGCCAAGCCAGGCGGCCTCGCGGCCCTGCTCCGGGTCCTGCGCATAGATCGCGGCATAGTCTGCGCCGCGCGGAAAGACCGGCCATTCCGGCGCTTTCAGGCGCGCCACCCGGCCGCCTTCCTGGTCGATGAAGATCAGCGTTTCGCGTCCCGTGGCGGTCCAGATATCGGCCACCAGCCGGCGCACCTGCATCCGCGACACGCAGGACCGGCCCATCAGGATCACGCCCCAGGGGTTCTCCGCCGCAAACAGAGCCGCTTCGGCTGCCGAAAGCTCCGGCCCCGCCACGCTGAGAATACAGGCTTTCACCACTATCCCGTCACCACGATGCAGGCTGCGCCCGCTTCCTTCACCGCTTCGCAGAAGGCCGCTGCCTCCGCACGGTCCGCAAAGGCGCCGACCCGCAGCCTGTAGAACACGCCCTCAGAGCCGAGATCCGCTCGTTGGATCCGCTTGGACGCGCCATGATACAGTTCCGGCGCAGAGCTGGTCACCCGCCGCCATGCAGTTTCCGCCGCTTCTTCGGTGCGCAGAGCCGCCAGCTGGACCAGGAACGGCCCGGATTCGGTGAATTTGAAGCGCGCCTTGGAGCCGAGCGGCTCGATGGGCTCCGGCGCCCGCAGGGTCACGCCCAGCATTGGCGGTTCCTGAGCTGGCGCGGGTGTCGGCGCAGGCGGCACATCGCGAACCGTGTGGACCGGGGGTGGTTCCGCCACGGTCTCCGCCGCGCCGGGCGAGTCCAGAGGGGCCGGGCGCAGATCGCGCGGCGAACCCGCTTCAATCAGCTCCGCATCACCGCCCGCAAGCGCTGCCTCGCCGGGCTCACGGCTGGTGGAGTCCATCGCGTCATAGAACTGGATTTCCCGGTGCGGGATCAGCTGGCCGCCCCGGTCGGCCGGCAGCTGCTTGAAAGGCGCCCCATCCGCCAGCACGCTGGGCAGCGCCTCCGCCGGCGGGCGCACGCCCTGCCGGTAGGTGTTCCAGATAACGCCGACGAAAATCAGCAGCACGCCCGCCGCGATCGCCAGGATCAGCGGCCCGCGCGCGGTTTCGTCCTCACGGACATCAAAGCCGCGATAATCATCCTCGAAGGGATGTTCCTGGTCTGCCATCTCCCGTCGGCTCATGGGAGAACTCCTTGGAATCAATTGCAAAGTTAAGAAATAGATTGTTTTCCTTAACGAGCCTTGAAGGCGGGCCCGAAAGACAGCGGAAAGCTGCGACAGATCAGGTCAGTTCAGGTCAGCGCCCGCGTATCGAACAGCCTCCGATGCTCCTCCAGGGCGAAGGAATCGGTCATTCCCGCCACATAATCGCACACGACCCGCGCCCGCTGCGATCCGTCCAGCGGCATGGCTGCCCCGTTCCAGGGCGGGGGCAGCGTTTCCGGCTCCGCCAGGAACACCTCGAACAGGTCCGCCAGCACACGCTTGGCCTTCGAGCGCATCCGGTTGACCCGGTAATGCTTGTACATCCGCGCATACAGGAATACGCGCAGCGCCCGCTGCGGGCCTTCCATCGCCTCGGAAAAGCCGACCAGCGGCTCCCCCAGCGCGCGCACTTCGGCCGCAGACCCCGGCTTCAGCCGGGCAATACGGCGCCCCGTCTCCTCGACCAGATCATTGATCCACAGGCCAATCAGCCGCCGCACCGCCTCATAGGTCACCATCCGGTCGTCAATCTCGGGATACTCGACCCGCACCCCCCGGAACACATCGCCCACCATGGGCAGCTCCATCAGGTCCGACACCCGGAACAGGCCCGCGGCAATCCCATCGTCAATGTCGTGATTGTTGTAGGCAATATCGTCCGACAGGGCCGCAACCTGCGCTTCCGGCCCGGCAAACTGGTCAAGTTCCAGCGCCTCCAGATGCGCAAAGTCCCGGAACGCCGCCGGCAGCGCCGTGACCGGCGTATCCGGCCCGGTCAACGGGCCGTTATGCTTCACGAGGCCTTCCAGCGTTTCCCAGGTCAGGTTCAGGCCCAGGAACTCCGGATATCGCCGCTCCAGCCGCGTCACGATCCGCAGCGACTGCGCATTGTGATCAAAGCCCTCATACGGCGCCATGCAGGCGTCCAGCTGGTCCTCCCCGGCATGGCCGAAGGGCGGATGGCCGAGATCATGGCTCAGCGCGAGGGTTTCGGCGAGGTCTTCATCGAGGCCCAGAATGCGCGCAATCGTGCGGGAAATCTGAGCAACTTCAAGCGAGTGCGTGAGGCGCGTACGGAAATGATCGCCCTCATGCGCCACAAAAACCTGGGTTTTCTGCTTCAGACGGCGGAAAGCGGTCGCATGGATGATCCGGTCCCGGTCGCGCTGGAAGGGCGTGCGGGTCGGCGATGACGGCTCGTCATGGAACCGGCCCCGGCTCTCCTCGAAGCGGGTCGCGTAAGGCGCTCTCTTTTCCATCCGGCAATTCGTCCTTATGTTAGCCCCATGGACGACACCCTGACCCCGGATGTGACCCTGACGGCTTCGGCTGCCAAGCGGATTAACGCGATTCTCGCCAAACAGGACGGCGCCGCATACCTGCGCGTGTCCGTCGAAGGCGGCGGCTGTTCCGGCTTCTCCTACAAGTTCGATTTTGCGCGCGATGTGGCGGCAGACGATTTCATCGTGGAGCTCGACGGCGCCAAGGTGCTGATCGACGAGATGAGCCTCGACTACCTTCGCGGCTCGGAAATCGACTTTTCCAGCGAACTGATCGGCGCCGCCTTCAAGATCCGCAACCCGAACGCCACCGCCGCTTGTGGCTGCGGGACGAGCTTTTCCGTCTGATACTCCCTCACTGCAGAGCCCTCACCTCCCATTGCTCCGCAATGGGCCTGTTCGGGGCGTTTGCGGTGCAAACGCTTGTCCCTCACAGCCTCTCCCGCGGGGCGCGGGAGAGGGGTTAAGAAGTGCGACGCTTCAACCCCTCTCCCATTTATGCAGGGCTGTCCGGGGAATGATTCACTTGGTCGCGGAGCATGACCGGCGCCGATTGGCGAATGCCTGTATTTTCGAG
>JBKBVT010000249.1:0-3383 GCA_046289305.1 Hyphomonas sp. | reverse complement strand
GCGCCGAGACGCTGCTCGCAGGGCTGGACGAGGATCACGCCTCGGTCTGCATCGCCGGGCGGCACACCAAACACATCGAGCTCCAACACGGGCGGATCACGCAGCTTGCCACCGAGCTTACGGCCGAGTTCCGCGACCTGCTGCTCAGCCGCGGCGCCCTGGCGCTGACGCCGGACACGGCGCAGGCGTTCGATGCGCGGGTGTTCCAGGACTGGGTCGAGCAGGCGCTGGATACCGGCAAGCCGCTGCCGGTCTATGCGGTCGAGGCGGCGCTGCTATCCGGCCAGCTGGACCCGGCCCACAAGGCGGCCGCGATTGCGGGCCTGATGATCGGCCGGGATGTGGCAACCCATTATCATCCGGGCGACGAGGTGCTGCTTGTGTCGGATGGGCCGCTGATGGAAGCGTATGGGCTGGCCTTCGATTCGCTCGGCGCCGAGGTCGAGGAAGTCTCGGCGCTCGGCGCGCTGCAGGACGGGCTGGTTGAACTGGCCGACCTTGCAGGTTTGCTGTCCGCAGACTAACCCCTCGCTTGAGATGGCCGCCGGTATGGACGATCCAAGATGATGATGTCTCCAGAATGTGTTGCCCCGACCGGTTGCCTGCAGGGCGAAGGGCCGATGTGGAGCCCGTCCGAGGGCTTCCTCTGGTGGGTCGATGTGCGCCGCGCGAAGCTGCACCGCTATAACCCCAAGACCGGAAATACCCGGCGCTATGACCTGCCAGTGCGCGCCAGCAGTCTCGCTTTGTATGACGGCCTGCTGCTGATGGCGGCGGACCGGGAGATCGGCTTCTTCGATCCCGCCAATGAAGTGTATGAGCGGCTGTGCAAGCTGGACACCGAGCCGGACGGCAACCGCACGAGCGATGGCGGCGTTGCGCCGGACGGCTCGTTCTGGTTCGGGACGATGGATGATGCCGGGCGCGAGCCGAGCGGGCTTTACTACCGCTTTGGCCCGGACAAGACGGTCGAGCAGCTGCGCCTGCCGTCCGTGCTGGTGACCAAGACGCTGCAATTCTCGCCGGATGGGCGCACCTTCTACACCTGCGATACCGCTGAAAGCGAGATTCTCGCCTTTGATGTCGACCCCGAAACCGGCGCGCTGTCAGGCCGGCGGACCTTTGCCTATACCGGCGAGCTTGGCGGCCTGCCGCATGGCTCAGCCGTGGATAGCGAAGGGGGCCTGTGGACCTGTTTGCATGGCGCCTCGCGGGTCGTGCGGTACACGCCGGACGGCGAACTCGACCGGACGATCGTGCTGGCGGCGCCGCTGCCCACAGGCTGCGCCATCGGGGGCCGGGACATGCGCACGCTGTTCATCACGACCGCCCGGACGGGCCTCAGCTTCCCGCAGCTTGATTCGCGGCCACTCTCCGGGAGCCTGTTCGCGGTCGACATTGATGTGCCCGGATTGCCGCCGCGCGCCTTCGGGAAAACCGCCTGACCAGGCCGCGAGCGCAGGCGGGGGCTTGTGATCTTGGCCCGGCTGCCTCACATCTGCTGACATCCAGCAACCCGCGCGACGCATATTTGCCGTGGACGCGGGCGTTCAAACGGGCTAAGCGCCCGCCTTTCAAGTGAGTGATGACATGGCCGACAAGGACCAGAAAGAAAAGAAAAAAGGCGTCGGGCCTTTGACGTTCGTCCGCCAGGTGCGCGCGGAGGGCAACAAGGTGACCTGGACGTCGCGCCAGGAGACCATCCAGGCGACGATCTTCGTGATCATCATGTCGATCGTGATCGCAATCTTCCTTTTCCTGACCGACACGGTCATAACCTATTTCGTGAACTTCGTCCGCGGCGCCTGATGGCCGCCAGGACAGTTGCTTAAATTTCCGGAGCGCATTCGCCCTATGTCTGAAGCCAAATGGTATATCGTCCATGCCTATTCCAACTTCGAAAAGAAGGTGGCGGCCTCGATTCGCGAGCAGGCCGAGCGCAAGGGGCTTCTGGAACTGATCGAGGAGATCGAGGTTCCGACCGAGGAAGTCGTCGAGGTCGCACGCGGCAAGAAGAAAACCGTCGAGAAGCGCTTCTTCCCTGGCTACGTCCTGATGAAGGCACGCCTGACCGACGATATCTACCACCTCGTCAAGGACACACCGAAAGTCTCCGGCTTTCTCGGCGCCGAGGGCGGCAAGAAACCGCTGCCCGTGCGCCAGAAGGAAGTCGACCGGATCCTCGGCAAGTCCGAGGATGTGACGGCCGAACGCCAGCGTCCGAAGATCAGCTTCGAGATCGGCGAACAGGTCCAGGTCAATGACGGCCCGTTCCAGGGCTTCGAAGGTGCAGTCGAGGAGATCGACGAGGCGCATGGCCGCCTCAAGGTCACCGTTTCGATCTTTGGCCGGGGCACGCCGGTCGATCTTGAATTCGATCAGGTCGTGAAGATCTGATACGAAAGACGCAGGCACCTGCATGCCCTTGGGTGTGCGGGCGCTTGAAACAGGTTTCCGGTGCCTGTATGTCGCCGGAACGATGCCGCCTTAGCTCAGTTGGTTAGAGCGCTAGATTGTGGATCTAGAGGTCCCCCGTTCAAGCCGGGGAGGCGGTACCATCCTCCCGGATAATTTCTGTCAACCGTGCCGCCAGGTTTTTCGCCGGGGCGTTGCGAAGCTTCAAAACCGTCCCATCAATCGAATCGCATCCCGTCTGACCAGGGCCGGAACACGTTCCCCGCGCTGACAAGCGGGTCCTGCGTAAATTGCGTGCAGGAAAGGTTTCCGGCTCCGTAATTTGCGCAAATGTGGCGACAAACAGCGCACATTCAGGCAATGTGATGTCGGTTTCCGGTTCCATTACATTTCGTTAAGAAACAGTGGTTTGACGGGGGCTCCGACCTGTTGCAAAAGGGCCGCGGTGTGTTGGTAATCCTACAACAATCAAGCCGATTTGGGCGAATGTCGCTCGCGGTAAGTAGAAAAACCGTTTAACACCAGTGTGTGCGGCAATGACCGTATCGTTTGCGGCCGACGACAATCCCGTCATCGGCACACAAAAGGGGATTATGTATGAAGAGAACTCTGTTGTGCGCGACTGCCGCGGCCGCTTTTGCGACTGTTGGCACTGCAGCACACGCCGAGGACGGCTGGTACGCCCGCGGCGATGTGCAATATAGCTTTGACGGCGTTGTTGATCATGACGGGACGCAAGACGTCCAGGGCAAGATGGCTGACGATTCGAGCGTCACGGAGAGCTTCGGCGCTTCGGTCGGTCTGGGTTACGCGTTCCAAAACGGTCTGCGTCTTGAAGGCGTGTTCGGCCAACGTGGCGGCGACCTTGACGTGAGCCGGACCATCGGTGGCACCCTGCCGGGCTCGCAAGTGCGCCCGACTGGCTATGCTTCGGTCACCGATCTGATGATCAACGGCCTTTATGACTT
>JBKBVT010000248.1:0-3408 GCA_046289305.1 Hyphomonas sp. | reverse complement strand
GGCCGAATGGCTGACAAGCGAAGCGGTCCTGGAAAGACAGCTCAAGCAGATGACCCTGCCGCAGGGGCGCCGGCTGGACATCGTGCTCCAGCCTTTGTCTTCGAACGGATTGTGGATGCTGTCGGCCACAACCGCGCCGCAACGCCAGCGGACGTCTGCGATCGCGGCGTTTGTGGTGCCCATCCTGGCCTATCTCGCAGCATTGCTCGCGGTAAGCTGGATCGTGGATGCGATGGTTCTGCGGTGGCTCGAGCGCCTCCGCCTGCGGATATCCGACCTTCGCCGGACGGGTGACTTCACACCGCTTGCGCCGGAGCTGTCGTCTTCTCCGGCAGAATTCCGACAGCTCGCCGAAGCCTTTGACGATCTGACCCACCGGGTGGCCGTCAATGAAACGGATCTGCAGGGCGCCCTGACCCGGATGCGCAACGCTTTCCGGGAGACCCATCACCGGGTGAAGAACAACCTGCAGGTGATGCTGAGCATGCTCAAGATCCAGGGCAGGGGTGAAGCGCTTCCTGAAACGCAGAAGGCGCTACGGATTGCTTCCCACAGAGTCGCCATGATGGCGGCTGTCCATCACTCCCTCCTCAACGAGGCAAGTCTGGAAACCGTGGAGGCAACCGAGCTGTTCAATGCGATCTGTGACCAGATTCATGAACAGCAGGGTTGGTTTGAAGGCGGACGGCTGGTCGTACCTGAGATCGAGCAAGGCTCGCTGCCTGCGGACTTTGCGGTGCCTTTGGCGATGTTTGTGCTGGAAGCGTTCAACCTGCTCTGCAAGCCATCCGACGGCGAAACGCCCCGGGATCTCTGGCTAAACTATTCACAAGAGGGAGAAACGGGGTGTCTGGTTCTCGGCTGTGACGCCGATCCGCTGGATGAGTCCAGCGTGGAACTGACTGAACCAGGGTTCTTTCTGGGTGCCTTCGCCCGCCAGATTGGTGGCTCGGTTACACAGATGACGGACGATCCGGGCAAGGTATTGATTTATCTGCACTTCCCGATGGAGCCGTTGTCCTGAGGCAGCACATGAAACAAGCCGCGCCTCATCTTGAGGGCGCGGCTTGTAAACTTGTTCTTAGTCGTTGTTGATCTGGTCTTTTGTGTCGCTTGCGACATCTTCAACAGCCTGACCGCCTGCCTGAACATCGCGGCCAACACCTTCAACAGTGTTGCAGGCTGCGAGGACAAAAGCGGCGAGCAGAAGGGCCGGTACAGTGATCTGAGTTTTCATGTGTTTGGTTCCTTGTTCAGTTGCGAACAAGTGTGAAACGCCCGGCTTAGACAATCGTTCCCCTGGAATGTGCTCATTGCGAAATTCCAGAGGGAACGCATCAGCTGTGGGGGCGTTGTTATACTGGAGGTAAGACCAATGAAATTCGGTGCAATAGTGAACGTGTCCGCAGGTTCAGTGCCTGAGGACGCCATTCGGCTTCTCAAAGAGGCTGTCGCGGAACACGGGCATCAAGTCGTGTTTCCGTCCGCCGACAGCCTCGCGCCCGAGGCGCAGATTCGCCAGATGGTTCGCGAGAAACTGGACGCGGTCATTGTCTGGGGCGGGGATGGCACGATCGCGACCGTACTTACAGAACTCGGCGGACATCCCATGCCCGTGCTGGCCCTGCCAGGTGGCACGATGAATATCCTTCCCAAAAAATTGCATGATGGGGCTACTGATTGGCGCAATGTGTTGGACGCGGTCCTCAGCAATCCGGCCGAGAAATGGATCCCGGCAGGTATCGCCGGGGAGTCGCGATTTTATGTGGCCGCCCTGTTTGGCCGCCTGACCCATCTTGGCGGATCACGTGAGGCCATCAGGGAAGGCAATCTAATGGAGGCCGTCAACATACTGGCACGCGAAGACGCGCTCGCGCTGGACCCAGAGCTCGAAATTCTGACGCCTTCGAAGGAGACCTCCAGTGTTTCGGCGATGGCGGCGGCTGTCCTCCTGGGCGAAGGCGCGGACGCCGGCCTCGAAGTGACCGCCATGGCACCGGAATCCGGGCTGGACCTCGCTGCGGCCGCGATTGAAGCGATCTTCACGGGTTGGCGCAACGGCGCCGACTTCCGCGCAGGCGGGCTGCAGATGCTCTCTATGTGCCATGATTCAGACGAGGCTGTGCCCGCCACGATTGATGGTGAGCCGTGCGAACTCTCTTGTCCTGTCGAAATCAGATACCTTCCCAGGGCGGCATGTATGCTAGTCGCCGGAGCGCAGGCGTGATCCTCGCGCATCTCGCCGATATTCATTTCGGCCGCGAGAACCAGTCTGCTCTGGACGCGGCACGAGAGGTTATTCTGGCGTCGGGCGCAGAGGCCGTTGTCGTGGCCGGAGATCTGACGCAGCGCGGCAAGCGATCCGAATTCATTGCCTCAAGAGAGTATCTGCGAAGCTTCGATCTCCCCGTTCTGTGCGTTCCGGGCAACCACGATACGCCGTTGCTGCATGTCGGCGCGCGCGCAACGAATGCGTTCGGGCGCTATAATTCGTTCATGTCGGAATTTCCGGACGAGATGGAAGCGGAGCGGATCCTGATCCGGGGGCTGAACACATCCCGCGGCTGGCAGGCACGCTCGAACTGGGCGGAGGGCAGTGTCAGCCTGCGCAGGTTGGATCACATAATTGGGGTAGGGGCGACGGAAGACAGCCCTCTCATACGCGCGGTCGTCTGTCACCATCCCTTCCGCCAACCGTCTAAGGCCCGATTGCGCACCGCCACGCGGCGCGGCGCAGAGGCAAGCCGGCGCCTGGCCGCGAGCGGTGTCTCGCTCTTGCTGACAGGCCATGTTCACACACCGCATGCAGAAGTCATCGAGGAAGAAGAGGGGCGTTACCTCGCCATAACCGCGGGCACACTCTCAACCCGTCTCCGTGCGGAGCAGCCATCATTTAATCTGATTACGCTCGGTACGGATCAACTGGCACTTTCAGTTCTAAGCTTCTCGGATGGCAGCTTCACACAAAGCGCTGAAGGCAAATGGTCGCTTAAGGATCTGGAACCCGTCGCCACACCGCGCGTTGTCACTGTACAACACCAAGAAGGAGCAGACTGATGCGTAACATTACGCTTGCAACGGCCGCCTTCGCGGCTCTGGGACTAGCGGCCTGTGGCGGCCAGTCCGAACCTGTTGGC
Source organism: Hyphomonas sp. (assembly GCA_046289305.1). GTDB lineage: Bacteria > Pseudomonadota > Alphaproteobacteria > Caulobacterales > Hyphomonadaceae > Hyphomonas. The sequence goes on along the minus strand of JBKBVT010000248.1, from coordinate 271 downwards.
CCCGCACTTACGCCGGGCGACTCTTATGACAGCACCGTCGAAACCATCGAAGAAGACCGCGATCCGCTGCAGGAGCCTGCGCCAATGATGGATGAGACGGCCCCTTGGCCAAACGAGACACCAGGCATGGATGATTCATTGGCCCCCGCGCCGGTCGATCCTCTGACGCCTCTGCCGAGCGACCCGATGGGCGACCGTTTCCCGGATGAAACCGATCCTCTGATCGAGACACCCGAGACCGACATGCCTGTGCCGGAAACCGAAGATGAAT
>JBKBVT010000247.1:0-3451 GCA_046289305.1 Hyphomonas sp. | reverse complement strand
TCGCGCGACGCGCTCGGCGGCAGAGCCCGGTTGACCATCCCACCAGCCACACGTTTCCTCGAACGAGTACGCAGCATCGCTTGACAACGAGCCCTCCCAGTCAGGCGCCTCTGCGTAGAGGTGCTCGCCCCCTCCCCGATGGTACAGAGACAACCGGCCGGACATCCGCCCGGCCCTGCGGAACGTCAGCACGTCCGAAGCCGCAAGCACGCCGGGGGTCCGGAGAGAGCGAAGGCTCCCGAAGAGCTGGTCCATGTCGCGGTAGCCTCAGAAGTCCGTTTCGCCGATCTCGTCAGCAAATATGAGGCCGTAGGTCGGCTTGAAGTCACGCAGCTTGTAGCCCTGCTTGACCGACAATGGGAGGTCCGGGACGCAATGGGAGGTCCGGGACACAATGGGAGGTCCAGGACGGCGCGGGCGCTGAAGTCCGACAGCGTCATCGGTAGCCACGTCACATCGGGCGGCAAGTCCGGCGGCGCGAGCTGGTCGCGCGGGATGAGCACGCGCACGCTCGGGTTGGCACGGACGCTGCCGAGAAAGAGCGGCAGGTAACGCGGCAGCGGCCCCATCCACGGCGGGACGAGCGTGATCGACGGCTCAGCCATGGCGCAGGCGGTTCCAGAGGCGGTTGAGACGCGCGGCGGGCTTCCAGCCGACGAGGTCGCGGACGGGCCGGAACGGGCGCGCGACGCCGTACGTGAGTGTGCCGCCGCCCAGCTCGGCCGCACGGGCCTCGGCCTCGGCGACGAGCGCGGGATGGTCTGGAAAGGCCATGAAGGCGAGCGACTGCCAGTAGCACGCAGAGGCGTGCCGGGTGCGCGGCGAATCCTCGCGCGCCAACAGGCGCCCAGTGCTGAGCCGGATCACCTCGCGCTGCGAAGCCATCGCGGCCGCGTCGCGGCGACCGGAGAGGTTGGCGTGGCCCGAGCGGTAGTACAGCCGTGCCTCCGGCACGAACGCGATGCCGCTCGCGGCGAGGCAGGCCCGCGTGAAATACTCCATGTCGTTGTTAAGACTCAGGCCTTCGTGCCACGGTCCGACGGCGTCTACGACCGCGCGCGGGTAGAGCCAGGCCCCGGGCGGCATCGTACCCCGCCCGGTCCAGTCGTCGACGAGCCAGCCGAGCGGGTCTGGGTAGTCTCGGTGGTCGTGGAAGGTCTTGAAGACAGCACTCGCCGGATCTCCATTGTAGAAGCGTGCCCAGGAGCACGTGGCGAGGGTTCCCGGCGGCTCAGCGAGTAGCCGCCGGACCTGCGCCTCGATCTTGTTCGGCGAGATCGTGTCGTCGGCGTCGAGGTACTGCACGAAGGCAGTGTCGGGACTCATTTCCGCGAGTGCCCGGTTGAGCGTGGCCGTCTGCCCGCGGTTGCCTCCCTGCGCGACGACGCGGACGCCGCGCGGCTCGAAGCGCCGTGCTACCTCCAGCGTCCCATCCGGAGAGCCGTCGTCCACGACGACGACCTCCAGGTTCGGCCACGTCTGCGCCAGCACGCTCTCGAGTGTCTCGGCGAGATAGGCTTCGGCCCGGTAGGCCGGGACAAGGACAGAGACCAGGGGCGCCGTCATCGGCCGCTTCGGAGATGAGGACGAAGGGTGCGAATGGCGCGCTCGCGCAGGCGAAGCGCGCGCTCCGGCGCCACGCGTGCGACGGCGCGAAACACGGGGCTACCCGCAGAGGACGGGACACGGGGACCGGCCAGACGGCGAGCCAGGCGAACGGCCGCGTTGGCAGTCTCCCAGTCTCCATGTGCTCCGGCGGTGCCCGCAAGTCCCCACAGCCGGCGCGCGATGTCCGCGTAGTAGCGCGCAGGCGACTCGGCGGCCGCCTTTCGCATCACGGCCACCTGCGCGCGGACGCACTTGGCGGCGTTGGCCTGCGACATCGAGTTCATCACCCGGTGGTTGATGACCGTCACGGCCGGATCTGCAGCGAAGCGCAGCCCCGCCCGGGCCATGCGGCAGTGGAAGGCCACGTCTTCGTTGTAGAGCACTTCCGGATCGAGATCGTAGCCTCCGGCCGCAAGGAAGGCACTCCGGCGGTAGAGCCCGCAAAACGGATTGACCTGCTCCCGGATCGTGTACCCGATCGGATCAGCACGAAGCGCAGCGTCGTCGAAGCGGCGCGTGTGTATGTAGGCGCCGGTCTCGTTGTCGCGTTCTTCGTAGCTGAACAGCACGATGTCTGGCGCGGCATCGCCCATCGCCATCCAGCGCCGGGCGTGCTCAACGAACTTGGGCATCAGCTCGTCGTCGGCGTCGTGGAAGTGGATCCACTCGCTCGTGGCGGCTTCGGCGAGGCGGTTCTTGCCGGCTGAGCAGCCTACGTTCTCGCCCGTCGAGACGACGCGTGCGCCGTGCGCGCGTGCTACGGCAGCGGTGTCGTCGGTCGAGGCGTCGTCGTAGACGAGGATCTCGTCGAACGGCACGGTCTGCGCGGCTGCCGAGGCGAGCAGGCGCGGGAGGCACCAGGCAGCGTTGTAGGCGGGAATGGCGAGGGCAAGCGTGCTCATGAGGTCGAGCTTAGCATGCGGCGGAGCCGCTGAGGAAGGAAGCGGATACGTTCAGCTCCACGAAAGCCGAGCCAGCGATACGCAAGGCGATATTTCCACGTATTAGCGGTCGTTGCAGGGGGAACGTAGTTACACCCGAACAATTCGTCGTGCAGCGTCTCGGCGAGAGCAGGGTCCAGAGGGAACAGCTGGCGAACCTGTAGGAACATTGCGGCATCGAGCAAGGCCGCCTCTGCCGTCCGCCCTTCGTCTCTGAGAAACGCCCGCACGCGCGCATCAATGCGTAACCGGGCATCTCGCATGGCGGGAGAAAAGCATGCACTGATCGTCCCTGGCTGACGATCTACAACCGTCGCGATATGCGACCCACACACCACATCCGCCTCGTTCATCAGCATTCGCGTGATGAGGTCATATTCCTGGTTGAAGGGCCGGCTTTCATCCCAGCCTCCCACGGCCAACACTGCGTCTCGCCGGAAGAGATTTGAGCACGTGTTCCCAAGACCGGCGCGTGAGAAGACTGCCCAGCCGTCCCCTTCTGGGAACGGAGGAGCGACGTACCCGTCGGTCCCGCGGTGTCGGCCAAAAAGCAGCGCAGGGCGACGATCTCCGATCGTCTCTACATCGCGTTCGATCTTGTCGGGCTCGAGCCAGTCGTCGGCGTCCAGAAACTGAACGTACTGGGCGGTGACGTGCGCGAGGCCACGGTTGCGTGCGGCGCAGCCTCCTCGGTTGGGGCCTGAGAGAACCTGCAGGCGCGGTTCGCTCTCGGCCAGACGCTGCAGCACTTCCAGCGTCTCATCAGTCGAGCCGTCATCCACGACGACGAACTCCTGAACCGGGTAAGTCTGCGCGAGAACCGACCGCACGGCACGCTCGACGAAAGGCGCTGCGTTGTAGGCAGGAATTACGACAGATACCGTTGTACTGCTCATCACCGG
>JBKBVT010000246.1:0-3475 GCA_046289305.1 Hyphomonas sp. | reverse complement strand
AGAATCTCGGCCGGGGTGAAGCCGGCCTTCTGGTAGAGTTCGAGTTCGCGGTGCAGCGTCAGCGCGCCGCCGAGATCCGTGCCCATGACGATGAAGATGCCGCGGTCTTTCATGCGCTGGATCGCGCCGGTGATCTGGTCGAACGCGCCCTTATAGGCAGCGTCTTCTTCGGGGCTGCCCATGGCCGACCAGGCCGCCTTGGACGAGCGCTGAACCGCGACGGGCATGTGATCGATATAGTCGAGGACGCCGGCCTGCGTCTCGCCATTCCGCGAGAGCAGCAGCGCTTCGTGGATGGCGAAGGTCGGGTCCACGGCGACACCGTTTTCCGCCATCAGGTCCAGCGTGCGGGTGACCGCTTCGCCGTCGAGATCCACAATCGGCAGGCGCTGCAGCGCGGTGAGGCGGAGCAGTGTGCGGGTGTCTTCGTCCGCTGCCAGAACCCAGCCCAGCATGATCTGGTTGATATGGGTGAGCTCGTCATAGCCGGCTTCGATCATCGCATTGGCATTGGTGAAGGCGGGCACATGGCCGGAGACGTGGAGGCCGCGCTCCCGCGCGCGCTCCACCATTGCGGGCACCCAGGCGGGCGTGATCGAATTGTAGATCTTGATCTGCCAGAAATCGCCTTGATCCGCATACCAATCAACGGCGGCGACGGCTTCTTCTTCGCTGCCGACGAGGATGCCGTTATTGGAGCTGAACGGGCTGCGGCCTTCGATGAAGCCGGAGCGGACGACGCGCGGGCCGGCGAGGGTGCCGGCGTCGATCTTTTCGATCAGCTCACTGAGCACTGCGTTGTCATTGCCCATGTCGCGGATCAGCGTGACGCCGGCGGCGATGTTCTTGAGCGCGGCGTTCTGGCTGATATGGCCGTGCATCTCGATCAGGCCGGGGATGAGCGAGCCGCCCTGCCCGTCCACGACATGCGCGCCGGATGTGTCCGCCGCGCCGGCTGTGACGGACTGGATGAGACCGTTCCGGACGATGACGGTGGAGGGCGCGGTCATCGTTTTCGCGATCGGATCGAAGACGCGGACATTGGTGATTGCCAGCGTCTCGTAGCGGTGCGCCGTTTCGGACTGGATGGCCTCCAGCCGCTCGGTCGAGAGGCGGGTGGCGAGGGCTTTCAGCGCGTCTTCGGCTGCCTCATAGCCTTCGCGCACGATGACCATGCGGGCGGACATGGTGGCAAACAGGTCGCCGTCTTCATCGACCAGGAAATAGACCGGGTCGACATCATTGCCGATGAGGGCATAAGCGGTTGTCGCCACGGGGCCGCCGGCGCCGTCGAAACGCACCTTGTCCAGCGCGGTCATCGACAGGCTGCCCGCGGGCCAGGCCGGCATCTGGAGATCCCCGTCGGCGAGCAGCGCCCTGGCATGGACCGCGAGGGCATAGGGCGAGGCGTTCTGCGGAATGTAGAGGGTCGGTTCGGTTCTGGCGGCAGTGGAGGAGCCGGTCGTGTCGGTCCAGCTGGCGACGCCGTTTTCGAGGGTGAAGGTCTCGTGGATCTGGTTGCCGAAGGTGGTGGCGCCGTGGATGGTCCAGCTTGTCGGCAGGCCGTCTTCGCCGAGTTCGATTGTCTCCGCGAGCGTGGGGCCGCGGCCATTGTTGCGGAACTCGTAATCGACCGTGATGGTGCCCCCTTCGGTGACGGCGACGAGCTGGCCGAGCGTCTGTTCGAAGATGCGGATGGAGAAGGTTTCGGTGATGGCGGCGGGGGCCGTCTGAGCGGTTTGCGCGGCAGGCGGCGCCGCCTCATGCGCGCAGGCGCCCAATACGAACAGCGCGGCGACCGCCGTGAAACCAACCCGGTTCAGCATCATGGATTTCCTTCCAGCCTGTGCCCCTCGCGATGGGAGCGGACGTGTTGGCCGCCTTGGTGGCATATTGAGGCGGGGGTGGGAAGGCACAGGGGTACATCGTAGGGTGGGTTGAGCGAAGCCGATACCCACCACTGCACGCGAGTTGAGCATCGAATGGTGGGTATCGGCTTCGCCTCAACCCACCCTACACGTGTTTACGACGCACTTTCCGGGATGACGAATGATGAGGGCTGAGTTTTAAGGATGGAAGGGCGCCAAACAGAACACCGCTCATCCTTGTAACTCAGATTTCCGCACGTGTGGTATATCTGACGTTGCGGCGGCGGGTTGCAGTCCGTCTCATCCTGGGGCTTTGAAGCCCGCAGCTCAGCGAGGATCGCCACCCGCCGGTTCATCGACCCCGAACAGTCGCCGGGGCCGCAAGGCGAGCCCGCTTAGGCAAGGATGGGATCCGATGGACATTTATGCAGGTATAGACGTTTCTAAGGATTGGCTGGACGTGAGTGTCGAGCCATCGGGACAGGCCGTTCGTTTTCGCCGCGATGCGGACGGGCTGGATGATCTGGTGGCTTTCCTGCGTCCTCAGGGACGTTGTCTGGCGGTGGTGGAGGCGACCGGCGGGTTCGAGACAGTGGTGACCGCCAGTCTGGCGGCGGCCGGGTTGGAGGTTGTGACGGTCAACCCGGCCCAGGTGCGAGCGTTTGCGTTCAGTCTCGGGCAACGGGCCAAGACCGACAAGGTTGATGCCCGGGTGATTGCGCTGTTCGCACAGGCAGTGCGCCCGCCTGTGCGGGCTCTGCCCGACGCGCAGGCGCGGGAGTTGTCCGATCTGGTCAGCCGCCGGCGCCAGATCATCGCGATGATTGTCGCCGAACGTCAGCGCGAGCATCGCGCCTCCCCGCGCATGAAGAAGTCGATTGCCCGGCTCGTTCGGGCGCTGGAGAAGGAGCTGTCGAGCGTCGATGGCGGCATTGATGAGGCCGTCCGCAACTCGCCGGCATGGGCAGAGCAGCTCAGCCTGCTGACCTCGGTGCCCGGGATCGGAGACCAGATCGCCCGTACACTGATCGCCGAACTACCTGAACTCGGCAGCCTGGACAGGCGTCAGATCGCGGCACTGGCCGGACTGGCGCCTTACACACGCCAGTCCGGCCAGTGGCGCGGGCAGAGCTTCATCAGCGGCGGGCGTGCCAGCGTCCGATCGGCTCTGTTCATGGGGGCGATGGTCGCCGCACGCTACAACCCAATCCTCAAGGCGTTCCGAGACGATCTCATCGCCCGCGGCAAACCAAAAAAAGTCGCCCTCATCGCTGTCGCAAGGAAACTCCTCACCATACTTAACGCCATCCTTAGGGACAAAAAACCATGGCAAACCGCTTGACCAGCAAGACAGTCGCTGAGCGAAGTCGAAGGACGAGCCGGGGCTTGGTGCCGTCCTGCTTGGCCCATCCTTGGACTTCGCTCTGGATGAGCGCTGGTTTACGCTGAAAGGTATTTCCCGCTGCGCCAGGTGTTGAGGGAGATCAGCCGAGGCCTGACGCGGGCCGCGCCCCGATCGCGAACGCGTAACCCCCTTCCCCGGCGTCGCCTCTTGCCTAAAAAACTGGAACATGTTCCACTTTTCTCCAGAGGGTAGGAGAAGAGAC
>JBKBVT010000245.1:0-3513 GCA_046289305.1 Hyphomonas sp. | reverse complement strand
CGCCCGCAGGTCCGGGGGGCCGGTGCGGGACTTTATTCTGAATTTTGGGAGATTGAGGCGCTTCAGGACGTGTCGGGTATGAGGGTGCGCGGCCGGGACATGCACAGCACGCTGGTAGGGCACACAGCGGCCGCCACGGGCCGGGGCGGCGTCTGGCGCGGAAGGATGAGGCACGCGGCCAGGCGGTGCAGGGCCGGGCTGAGGGCACCCGCAGCGGCGGCGGGCGGCGGCACGAGATGCGCCGGGATCAGGCCCTCGCGGTATTCGGTGGGCAAACGGGTAAGGGTCACACCGCCCCAGGCATTGATTTCAAACGCGAACGGCACGCCAGGGCCATAAGCTGCGCGGACCTGCGCCTTCAGCATCAACAGCCGCAACCAGATGAGCGGCCACAGCAGACGCTGGAGGGGCGAGAGGCCCTGAATTGGCTTGCGGAGCGAGAACATCACAAGGCCGAGTATACCCCCACGGGTGAGGGGGTTGGACAAGGAATCCGACACGGCCTTGTTTTCAAACGAAAAGAGCGGCCAAAACTGTTGGATAAGCCCCGCTGGCGGGCCTCGGCTTCAGTCCAGGAACTCCGCACGCACATTAAAACTTGAGGTGTTGGTGCCGACATCTTTCGCGCAGTCTTTCAGCCAGCCATCCGCCGCCGCCCGGCCGAGATCGCGCAGCTCAAGCAGGAAGCGCCAGCGTGCGTCTGACTTGGTCGCGACGCCGTAGCTGAGCAGATCCTGCCCGCCTTTGATGGCGTGCAGGTTCAGGCGGCGGTATTTCTTCAGCATCGGCTCCTTCAGCATGCCGTCATCGATCAGGCGCTGGACGAAGGCGATGGCGCGCAGTTCGCCGATCAGCGAGGCGTTGAAGCTGATCTCGTTGAGGCGCTCCTGGATCTCGCTGGCGCGTTTCGGCGTGCCGAGGCGCGCGAGCGGGTTCAGCATGACCAGCAGGACATCCTGAGGAGCGCCGGAATAAATCAACGGGAACAGGCTGGGATTGCCCATATAGCCGCCATCCCAATACGGGACGCCTTCAATCTCCACCGCCTGGAAGGTCTGCGGCAGGCAGGCAGAGGCGAGCACGGCGTCGATCGTGATCTCGTCGCGGGCAAACACGCGGGCCTTGCCGGATTCGACATTGGTGGCGGAGACGAAGAGCTGGATGCCGGCCTCATGCACATAGTCAAAATCAATCTGCCGCTCCAGGATGCGGCGCAGGGGATTGAAATTGAAGGGATTGAGGTCGTAGGGGCTCGCGACCGACTGCATCGCCGAAGCGAAGGCGAGTCCGGCCGCGCCGAAGGCATTGAAGCCGCTGCTGCCATCGGCCACCGCTTTCCACAGGCTCTCGAGCGAAGCGCGGGCACCTTCCGGGCCGCCGGCGGCAAGGCCGGCCGTGTAGGCGACGGCGTTGATGGCCCCGGCGGAGGTGGCAGAAATGGCCTGGATATCGAGGCTCTTGTCCTCGCTCAGCCGGTCCAGCACACCCCAGGTATAGGCGCCATGCGCGCCGCCGCCCTGCAGGGCGAGGCTGATGGGGCGGGGCTTGGTGCTCGCGCCATTGCGGGCCTTGCTTTCCGGTTTCGATTGGTCTGTCATCGGTCGTCTCTTTCCGGCTGGCTTCAGCCCCTGCTAGCGAAGGAGACAGGTTTCTGCCACCCCCCGAGCCTTTCATGAACGCGCCAGCCAAGCCAAACGTCACATTGTCGCGCAGTCTGACCATCGATCATCTCGGCGCGCAGGGCGACGGCCGGGCGAAAGAGGGCGGCGGCTGGGTTTCTGTGGCGTTTACGCTGCCCGGCGAGGGGGTCGAGGTAAGCGGCGAGGGTGAGCGGCTGAAGCTTCTGCGGATCATTTCGGCCTCGCCGGAACGGGCGGCGCCCGCCTGCCTGCATTTTGGGCGCTGCGGCGGCTGTAGCCTACAGCATCTGGCGCCGGGGCCGTATGCGGCGTTCAAGCGCGACCTGATTGTCCGGGCCCTGAACGCTCGGGGGCTGGAGGCGGAGATCGCCGAGGCGTGGATCACGCCGGCGGCCTCCCGGCGGCGGGCGAGCTTTGCGGCGAAGCGTCAGGGTAAGGAGGTTCTCCTCGGCTTTCATGCGCGGCGCAGCCATGAACTGGTGGCCTTGAGCGAATGCCCGGTGATCCGGCCGGCGATGGTGGCGGCAATACCGCTGATGAAGGAGATCGCCGGCGCGCTGTTGACAGGCAAGGAGACGCTCAGCCTACTGATGACCGAGACGGATAGCGGGCTGGACCTCGCGGTCAGCGGCGTGGCGAAAGAGGCGCGGCCGCTGGCGCGGGCGGAAGCTGCGGCGATGGGGCTGCGCGGGGGGCTTGCGCGCGTCGGAATTGAGGGGGGCGATGTGTTGACCGAGCGGCGGCCGGCGATATCGGTGGGCGCGGCGCGGTTGTTGCCGCCGGCAGGCGGGTTTCTGCAGGCGAGCGCCGAGGCGGAGGCCGAGATGGCGCGGCTTGTGCTGGCGCATCTGGACGGCGCCGGGCCAGTGGCGGATCTGTTCTCAGGGAGCGGCACGTTTGCGCTGCGCATGGCAGCGCGGCAGGCGGTGCATGCGGTGGAGGGCGACCGGGCGGCGATCGAGGCGCTCGGCGAGGCGGCGCGGGCGGCGCCGGGGCTGAAACCTCTGACAACGGAGCGGCGCGACCTGTTCCGCAATCCGATGGCGCCGTCTGAGCTTGCGCGCTTTGGCGGGCTGGTGCTCGATCCGCCACGAGCGGGCGCGGCGGCGCAGGTGGCGGAGATGGCGCGGTCCGGGGTGGCGCGCGTCGCGTATGTCTCGTGTGATTCGGCGACGCTGGCGCGCGACTTGCGGACGCTGGCCGATGGGGGTTACCGGATCATCCGTATCTATCCTATCGACCAGTTCCTCTGGTCGGCGCATGTCGAGGCGGTGGCCCTGCTGGAGAAGACGGCATGACGGACATCCCTGCCCCAACCCTGGCCGCGATCCCTCAGCGGGCTGTACCGGCTGTGGGCGTCGTCTGTTTCAAGGGCAACGATGTACTGCTCATCCGTAGGGGGACGAAACCGATGGTGGGCGAATGGTCCCTGCCCGGCGGACGGATCGAGTTCGGCGAGACGGCAGAGGCCGCCGCGCTGCGCGAGCTGATGGAAGAGACCGGCGTGACGGCGCGGCTAGTGGGCCTCGTCGATGTGGTCGATGCGATCTTCACCTCGCGGCGCAGCGGGGACGTAACGCGGCATTTCCTGCTGGTGGACTATGCCGCCGTGTGGGTTTCCGGCGAGGCGGTGGCCGGCGATGATGCCGGCCATGCCGAATGGATTGCGCCGGAGCGGCTCGCGGGCCTCGGGCTCTGGGACGAGACGCTGCGGGTGATTGCGAAGGCGCGGGCGATGGTAGCGGACGCCAGCCTCGGCTAAATTATCCGGCGAGGATCTTGAAACATAAACAGGCGCTCATCCTGAGTATCCGTGTTGGTCAATGAGGTTTTGGGGTCCATTTTCGATTATCCCGGATGAGGGCGTTAGCGA
>JBKBVT010000244.1:0-3535 GCA_046289305.1 Hyphomonas sp. | reverse complement strand
CGCTGGAGGCCGACTTCTGCGTTGAGGCGCTGAGCGAGGCGATCCACAAGTTCGGCCCGCCCGAGATCATGAATACCGATCAGGGCAGCCAGTTCACGTCCTTCGCCTGGACCGACCGGCTGAGGCGGGTCGGGACCCGGATCTCGATGGATGGCAAAGGCCGCTGCCTTGACAACATCTTCATCGAGCGTCTCTGGCGGTCCTTGAAGTATGAGTGCGTCTACTTGCACGCCTGGGAAACCGGATCGCAGGCAAGGGCTGGCATCGGACGCTGGATCACTTTCTACAACCACCATCGCCCACACACTGCCCATGGCGGTCAACCGCCCGCCGTGGTCTACTTCACCGCAACACAAACCGATCAGCAGGTGCAGGCAGTAGCTTAACTCACCCCAAAATCTGTCCAAGGATCGGGGGGTAGCTCAAAGTACCGGGCTTCGAAGTGGGCAGAAGCCCCACAGCAGTTGCGCCTGGCAGTCTGAAGATAGTCCATTGGAGAGCTTCTGAATTGTTAATTGCTTCGACGTAGGGACGATCATCAGGCCGCAATGTCTCGTCGATACCGCCACTCCCGCGGCGCTTCGCGCCCGCCCTCGTCGCGCCGTCGGTAGCGCTCCCAGCCGTTCGCCTTGAGGTAGGCCGAGATGCGCATCTGGTCGCCGCGGGTCCAGCGGGCGGGCTCGAGCCCGATGGCCTCCTCGAGGATTTCGCCGACCGACACATCCCTCAGCGGCTCCGGCCGCGGCACGCTCTCGGTGCGGGAGTTGCCGTAGTCGGGGAAGCCGTCGGACACGGTGCGGATCTCGTGCGTCAGCCAGTGCTCGATCAGGTCGTCCCAGGCGTCGGACTGGTAGCGGCGGTCCTGCTCCTCACGTGCCTCCGCCAGCAGCGCCGGGTCGTCGATCCACCATATCGCGCCGGCGCGGAAGCGGTGGACGGCCTCGGCCCAGAGCTGGTCCCGGTCGCGCGCGAGCGCCGCGATGTCGATGGCGCCGCAGCGAAGCGGCCAGAAGCGGCGGTTGCCGGTCTCGTCGCGCAGATAGGTGTCGGGGTTCACGGTGCCGGCGAAGACGCACTGGCGCGGGACCTCGACGGTGTAGCGGCCATAGGGCGGGCGGAAGCGGTCGGTGGTACGGGTCAGGAACGCCTTGATGCGCGAAACCTCTGCGCGGCCGATGGCGTCGAGCTCGGCAATCTCCACGATCCACACGCCCTGCATGTGCAGCGCCGCGTCCTTCGACCCGAGCTCGGGCAGCTCGTCGGTGAACCAGTCCTCGCCGGCCAGCACCTTGATCGCGGTGGATTTGCGCGCGCCCTGCGGCCCCTCGAGGATCAGCATGTGGTCGGCCTTCACGCCGGGCCGGTATATGCGGGCGACGGCCGAGATCAGCCAGAGTGCGCCAATGGTGTGATGGAACGCGGTGGGTTCGGCGCCGAGATAGCTGCTGGTCCAGGTCTCGATCCGGGGCGTGCCGTCCCATGTCAGGGTATCGAGCCAGTCGCGGACAGGATGTATGCGCAGCTCGCGGGCGACGGCGCCGACAGCGCGGCTCACGACCACCGGCGCCACGTTGATCCCGCGCAGCTGCAGCCATTCAGCGGTGCGGATGTCGTCGGCGTCTTCCCAGGGGCGCGGGAGGGAGGCGGTCGCACAATCCCACGGCAGCGGCTGGCGGACCACGATCTCCTGCCCGAACTCGTCGAAGGCGAGAACGCCCGCGAAGGCGGGATCGGAGGTCAGGGCGACGATGACGTTGGCCTCGTTGCGCTCGGGCGCGCCCGCGAGGTCGAGCCGCAGGCGCCTGAACCAGGCGGGCTTCGGGATCGGCGCGTGCGGGTCGCCGGTGGCGTTCACGCGACGGCGGAGCTCGGCCAGCTGCTGGGTCAGGACCGACATGCCGATGCCGGTCGCGGACTTGATGCGCGCGATGACCTGCCGCTCGGGCAGCGGGTCGAGCTTTGCCAGCGCGATGCGCCCGAGCAGCGTGGACAGCGCTTCGAACTCGGGCGGATTGGTCAGGGCCTCGGCCGCGGCGATCAGGGTCGCGGGATCGTCGGAGGTTGCGACGACGGGCGTGGCCAACTCCGGCTCCACCGAATCACCGGCCTGAGGCTCCGCTGTGGCGTCTGCTTCGCGAGCGTAATCCTCGGCGCGGGCGCCGCGTTGCAGATCGTCGTTGAAGTCGTCGCCGTGGAGCGGCGAAACGATCTCGTTCGGGACGTCGGCCCGGTTCAGGCGGTCCGAAAGCGTCGCGGCCGCCTGGCGGCCGGCGTCTCCGGCATCGGCGTAGATGGTGACGCGCCGGATGCCATCGGGCCACTGGAACCGCGCCAGACCGTCGGCGGACAACGCCGCCCAGACCGGCGTGCCGAACAACGCATGGGCGGCGAGCGCCGTCTCGATCCCCTCGGCGACGCCGAGATGCCCGTCCTCGGGCATCGGGCACAGCCGGACCACGGCGTCCTTCACGCTGCCGAGCATCTTCTTGCCCGGGGGCGCCTTTGCGCTGCCGTCGTCGCGAAGGAAGGTGCGGTGGATGCCCGGCGCGCGCTCTCCGTTCGGCAGCCGCAGGATCGCGATCAGGCCGGGCCAGCCGCGGCAACTGTCGAAGTCCGGAAGATCGGGGTGGAACAGCAGGTCGGGCGAGCCGGGATCCGACAGCCCGCGACCGCGCAGGTAGGTTTCGCCTGGCGTGCCCGCGAGCGGTACCGCCCCGCCGACAAGACGCGCGATCTCGGACGAATGGTCCGGGCGTGCGCGCATGGTCGACGACGGCGCTGACCGCGGCGCGGGATGGTCTATCCCCGCCAACCGCGCCGCCTCGTCGAAGAGCGCGCCGTCGCAGAGCCCTGTCGCCTGCGCGATCAGGTCGATGGGACCGGCCCGCTCGCCGGTGGCGTAGTCGAAGCCCCAGCCGGCATAGGGTCCGTCGAGATGGATGGTGCAGGAGCCCTCCTTGCGCGGCGGACGGCCGGCGAGGTCCGCGCAGCGCAAGGAACGGCGGTCCCGCGCGAGTCGGGCCTCGGGGAAGAGCCCCGGCAGCCAGTCGGCGGCTGTGCAGGCGAGCCGCTCCTTCACCGCCGCGAGATCGTGCCGGGTCTTCGGGACCGCGACATCGTTGAGATCGATCATCGCGTCCCCTCACGCCAGGAGGACCAGCCCGCGCTCGGCGCGGGTGATGGCGGTATAGAGCCAGCGGCGGCGGTCGATCTCGCTGCGGCCCAGCCCGTCGTCCCAGACGATCACGTTTTCCCACTGCGAGCCCTGCGCCTTGTGCGCCGTGATTGCCCAGCCGAAGGTGGCCTCGGTCAGCAGGCGCTTCTCCTTGTAGTCGCGGTCATGACGCTTGGCGTCATAGGCGACGTGATCCTCGAAATGCCCCTTGTAGATGCGCAACCGGCCCGGGCGGCCGTCGCTTTCGAGGGGGGCGACGCGACGCCCCTTCGGCGCCTCCCTCGAACCGGTGGCGGGAGGCGCCTCAGCCTCATGCACCACGGCCGAGAAGTAGAGGCTGCCCTCGTCGACGATATCCTC
>JBKBVT010000022.1:0-24110 GCA_046289305.1 Hyphomonas sp. | reverse complement strand
CGCGGACATCCTTTTAGCCAGTGAAGGTCAGATCCTGATCGTCCTCCCGCCGGACACGGTGACACCCGCTTTCGAGGCGGACCTTCTGGCCATCGCCTCAGCCGCGCCTGGGCGCGCGTATCTGGCCGCCCGCTTCGCCTACGCAGGCCGGGGCAGGGAGCGGACCGCGCGCCTTGCCGGACTTGCGGCGCGCTGCGGCGCACCGCTCACCGCCATCAATGACGTGCTCTATCATGCGCCGGAGCGCCGCCCGCTGCAGGATGTGCTGACCTGCATCCGCGAGCACTGCACCCTCGAGACCGCCGGCCTGCGGCTGGAGGCAAACGCTGAACGCCACCTCAAGAGCCCGGCCGAGATGGCCCGCCTCTTTAGGGGATTTGAACACGCCCTGGCGCGCACGGCCGAGATCGCGGCGCGCTGCCGTTTCAGCCTGGATGAACTCGCTTACGAGTATCCCGATGAGCCCGTCCCGCCGGGCAAGACCCCGCAGGCCCATCTCGAGGCGCTTGCCTGGCAGGGCGCTGCCTGGCGCTGGCAGGGCGGTGTGCCGGACAAGGTCGCAGCCCAGATCCGAAAGGAACTCGAACTTATCGCCGAGCTTGATTATGCGCCTTATTTCCTGACCGTTCACGACATCGTCGCCTGGGCGCGCAGTCAGGGTATCCTCTGTCAGGGCCGCGGCTCGGCGGCGAATTCGGCCGTCTGTTTCTGCCTCGGCATCACCAGCGTCGACCCCGCCCAGTCGAGCCTCCTGTTCGAACGGTTCCTGTCGCGCGAACGGCGCGAGCCGCCGGACATTGATGTCGATTTCGAACATGAACGGCGCGAGGAGGTCATCCAGTATGTCTACCGGCGCTATGGGCGCGAACGCGCCGCGCTGACCGCCACCGTCATCTCCTACCGGCCCCGCTCGGCGGTGCGCGAGGTCTGCAAGGTGCTCGGCCTCAGCGCCGATGTCTCGGGCGCGCTGGCGGCCGGTTCCTGGGGCAGCTGGGGCAGCGCCATTCCCGGCAGCCAGATCCGCGAAGCTGGCTTCGACCCTGCCAATCCGGTGATCCGCCGCGCCATCCGCCTGACCCGCGAACTGATCGGTTTTCCCCGCCACCTCTCCCAGCATGTCGGCGGTTTCGTACTAACGCGCGGCCCCTTGGTCGAGACGGTGCCGATCGGCAATGCCGCGATGCCGGAGCGCACCTTCATCGAATGGGACAAGGATGACATCAGTGCCCTGAACATCATGAAGGTGGACGTTCTCGCCCTCGGCATGCTCACCTGCATCCGCAAGGCGTTCGATCTGATCGAAGCCCACAAATCCCGGCGCTACAGCCTGGCCACGATCCCGGCCGATGATACAGCGACCTATGATATGCTCTGCCGGGCTGACAGTCTTGGCGTCTTCCAGGTGGAAAGCCGGGCGCAGATGAACATGCTGCCGAGGCTGCGTCCCCGGACCTTCTATGATCTCGTGATCGAAGTCGCCATCGTCCGCCCCGGCCCGATCCAGGGCAACATGGTCCATCCCTATCTGAGACGGCGAAAAGGCGCCGAGCCTGTCCGCTATCCGAAACCCTCGCCCGCCCATGGCCCGCCGGACGAACTCGAACGTATCCTTGGCCGTACGCTTGGCGTCCCGCTCTTCCAGGAACAGGCGATGCAGATCTCCATCGATGCCGCGAAATTCACCCCCGAAGAAGCGAACGGCCTGCACCGCGCCATGGCCACCTTCCGAAGGGTCGGCACGATCCGAAACTATCAGGAGATGATGGTCTCGCGCATGATCGCGCGGGGCTATGACCCCGCCTTCGCCGGCGCCTGTTTCGAGCAGATCAAGGGCTTCGGCGAATACGGTTTTCCGGAAAGCCACGCCGCCTCCTTCGCCCTCTTGGTCTATGTGTCCTCCTGGCTTAAATGTCATCACCCGGATGTTTTCTGCGCGGCCCTGCTCAACAGCCAGCCGATGGGTTTCTATGCCCCGGCGCAGATCGTGCGGGATGCGCGCGAACACGGGGTCGAGATACGCGCCGCCGATGTGAACTTCTCGGACTGGGACTGCACGCTTGAGCCCGCCAGTGACGATGCGCCGTATTTCGCCGTGCGCCTCGGTCTGCGCCAGGTTGACAGCCTCTCAAGGGCAGAAATGGAAAAGCTGATAGCGGCGCGGGGCGCAGGCTATCCGAGCCCCGAAGCGCTGAAACGCCGGGCCGGCCTCTCCCGCGCCGCGCTGGAACGTCTCGCCGCTGCCGATGCGTTCCAGTCCATGGGCCTTTCCCGGCGGGATGCGCTCTGGAAAGTCCGGGGCGAAGCGCCCGGAAAAACCCTGCCGCTGTTTGAGGCCGCCGGCCTCGCCGAACAGGGCGATGAGGTCGCGCCTGACCTGCCATCTGTTCCGCCCTCGGAGCATGTCCTGCAGGACTATCAGACGACCAGGCTGTCCCTCAAGAACCACCCCATGCATTTCCTGCGCGCGGTTCATGCCCGCCGCGGGATCGTGCCGGCGGCCGAGGCTGCTGCTATGGGGAATGGGCGGCGTGTTGAGACGTCCGGACTCGTCCTCGTACGCCAGCGCCCGGGCTCGGCCAATGGCGTCGTGTTTATTACGATCGAAGACGAAACCGGTATCGCGAACCTAGTCGTCTGGCAAAAAGTGCTGGCGCGCTTCCGCCCGGTGGTGATGCGCGCGCGCATTCTGCATGTGAAGGGCCGCGTCCAGACCGCCGACAATGTCACCCACATCGTCGCAACTGAGCTGATCGACTGCACGGCGGATCTCTCCCTGCTTTCGGAAGACGTCCTGCGCGATCCGCTGAAAGGCACGCTCGCCCGGGCTGACGAAGTCGTCCGGCCCGTTGCGGACCGGAAGGGGCCCGCCGGACGAACGGATGGCGGACGCCATCCCCGCGACGTCCGGGTCATCCCGAAGAGCCGGGACTTTCACTGAATGGGAAACGACGTGACCCTCTATCCCGGCCCTGCTGCTATCAGCCGAGGGATCTGCTCTTTCAGCTTGAAGAAGCCCGCCCGGGCGTGCGGCCAGGTCCGCGCATCCCAGGCGCGTTGCAGCCGTACGAGGCGAATGCTCTCGCTCCGCAGGCGGATGTCAATCGCATCCAGCGACTGAGCAGTCCGTCCTACTGGCGCATACCCCGTCACGATCTCCGTCACACCCGCTCGCTTCGTCCAGCCGATGATCTCATCTGCAGAAATGATGGTGGCCGCGACACCGAAATGCGCTGCCATTCGCTCCGCAGCATCCTCAACCGCCCCGCGGCTGAACCGCGCGGCCGGCGCTCCCGGGTCGCCGCCGCGCGGTGCGGCCAGCACAGCGCAAGCGGTGACATCTGCGTCCAGTGTCCAGCTCTCCGGGTGCAGGTCTTCCTCCGTCAGCAGGATTGCCGCGCGCGAGGCTGTGGGGCGCGCGCCCGCCGGGATAGGTGACGGCGAGGGCACCGCCCAATCCTCCGTCATCGGTGGGGCCCCCTCATCCAGCTGCCCAGCCGGATCAAACCGTCCCAGCGTGTTGTCCCGTATGTTGCTCGCCCGAGCGAGATAATGCTTGCCCTTCGTGTGCAGCCCCGCAACCCAGCGCCAGGACAGTGTGTTGGAAGCCGGGTCTGCATCCAGCAGATGGGCATAAAAGAACCCCGCACCGAGTTGCCAGGGCAGCCGCAGGGTAAAGATCCAGATCGAGGCGAACCACATGCGCGCATGATTATGCAGCCAGCCAAGCTCCACCAGTTCGCGCGCCCAGGCGTCAAAGGCGTCGATCCCGGTCTCGCCCTGTTTCGCAGCTTTCAGCGCCGGGTTGTCCTGCCAGGCAAGCGACAGCACTGAGTGATCCGCATCGAACCGGCGCAGCACATCAGGCCGCATTTCCAGCCAGCCCTTCCAGTAGCTCCGCCAGTACACTTCCTGGATGAATTTCTCGGCTGCGGCGAAATCGTGCCGCGCCAGAACTTCGGTAACGACCTCCTCTTCAGTGAGCATCCGTCGCCGTATCCAAGGCGACAGGGCGGAGGTATTTGACCTGTCCTCTGGCCCGCGGTCGACATTCCGACTCTTCGCGTATGCAGCGCCCGCACACGGGAGAAAGGCTTCAAGCTGGTCGAGTCCAGCCTTCCGTGTTGCCTTCCACTCCACCTGCTTTTTTGTAGCGCCGAGGCCCATTTTTGTCATCTCAGTGATCCGTACGACGCGAGGTGCGCGACAGTCCGCCGATGGATGTTAGGGGAGAGGCCGACTAGGACAAGTCCGAACGGGGCCGGTGGGGCGGGGTGCTGTCGGCGAAAGTCGGTCCAGTGATAGCGCGCAGGACTTCGGGCCTTCGACCACCAACCAGAATCCTACTCGCAACTTTAAGAGCAGCAGACTCAGGTAGTTCGCCCCGGCGCGTTCGTCTGTGCACAAACTTATCGATCACCAAACACAATCAAAAAGTAATTGGAACGCACATAGATCGCAAACCCACCCCCAATGCTAGAGCAGGACACCCCCAATCCATTAAACCTGTGTAACAAAGATCATTCAAAGTGCAATACAATGACCATCTTCTCCTCGTTTAACGCATTGAAAATAAATAAGTTTTTTATCGATTTACGCGCTGTCTACCCGCTCCAGTCAGACTTCCTAAAAATCCTTGAAATTCATCGCTTTTCGGGCGCGCGCCGCCGCAAGGAGTTGCTTTTTATCGGCCGCGGCGAGAGACGGGACTTTTGAAGAGTTGCTGTTGGCGAGGCCAGCCTCGACTCCCACTTTCTCATTACCCCAGGGGACAGCCGGCGGAACTCGATATCCATTGCGACGTTCCCTTACAGCGCGACACATACCCCGCATTCTCAAGTTGCGTCGGTCGCACTTGTCCGACCATCATTGTCGCACACCTTCTAAACGTCCACCGCAGGAGTTGGAATTATGGCGAAAGGGTCGGACCTGTTTGTCGCCGCGCTCGAGAATGAGGGCGTGAACCGCATCTTCGGTGTGCCGGGCGAGGAGAATCTCGACTTTCTGGAATCGCTGCGGACGTCGAGCATCGAACTGATCCTGACCCGTCACGAACAGGCGGCAGCGTTCATGGCCGCAACCCATGGGCGGTTGACCGGCAGGCCCGGCGTTTGTCTCGCCACGCTCGGACCAGGGGCGCTGAATTGCTCGACAGGGGCCGCTTATGCCCATCTCGGCGCGATGCCGATGATCCTGATCACCGGGCAGAAGCCGATGATGAGCGCCCGGCAGGCCCGGTTTCAGATCGTCGATATCGTGGCCTCGATGAAGCCGCTGACCAAGATGTCTCGCCAGATCCTGAGCGCGGGCAGCATTCCCGCGACTGTCAGGGACGCGTTCCGGGTTGCGATGGAGGAGCGGCCGGGGCCGGTGCATCTCGAACTGCCGGAGGATGTGGCGGCGGAAGAGACCGACAGAGCGTTCATCATCCCCGTCCACGCCGCGCAGCGCCCCGTCGCTCACACGGACGCACTTGATAAAGCGGCGGAGTTGGTCCTCGGCGCCCAGCGTCCGCTTGTCATGGTCGGGGCCGCGGGTAACAGGCCGTTCCTCGTCGAGGCCCTGTCAGACTTCATCTTCCGGACACGGCTTCCCTTCTTCAACACCCAGATGGGCAAGGGTGCGGTCACAGGCGGCGCCAGCCTTTATATGGGAACCGCTGCGCTCTCGGAGGGCGACTATGTGCACGAGGCGGTCGAGCGTGCTGACCTCATCATCGCCATCGGTCACGACACCGTGGAGAAGCCCCCCTTCCTGATGGAAAGCGCGGGAGGCCCGAAGGTCATCCATATTGGCTACCAGTCCGCTACAGTCGAAGAAGTCTATCACCCCGATTTCGAAGTGATCGGTGATATTGCCGCTTCGCTCGAGGCGCTAGCCAAGCGCATTGTGGGCCGGCTCTCGCCAGACGACGGCATGCTGGAACTGCGCCAAAGAATCCTCGCTCGCCTGAACGACCGGGCCGAAGAAGACCGGTTCCCAATCACGCCTCAGCGCATTGTTCACGATGTCCGCAAAGTGATGCCAGATGACGGCATCGTCTGCCTCGACAACGGCATGTACAAGATCTGGTTCGCCCGTAATTACCGCACGCATACCGCCAACACCCTGCTGCTCGACAATGCGCTCGCCACAATGGGAGCCGGCCTGCCATCAGCCATGATGGCAGCGATGCTTTATCCGCAGCGCCGCGTCATGGCGGTCTGCGGTGATGGCGGTTTCATGATGAATTCTCAGGAGATCGAAACGGCAGTCCGGCTGAAGTTGAACCTCGTTCTCGTCATTCTGAACGACAGCGCCTACGGCATGATCCGATGGAAACAGGCCGTCGATGGCTTTCAGGATTTTGGCATGCAGTTCGGCAATCCTGATTTCGTGCGCTATGCGGAGGCATATGGTGCCCGAGGCGCGCGGGTGACGGCGGTCGAAGATCTCGCGCTGACACTCGAGACCGCTTTCTTGAGCGGCGGCGTCCATATCGTCGACGTACCCATCGACTATTCGGAAAACACGCGTGTCCTGGTCGAGGAACTCCGCAACCGTGTCCCCGGTGTGGAATGTGCGTGAAAGTCCGCCGCGAACATGCCTGTTGACCGGGGATGGTTCGCAGGTGCCGGAAGCTAAGGAGAGCCCAAAATGCTGAAAGTCGTGCAGGCTTTTGATCGCGCGCCGATCGCCGAGATAGAGACCGACAACGCCGCCGCGCTGGAACGCAAGCTGGAAGCCGCCGAACGCGCCTTCAGTGATCGCGGCGGCTGGCTGGAGCCTCATCAGCGCATTGCGATCCTGCGAAAGCTGGCCGCATTGATGGAGGCGAAGCGCGATCATTTCGCGCGCCAGATCGCCCGCGAGGGCGGCAAACCGCTGCCCGATGCCATTGTGGAGACCACCCGCGCCATCGACGGCGTTCACAACGCCGCCGACGAACTCCGCAATTTCGGCGGCCGGGAAATCCCGATGGGCCTGACGGCGGCGTCAGTGGGGCGTTGGGCGTTCACGACGAGAGAGCCCATCGGTGTTGTCGCAGCGATTTCGGCCTTCAACCATCCGCTCAACTTGATCGTGCACCAGGTTGCGCCGGCCATTGCGGTTGGCTGCCCGGTTATCGTCAAACCGGCGAGCACGACGCCGTTGTCCTGCCTCGACTTTGTCGATCTGGTCCGTGAGGCGGGTCTGCCCGAGCCCTGGTGCCAAGCCTTCATCACAGACGACAACGCGTTGGCGGAAAAGCTGGCGACAGACCAGCGCGTCGCGTTTCTGAGTTTCATCGGGTCAGCGAGGGTTGGCTGGTCGCTGCAATCGAAGCTCGCGCCTGGCACGCGCTCAGCGCTCGAACATGGCGGCGCCGCACCGGCGATCGTCGACCAGAGTGCGGACCTCGCCAAGGTGATCGAGCCGATCACCAAGGGCGGCTTCTACCATGCCGGTCAGGTCTGCGTGTCAACACAGCGCATCTTCGTTCACGCAGATATCGCCGACACCTTCACGCAGAAGCTTGTCGCGCGTGTCGAGGCGCTGCGTACCGCAGATGCCCTGTTGGAAGATACCGACGTCGGGCCGTTGATCCTGCCGCGTGAGACAGGCCGGGTGTTGGACTGGATCGAAGAAGCGGTCAGCGGAGGGGCCACCCTCGCGACGGGCGGTGAACGTCTGACCGAAACGACCCTTAAGCCGGCAGTATTGCTGGACCCCGCCGCCGATGCGAAAATATCAACGCAGGAGATTTTCGGGCCGGTGGTCGCGGTCTATCGCTTTTCCGATCTGGAGGAGGCCATCCGGCGGGCCAATGCCCTGCCCACGGCCTTCCAGGCCGCCATCTTCGCTCAGGACATCGATGCCGCCATGCGCGCCGCCAATCGCCTTGATGCGTCGGCCGTGATGATCAACGATCCCACTGCATTCCGGACGGACTGGATGCCCTTCGCGGGCCGTAAGCAGTCCGGATACGGAACAGGGGGCATCCCCTACACCATGCGCGACATGACCCAGGAGAAGATGATCCTGATGCGTCGGAGCTGATCGCAGCAGCAAACTGGCGCAATCTCCCAGGTCGTAAAGCGACGAGGACAACGCGCCGGCACAACTCAGTTACGCGGCGCCCTGCGGAACCCATCCTGTCCCCATGCGTTGAAATGGCTGTTGTTACCGCGGGCGCACTTCGCGCCAGCTGGACTCTGGCACGCGCCCTCTTCTTACCCCCGGTAC
Source organism: Hyphomonas sp. (assembly GCA_046289305.1). GTDB lineage: Bacteria > Pseudomonadota > Alphaproteobacteria > Caulobacterales > Hyphomonadaceae > Hyphomonas. The sequence goes on along the minus strand of JBKBVT010000022.1, from coordinate 15,908 downwards.
CCGACATGTCTTATGCATAATCTGATATTCCGCTGGATTGCCAGTTTGCGGCAGAACTATTGGTTCCTGCCCAGTGTAATGACGCTTGGCGCCGTCCTTCTCGGCATTGCATTGCCCTATCTCGACTCGCAGATAGGGCCGGACTGGATCCGCGAGGTGGGCTTTATTCGCGCCACTGGCGTCGATGGGGCACGAGCGATCCTGACGACACTTGCCGGCGCTACGCTCGGTGTCGCAGGCGTTGCGTTTTCTGTCACCATCGTCGCTGTGTCGTTTGCAAGTTCGAACTATGGACCGCGTCTGATTGGCAATTTCATGAGCGACCGAATAAACTAGGTCATTCTTGGAGTGTTCGTCGCGACCTTCGTCTACTGCATCACCGTTCTGAGTACTGTGCACACAAGTGCCGAGTTTTCCGATACCACGCTCGAAGCCTTCGTTCCCCACCTTTCCGTTTTTTTCGCCTTGCTTCTGACGCTGGCGGCTGTCGGCGCGCTCATCGTCTACATTCACCACATCCCGGAATCGATCAACATCATGAACCTCACGGCGAAAGTCGGGGACAAACTGCATCGCGCAATCGTCCGGATGTCTGATGAACAAGGTCAGAAAGGGTCCGAAGAGACAGACGCCAGCGTTGAGGCCTGGCGAGAGAAGTCTCGGACCGAAAGCGCACCAACGATTGTCGCGAAGTCTGCAGGTTTCATTCAACAGTTCGATCTTGAGGGGCTGCGTACCATGGCCCATAAAAACAGTGTACAGATTATTCTTCATCGGGCTCCCGGCGATTTTCTGGTTGCGGGAGATATTATCATGAGCGTGCGCACCTCAGAATCTGAAGGCAACTCAATCACAGAGCGAATGCGCAAATGCTACACGAAGGGCGCCAACAGAACGGATGTGCAGGACATACTCTTCCTGTCCGATCAACTGGTTGAAGTTCTCGGGCGAGCCCTATCAACTGGTGTCAATGATCCTCATTCGGCAATGCTTTGCCTCAACTGGCTTGGCGCGGGTCTGATCGAATTTGCAAAGCAAGCGCCAGCGCCCCCGGCGAACGCGAGCGATCCGGTCCTGTACCGGCGTGTGACGTTTGAAGACATGTTGAACAGGTCATTTGATGAAATGCGGCAGTATGTTGCCGCCGATCGGACCACCACGCTTCACGCCATGGGCATCTTGCGTGCAATCGCGTGTGCTTCATCGAGTCCGGCAAGGGCCAACGCCTGCGTTCAGCAGATGCAGCGGCTCGCGAGGTCCGCGAACGAGTTACTCGCCGAATCTGCCGCGCGGGAGGAAATCGAGGCTGAACTGAGCCGGGCGCTCAGCGCGCCCGCTCCCCCCTGAGGTCATTCGATCCGATATTTTTCTGTCAGAACACCACCTGAGGAGAATCCAGTGAGAAAGCCTCCTGAACAGACAGATGCCGCGCCGGAAGATGAACTTGAACGCTGGGAGGTTCTGCGACAGCTCGAAAACTGGCTTGAGCGACCGATGCTGATCCTGTCGTTCATCTGGCTCAGTCTCGTTATAATCGAACTGATCTGGACAACGTCCGGCATTTTCGTTCTGCTCGGTACAGGTATCTGGATCATCTTTATCCTCGAATTCCTGCTGCGTTTTGCGCTCGCTCCGCACAAGATCAGATTTCTGCGCCGAAACCCGGTCGCGATTGTTGCCCTGGTGGCACCTGCGTTTCGCTTTCTGCGCATCCTTCGCTTGCTGCGTCTGAGCCGCGGCTTACGCCTTGTCAGAATTGTGGGCACGGCGAACCGCGGTCTCGGCGCGTTGCGAACAAGTTTTGACCGGCGGGGTCTGGGCTATGTGCTGGCCACGACCGTAGTGGTCATTCTGCTGGGCGCAGGCGGAATGCTCGCATTTGAATCCGAACAGGACGTCAGCGGCGGCTTCTCCGGCTATGCCGATGCCCTCTGGTGGACCGCAATGCTTGTGTCTACGACAGGGACGGGTTTCTGGCCGGAAACCCCCGAAGGCCGGCTGCTTGCTCTGCTTCTGTCGATGTATGGTCTAGCGATCTTCGGCTACATCGCTGCGAGCCTTGCGACCTTCTTCATCGGACAGGAAGCGTCCGCGCCCGACAGCGATGTTGCCAGCGCCCGCGAGATCGCAGCCCTGCGCGAGGATATCGCGTTATTGCGTGAGGCATTAGAGAGACCGGCATCGCAGTGAAGGTCAGGCCAGTCTCAGAAGCCTACGATTTAGTTTGCAAGAATTTGACAAGTCCTTGCAGGAGGTGGTTTACCCGGTTGTGTCAGGTGATCGCCGCAAGAGATTGCGCGCCCGGCTGGCAACCCGGCTGAATTGGGGGGTGTGGTTTCTGCCAGCGGCGCGGGCAGAGCGGCCGGGGTGCGACGACAAATCGGCAGTGTCCGGCCAGGCGCTGGATTGAAGGGGCTCGGGACTTGATGCGTAATGTGTTTGTGACCGGAGGCGCCGGCTATGTTGGCGCTCATTGCTGCAAGGCCTTTGCAGAGGCTGGCTGGAAGGTCGTCGTGTATGACAATCTTCAGCGCGGTTGGCAGGACTTCGTGCAATGGGGCGAGCTGATCGAGGGCGATATCCTCGATGTGGACCAACTCACAGCCGCGATGACGCGGGTAAAGCCCGATGCAGTGGCGCATTTCGCGGCGCTGACTTTTGTCGGCGAATCGGCGGAGGATCCCGGCCTCTATTATCGCAACAATGTGGTCGGAACGCTCAACATTCTCGCGGCGATGAAGGCCAGCGGCACGGGCGCGCTCGTATTTTCGTCCACCTGCGCCACCTATGGCCCGCCGGTACGCCTGCCGCTCGACGAAACGCACCCGCAATCGCCGATCAATCCCTATGGCCGCACCAAGCTGATGGCGGAGTGGGCGCTGAAGGACCATGAAACCGCGCATGGGATTCGCCATGCGGCGCTGCGCTATTTCAATGCGGCCGGCGCGGACCCCTCGGGCCTTATCGGCGAGCGGCACGAGCCGGAGACGCATGTCATTCCGCTGGCGCTGCGCGGCGCAGGCGACAAGGACTATGTCTTCAACATTTTCGGCACCGATTATGACACGCCGGATGGCACGGCCATCCGGGACTATATTCACGTCAATGATCTGGCGAGCGCGCATCTGTCAGCGCTGGAATACCTGATCGCAGGGGGCCAGAGTGAAGCGGTCAATCTCGGCACCGGGACGGGTACGAGCGTTCTGGAAATCCGCGACGCTGTTGAGGAAGTCACAGGCTGCAAGATCCACACGGTGCTCGGGCCGCGCCGGGCAGGCGATCCCTCACGCCTGGTGGCCGATACGGAAAAAGCTGCCCGGCTGCTCGGCTGGACCGCCAAACGCTCTGATATAAAAACGATTATTTCGGATGCCTGGACCTGGCATCAGGCCGAGATTGCTGCAGGACGGATGGGCTAGGCTCAAGCGAGCTGTCAATATTTCGAAACCGTAAGGCAGTTGCACTCTGGCGCGGTTCCGGCTTGTGTACCGGGATCATCAGATCAGTCCGGAAGCTTGCATGCTTGCACCCATCCTAGACAGTTCGGTCTTCCAGATCGGCTTCGTTCTGATTCTGGTCGCGTTTGTCTTCTTTGGCTTCGTGCGCGAGAAACTGCCGGCGGACGTCGTGGCACTGCTCGCGATGGGCGCGTTGATGCTGACCGGCATTCTCACGGTCAACGACACGCTCTCGGTGTTCTCCAATTCAGCGCCCATCACGGTTGCGGCGATGTTCGTGCTTTCGGCCGCTCTCGAGCGGACCGGCGTGATCGACTATGTAGGCCGGCTGGTATCCCGACTGGCAAATGGCGGCTCCGCGATCCTGGCTGTTGTGACGATGATGGCGTCGGTGATTATCCTCTCGGCCTTCATCAACAACACGCCGGTTGTGATCATTCTGATTCCCGTCGCCATGCGGCTCGCCAAGGCGATCAATGTGTCGCCGTCCAAGCTGCTGATGCCGCTGTCCTTCGCCGCTATCTTCGGGGGCACGACCACGCTGATCGGCACCTCCACCAACATCCTCGTCGACGGCGTCGCGCAGCGGCAGGGCATGCCCGCCTTCGGAATGTTCGAGATTACCGGCGCGGGGCTGATGTTTGCAGCTGTCGGCATTGTCTATGTGGCGCTGCTCAGCCCCTTCCTGTTGCCGGTACGCGATACCCTCGCCGCTATGCTGCCCGATCAGAAGGAGCGCCGCTTTGTGGCGCAGATTCTCATTCCACTGAATTCGGACCTGATCGGCAAGACCATCGCCGAGACCGGATTCACCGCCGAAAAGGGCTTCACGGTCATCGACGTGTTCCGCGAGGGTGTGTCGCTGCGCCAGAACCTCAAAACAATCGTCATCCAGGCCGGCGACCGGATGGTGCTGCGATCGCCGGTGGCGGAGATGCTGACGCTGAAAGAGGCGGGCAATGTCGCCATCGGCGCGAAGGGCAGTGAGCGCACATCGTTCGAGCCGGTCCAGACGACGGAAACGGTGATCATGGAGGGCGTAATCGGGCCGCAGTCGCGCCTGATCGGACGCCGCCTCGTCGGGCTCGGCCTGGCGCGCCTGTACGGCGTCTATGTGCTGGCCATTCACCGCCGCGGTGAGAACATGGCCGCCCAGATTGACGAGCTGCGCTTTGATGTGGGCGATACGGTCCTGGTGGAGGGCCCGCCGCGGGGTATGCGCGAACTGTTCGAGGAAGGCCATCTCAACAATTTGACCGAAAGCTCCGAGCGCGCGATCCGCCGCGACAAGGCGCCGATCGCGGTGGCCGCCATCCTGCTGGTTATGGGGCTCGCTGCCATCGAGCTGATGCCGATTGCCGGCCTGGCTCTGATTGCAGCAACGGCCGTCGTTGCCTTTGGCTGTCTCGACCATCAGGAAGCCTATCAGTCGATCCGCTGGGACATCCTGATGCTCATCTTCGGCATGCTGGCGCTCGGCATCGCCATGGAGAAGACGGGTGCGGCGGCGCTGATCGTGGGATTCCTGGCGGAGGTTTCGGGTGGATTCGGCCCGCTCGCCCTGCTGATCCTGATCTATGCGGTGACGTCCTTCCTCACCGAGATCATCAGCAACAATGCCGCGGCAATCCTGATCACGCCGCTGGCCATTGGCCTCGCCCAGCAGATCGGTGTTGACCCGCGCGCGTTCATCGTGGCTGTCATGTTCGCCGCCAGCGCCAGCTTTGCCACGCCCATCGGCTATCAGACCAACACGCTGGTCTACCGTGCCGGCGGCTACAAGTTCACGGATTTTGTCCGCTTCGGCCTGCCGCTGAACATCGTGATGGTGGTCGTGGCGGCGTTCGTGATCCCGATCTTCTGGCCGCTGACGCCGATTGCGCCCTGATTTCTCTGCAATAGGGGCTGATTAATCAAAAGGCAGAGACCAGCCGCGCTGATTGAAAACCGTGCTGCGTACTTTCCGCACCTTACGGCCAAGAAACTCCGTTGAAGGCGGAGCAATACGGCGTAGTGTTAGGTGGATGGCAGAATCTCCACAATTTTTCAATGAGATGGACGGCGGCGGCGAACAGCCTCGCAGCCCCTATGCGCAATATTGCGACTGGTTTTCCGCCGAGCCGCCCGAACGGCTGCGAAAGAAGGGCCGCGAGGCGGAAACCTTCTTCCGGCGCACAGGGATAACGTTCAACGTCTATACGTCTCAGGACGCTGATGAGCGTCTGATACCGTTCGACATCGTGCCGCGCATCATCTCGGCCAAGGAATGGGCCGGGCTGACCCGCGGGATCGAACAGCGTGTGCGGGCGATCAATGCCTTCATGCACGACATCTATCACCGTCAGGAGATCCTGAAGGCGGGGCGTGTTCCGATCGAGCTGATCCAGAATAATGACGCATTCCTGCCGGAGATGATCGGCGTGATGCCGCCCGGAAAGGTCTACACCCACATTGTCGGGGTCGATCTCGTACGCACCGCCGAGAATGAGTTCTTCGTGCTTGAAGACAATGCCCGCACCCCGTCTGGCGTCTCCTACATGCTCGAAAACCGCGAAACGATGCTGCAGATGTTTCCGGAGCTGTTCAGCAAGATCCGGGTGCGGCCGGTCAATGACTATCCGAAATCCCTGCGCCGGTCGCTCGCCGCCTGCGCGCCGCCGGCCTGTACGGGCCGGCCCGTTATCGCCGTTCTGACACCCGGCATCCACAACTCCGCCTATTACGAGCATGCCTTCCTCGCAGACCAGATGGGCGCTGAGCTGGTCGAAGGCCATGATCTGCGCGTGGTGAATGGCCGGATCGCGATGCGCACGACGCTTGGCTACCAGCCGATCGATGTCCTCTACCGCCGCGTGGATGATGATTATCTGGATCCTTTGAACTTCCGTCCGGATTCGATGCTGGGTGTGCCCGGTGTGCTGGATGTCTACCGCGCGGGCGGGATCACGCTCGCCAACGCGCCGGGAACGGGCATCGCCGATGACAAGGCGATCTATTCCTACATGCCGGACATCGTGCAGTTCTATACGGGCGAGAAACCGATCCTGAAGAATGTGCCTACCTGGCGCTGCTCGGAGCCGGACGCGCTGGCCTATGTTCTGGAACATCTTGCCGAACTGGTCGTGAAGGAGGTCCATGGCTCGGGCGGCTATGGCATGCTGGTCGGCCCGGCCGCGTCGAAGAAAGAGTTGGAAGCGTTTCGGGCGAAGCTCAAGGCGCGGCCCGCCGCCTATATCGCCCAGCCGACTTTGGCGCTGTCGACGGTTCCGATCCTGACGCGCGCGGGCCTAGCGCCCCGGCATGTCGATCTGAGACCTTTCGTCCTCGTCTCCCCGGACACGATCAACATCACGCCGGGCGGGCTCACACGGGTTGCGCTGAAAAAAGGCTCCCTGGTGGTCAATTCCAGCCAGGGCGGCGGCACAAAAGACACCTGGGTCCTGGAGGACTGATGCGCGATGCTAGGTAAGACCGCCTCCGGCATGTTCTGGATGTTCCGCTATCTCGAGCGGAGCGAGAATACCGCGCGTCTGGTGGACGCCGGCTTCCGCATGGCGCTGACGCGCTCCGACCATGCCGAGGACGAATGGGCCTCGATCATCGACACAGCATCGGCCAGGCGCGATTTTCTGGCGTCCGGCGGAAAGTTCGATGGGCCCAGCGTCATCAATTTCCTGCTGCGTGATCCTTCGAACAAATCGAGCGTGATTTCTGCCACCGAGGCCGCCCGCAACAATGCCCGCCTCGTTCGGACTGCGCTGACGCGCGAGGTGTGGGAAGCGGTGAATGAAAGCTGGATCACCCTCAAGGAGCTGCTGGCGCGGCCCGTAAGGGAAACCGACTTGCCGGAAACGCTCTCGATCATCCGTAGTCAGAGCTCACTCGTGCGCGGCGCAACGGTCGGTACGATGCTGCGCAACGACATCTATAATTTCGCGCGTATCGGCACCTTCGTTGAGCGCGCTGACAATATTTCGCGCATCCTGGATGTGAAGTATTATGTGCTCCTGCCATCGGTGAGCCTCGTTGGCTCTGCTCTGGATAATGTCCAGTGGGAGTCGATCCTACGCTCGGCCTCGGCAGAGCGCGCCTTCCGCTGGCTGCATGGCGGCGAGGCGCATGCCTCGACCATCGCGGACTTCCTGATTCTCGACCCGCGGATGCCGCGTTCGCTGCTCTTCTGCACGCGCAAAATCGCGGGGAATCTCGGTCATCTGTGCACAGACTACAAAATCCGTGTCCCAAGCCTCGACATGGCGATCGCCCAGTGCGGCGGGCTGGAGGCTCAGACGATTGAGCGGATCATCGACAGCGGTCTGCACGAATTCCTGACCGGCTTCATTCGCGAGAACAATGCACTGGCCAGACAGATCGAGCTGGACTTCCGGTTTTCAAGCTGAAGGGCGTATGATGAAACTGAAAATCCTGCATACGACACGCTACACCTATGACAGTCCTGTCGGGTACGGACTGCTTCAGCTGCGCAATACACCGAAGGACCGTCCGAGCCAGAGAGTAAAAAACTGGTCCGTCTCCGTGGATGGCGGCCGGGTGGAAGCCGAGTTCGAAGATCAGCATGCCAATCATGTGCACCTGATCAGTGTCGGGAGTGACCGTGCGGAACTGACGATCGTCTGTGAGGGGGAGATCGAGGTCCATGACAATTCGGGAGTCGTGGGGGCCCATTCAGGCTATGCGCCGCTCTGGCTGTTTCGCCGGGCAACCCCGCTGACCCGTGCCGGACCGTTGATCCGCAAACTAGTGCGCAGCGTGCCGGATGACAGCGAAGGCGATATTCCCCGCCTGCATGCTCTGGTGGCCATGATCCGCGAGGCGGTGGTCTACGAGACGGGACGGACCGATGCCGACACCCGCGCCGAGGAAGCCCTCGAGGCGGGACATGGCGTCTGCCAGGACCATGCGCATATCTTTGTTTCGGCGGCGCGCATCCTTGGCTACCCGGCCCGTTATGCGGGCGGATATCTGATGATGGACGACCGGATTTATCAGGATGCCGGGCACGCCTGGGCCGAGGTGCATGTCGAGGGTCTTGGCTGGGTCGGGTTCGATGTCTCGAACGCGATTTCGCCGGATGAACGCTATGTTCGCGTTGCGACAGGCCTTGACTATGCCGAGGCGGCTCCTGTTTCTGGCATGCGCTTCGGGGCTACAGCCGAATCGCTCGATGTGTCTATTCAGGTGCAACAACAATAAGAAAGCGCTCAAAGGGCTCACCCCATGACATACTGCGTCGGCCTCAAACTCGATCGTGGTTTGGTGATGATGTCAGACACCCGCACCAATGCAGGCGTCGACAATGTCTCGAAATTCCGCAAGCTCACGACCTGGGAAGTTCCGGGCGAACGCGCGATCGTGCTCATGACCGCCGGCAATCTCGCGACGACCCAGTCAGTGGTTAGCATCCTGGAAGAGCGCACCAAGGCGCCGTCTGACCGCCGCCCGTCGATTCTGGAGCTGCCAACGATGTTCCAGATCGCCCGGCTCGTGGGTGAGACACTGCGCGATGTGATCCGGATGAACGCCGCAACCGGCCAGAAGGCCGATTCGACGTTCAACTCGACCCTCATCCTCGCCGGCCAGATCAAGGGGATCCCGCCCCGCATGTTCCTGATCTACCCGGAAGGTAATTTCATCGAGGCCAGTGACGACACGCCTTTCTTCCAGATCGGCGAGACGAAGTATGGCCGGCCGATCCTTGTGCGGGCGTATGATCCAAGCATGACGATTGAGGAGGCAGTGAAGCTGCTGATGGTGTCCTTCGATTCCACGATCAAGGCGAACCTGTCGGTAGGTCTGCCGCTGGACCTGCAGGTCATCGAAACGGATACATACGTGCTTGGCGCGTCAACGCGGATCGAGGCGGAAGACGCCTATTTCCATGCGATCTCGACTGGATGGGGCGAAGCGCTGAAGAAAGCATTTGATTCACTCCCTCCCTTTACGTTCTGAATTGAGACAGGCAGGAAATGATACCGCTGGACAAATAAAGCGAACCTGAGGGAGGTGCTGCATGAGACGAGGACTGACTGCGATACTGGCGGTGAGCATCCTGACACTGCCGGCGATGGCTGGCCCAGGCAATTGGGACGGCGAAGGCTCCCTCACGGCTGCTCTGAATACGGGCAATACCGAGACGAGCGATCTCGGGATCGGCGTGAAAATGGCCCGCGAGACCCAGATCTGGCGCATCAGCACAGAATTCATCGCCGATTATGGTACCAAGAATGGCAGCCGCACGAAGAACCGGTATTTCGCCTCCGGTCAGTTCGACCGGACGCTGGACGACAACCTGTTCGGCTTCGCCAGGGTGTCGCATGAAGAAAATGAGTTTTCAGGCTTTAACAGCCGGTCCTTCGTTGCCAGCGGTCTGGGGTGGCTCGTTCTTGATGATGAGGCAGCGAAATGGTCGCTTGAGGGCGGTCCAGGGGTCAAGTTTGACCGGTTGCGATCTCGTATCGAAGTCGTTGAGGATGGCGAGGATATCCTCGTGCCTGCGAGATCGGATGAAAGCTATTCGATGATGGCATCGTCGCGGTTTGCCTACACGCTGAACGACCATGTGCGCCTCAGCAATGATACCAACCTGATCTATGCCGATGTTTCGACCCAGTTCAGCAACAAGACTTCGCTGACGGCCTCGCTAACGCAGAGCCTGTCAGCTCGCTTCAGCATCGAGGTGCGCCACGATTCCGCGCCGCCGGAAGGATTTGTGGATACCGATACTTCGACCCGGATGTCGCTGGTCTATTCGTTTGGGAGCTGAGGCGGCGCGCTGAAGACGATTGCCGCGTTTCCAAACGCCTCACGGTAACGCGCCAGCCGGGATGACCGGATCGTGCGAAGGCCCCAGACCGGCTCCATCACGACAAAGCTGTCGCTTTCATGGCCGGCCGCGATGACATAGTGGTCAACCAGGCCTTGGCCCATCTGTTCCGAGAGCCAGGCGGTACGTGAGCGCGTCACGGCGGCCGGAAGGCCCAGGAGCGGCCGATTCGCACCCGGAAGTTGCCAGTTCTGGACAAAGATGCCCGGAACACTGACGGGCACCAGGACCGGACGTCCGGCTTCCAGCTCGGCTATAATGCCAGCTTCTGGAAGGCGCACAGCGCTTGCGAGCAATCCATACTCGCCGGCCAGATGCAGCAGTTCGGCCATCGAGTAGCCGGCTTCCAAATTTAAGGGCGGATGAGCCGCGAGAATCTCGGCGCCGCTGACATGGCCCTCGCCGAGCCAGTAATTGATGATGCTGGCCAAAGCATGCGCGCCGCAGGCGATGCTGTTGATCTGCTGATCATGCTGAACGGGTAAAAGAAGCGTGTCCGGCACGGTGACGCCCGGACGAAACAGTTCAAAACTGTTATGGCCAGTCCGGTCGGCAAATTCTGCCGGGCCGGAGCTGGGGTTTGTGGCGCAGGCGCCGAGTGTCAGCGACAGTGCCGCAATCAGCGCCTGTAACCTCATGTCAGATTGCAGAGGCAACCACGAGCACGATCACAACAAGGCCGACGATGGCCAGAACGTTGCGGGTCGACATACCGGCATTGTACTCGGCGGCCTCTTCGGCGGTCAGGACCTGGATCTCGTAGCCTTCAGCCTGGTAGGCTTCGACCTGAGCGATTTCGTCAGCGGACAGGCCGTAACGGTTGAGGTCAGATGCGCTGAAAGCTTGAGCTTCGACGCTGCGGAAGGTCGAGGGGGCCTCGGCAAGTGCGGCAGCCGGAACGGCGAATTGTGTTAGCGCCAGGCTCAAAGCGATGGCGGCAGGGGCACGAAGTTTCATTGGATTTTCTCCGACTGTTGATGACGTGATCAGTCCGGTGGCGCCACCACAACTTCTTTCAAAAGCTGTCGCGCCGACACCCATAGGGGACCGAAGACCCAAATTGGTCAAGCGTATAACGCGCAGCCTTCAGGTGCGTTCCCGCTCAGGCAAAATGTTTTGAGAGTTTCAGGCCCTGGCCCTGATAGTTCGAGCCCTGGCCGCCATAGACCTGCCGGGGCTTGGCCGTCATGGGCTCATAGATGAGCCGGGCCACCGGCTGGCCATGTTCAAGAATGAACGGCACGTCGCGGGAGCGCACTTCCAGAACTGCCCGGCTGCCGCCGCTGTTGGTGCCGAAGCCGGGATCGAAGAAGCCGGCATAATGGGCTCTGAACTCGCCGAGTTCGGGGGCAACAGGCGCCATCTCGGCCGCTTCGGCGGCGCCGACGCGGACCGCTTCGCGGCTCACAAGAATGTAGAAATCCTCTGGGTTGAGCACGATCCGGCCATCCCGCGGATAGACCGGCTCCCAGAATTGGCTGATCTCGTGGGCGCCAAGGCCTTTCAGGTCGATGACGCCGGAATAGGGTTTGGCGCGGTAGCCGGCTGGCTGGCCTTCGGGTGGTTGAAGGTCGATGGAGACGATTTTCTCACGGAGGGTATCGGGTTTTTTCCGCTTGAACCGAATCTGGGCGAGCCGGTCGCCTGGCCGGACCTTGATGGGAAAGGTGCGCGGGGAGACTTCGAGATAGAGTGGGCCCGAATAACCGGTCGGCACTTCGTCAAAGGCCTTGCCGCGATTGGTGACGAGGCGTGTGAACACGTCGATCCGTCCGGTTGAGCTTTTGGGATTGGCGCGCGCGGCAATGCCCGCCGGAAGCCGCAGCGATTCCTGCAGCGGCACGAGATAGACGCAGCCCGTCTCGAGCACGGCGCCTTTGTCGGTCAGGTCGATCCTGTGGATGTGGATGCCGGGTTCCTGCAGCATGTCAGCCACTGACCGGTCCCGGCCGGGCAGGAAACTCGCGCGCAGCCGGTAAGCGTCGAGGGCGAGGCGCAGGTCGAGGCTGGCCGGCTGGACCTGGCCGGGTTCGGGCGGCAGATCACACCGGATGCCGCCACTTTCCAGCAGCGCCTCAATCTCGAAATCGGGCAAAACGCCCGCCGCTTCGGCCATCACTTGCACCCCATTGGCCACAGGCATAAGACCCGCTACAGGAAACACAAGGACCACAACCATGGCGGATGCATCCGGCAAGGACGAAAAGGCATGGAAGCCAGCGACCCGTGCGGTGCGCGGCGGCCTGATGCGTTCGCAGCATGGGGAAATCTCCGAAGCGATCTTCCTGACTTCCGGATACGCGTACGACTCGGCCGAGCAGGCGATGCGCCGCATGGCGGGTGAGGAGCCCGGCTATGTCTATTCGCGCTATGGCAGCCCGACTGCGGAAATGCTGCAGCAGCGCCTCGCCCTGATCGAAGGCGCCGAGTCCTGCCGCGTGACAGGGTCCGGCATGGGCGCGATCTCGACTTCCATCCTGGCGCCGCTGAAAGCGGGCGACCGGGTCGTCGCGGCGGCGGCGCTGTTCGGATCCTGCCGGTGGATCATCACCAACCAGATGCCGAAATTCGGCATCGAGGCGGTGTTCGTAGACGGGGCGGATCTGGACGCTTGGAAGCGCGAGATCGACAGGGGTTGCCAGCTGGTGCTGATCGAGAGCCCGGCCAATCCGCTGCTCGACGGGGTCGATATCGAGGCGGTGGCGAAGATCGCCCATGCGGCCGGCGCGCTGCTGGTGGTGGACAATGTATTCGCCACGCCGATCCTGCAGAGGCCCCTGGAAATGGGCGCGGACGTCATCGCCTATTCGGCGACCAAGCATATGGACGGCCAGGGCCGGGTCCTGTGCGGCGCGATCCTGACGAGTGAGCAGCGGATGTCGGAGGTCTATGATCCGTGGCTGCGGCATATGGGGCCGGCAGCTTCGCCGTTTAATGCCTGGGTGGTTCTGAAGGGGCTTGAGACGATGCAGCTGCGGGTTGAGGCGCAGAGCCGTTCGGCTGCTCGGCTGGCCGATACGCTGGCGGAGCATGCGGCGGTTGCAGCAGTGCGCTATCCTCATCGCAAGGACCATCCGCATTACGAAATCCACAAGCGCCAGATGACCATGGGCGGCACGCTGCTGGCGCTCTCATTAAAAGGTGGTCAGGAAGCGGCTTTCCGCTTCCTCAATGGCCTCAGGATCGTGGATATCTGTAACAATCTTGGCGACACGAAATCGCTTGCCTGTCATCCGTCAACGACAACCCATCGCGCGCTGTCGGATGCCGAGCAGGCTGCCATGGGCCTTGACCGCAGCTGGGTGCGCCTGTCGGTCGGACTAGAGGATGCGGATGATTTGGAAGCTGATCTGCTGGCTGCACTTAACAGCTTGTGAACCTCTCCCGGGGAAGTGTTGAATAATGGCCAGACGGCACGCCCCGCCCCAATATGAGGCCGTGACAGACGGCGTGCGCATCCGTGTGCGGCCGAAATTCATGCATGACGAATCCGAGCCGGCGCGCGCGCGGTTCATGTGGTCGTACACCGTCGAAGTCGAGAATGAGAGCGACCGGGCGTGGACGATTGTGCGCCGCCACTGGCAGATCGTGGATGCCGCTGGGCGTATGCAGGCGGTAGACGGCGAGGGCGTCGTTGGCCAGACCCCGCGGCTCAAGCCGGGACAGCGGTTCAGCTATACGTCCGGAGCGCCGCTGGCGACGCCGTCCGGTATGATGACTGGCAGCTATGACCTGCTCGGCGAGGCCGGCGAGGAGATGGTCGCACGTATCCCGACCTTCTCGCTCGACAGCCCGTATGACACGTCCCGCCCCAGTTGATGGGGCTGTGCGCTAGCGCGGAACGATCTCGCCCGGCATGCGCTCGTCCATCTTCAGAACGCGGAAATTTTCCTGCATGAAGTCCGGGGTGAAGAAGAACTGAAGATCGCCGGGTGAGAGTATACCCTCCCATTGCGGCGCAAGCTCCGGACCGCCTTCTGCGAAGAGCACAGTTGCGCCCGCCTCGTCGACGAGGATCGCACCATACTTCTGCAGCGCCCGCGCGATGACCTTGCCGGCTGGGGAGAGTTTCGTGTTCTCGATATCGTAGTCCGGATTCAGCTGGATCCGGGCGCCCATGGGCAGCCCGAAATCGCGGCCAAATCGCTCAGGCGTGGCTTCCAGCGCGGTGCTCGCAGGCGGCACGAACCAGCCGGGCCGCGCGCCGCGATAGGCGAAGGCCAGGGCATGGTTGATCTGGCCCGCCTTGACATCATCCAGCCGGATGAGGCCGGCGATCAACGGAATGCCGGATGGACGCGCCCCGCCGGAGAGGTCTGCACGGTCTGCCTGCATCCAGGGCCGGGCGACGCCAGTTCCAGAGAGATCGACGGCGGCGCCAAAGCCTGCAAACCAGTCACCCCGCGCGGTTCGTCCGCCCTGACGGATATCCCAGGCCTTGTTGAGGACCGGATCAACGAGGGATACAAAGTGGGCCTGTGCGTCGCCGGCCCCTTCCGGGATCGCGCCGTCCGGCAAGGGGACGCGCTGACCGGGTTCAAAGCCGGGACCGAACCGGCCCGGAAACAAGGGCCGAACCGGCGCGCGCACCGAGCGGGTGGAGTCAAAATAGCGGACCGTGACGGTCCATTCCGGGATGTTGACGTAGAGCCCGCTATCCTTGGCGATGCCAGCGACCAGCACATCGGAATTCCGGTCTGTCTCGGCGTTCGAAGCAATCGGCGTGTTCCACGGGCTGTCTGCCGAAAAGGGACGCCAGTCTGTCGGCGGGGGGATGGTGAGTTCGGCAAGATCGGATGTCAGATGCGCGTCGCGCATCATGCCCGAACCCGTTTGTGCACAGGCTGCTATTGCCAGAATCGGCAAGGCGGCAGCCGCTATACGACTGAAATGCATGGATTTTTCCTCCAGGGAAACATCATCTTCCCGTGTAGGACGCAAGAAACGGGCCAATGTTCCTTCCGGCGCGAAATCAGCCGGCGCGGCCCATGCGGCGTTCCAGGCGGGTGGAGAACCAGGAGATGATCCGTCTCCAGATTTCATCTTTGAGGATGGCGCCTTCGACATCATGGTCGATGGATGGGTTGTCGTTGATTTCGATGATGATGACGCCCTGGTCGGTCTCTTTCAGGTCAACGCCATAGAGGCCCTCGCCAATGAGGCTGGCGGCGCGGACGGCGACGCTGACGACTTCTGGCGGGGCCTCTTCCACCGGCATGGTTGTGAAGCCGCCTTCGGTGGATTTACCGCCTTCGCCGTACTTGACGGTCTGCCAGTGGCCTCGGGCCATCCGGTATTGGCAGGCGTAAAGCGGTTCGCCGTTGAGGACGCCTATGCGCCAGTCGAACTTCGTCGGGCGGAATTCCTGGGCGATGATCAGGGCGGTGTCATCGAACATCTTTTTGGCACCGGTCTTGAGCTCGTCGAGCGACGTGGCCTTGACCATGTTGATCCCGAAGCTGCCATCGGGGGTCTTGAGGATCACCGGGCTGCCGAGACGCTCGAACACGCCAGCCAGGTCCGTCTTTGCGTCTACGATCTCTGTGCGCGGAATGGGCAGGCCGGCCTTTTCGAGGATTTCCTTGAGGTAGACTTTGTTGGTGCAG